>PEAN01000093.1 GCA_002753735.1 Magnetococcales bacterium DCbin4
CCAGACCCCTTTTTTTTTTCAATAATTTTTCGAGTGTCAACAATCCCTGATTAATGAATGTGACAAAGTAGAATTAAAACCCTGAATATTGGCCTGTCAGTGACACCGCGAACCCCAGTCACCATTTGGCACATTGTTTCTGGGTTTTTTCCAGATTCCGGGGGGCGTCCAATCGGGCGTGTGCCGCTGCCAGACGGTCCTTGAGGCTGTTAAACAGCGGATTGGTCTGTTTTTCGATCTGGGCCAGGAGGTGTTGCTGTGTGACCTTCGGCGTGCGGGAGACGGTGGGAGGGAGGGATTCGGCGATGGCGGAAAGTTTCTGCTTGAGCCAGTTTTGGATGGCCCTTCCTTCCCGGTCAAGGATGGCAACATGGCCGTCCTCATGTTGCAGAATGGTTTTATAGGGGCAGCTTCCAGGGGTATAGCGGCGGTCGATATAGACCGGTGTGGAACCAAAGCCATAGTCGAGCGTCAAATGTGACAGATAGACACATGCCTCACTCCGGTCGGTGCGCGAGGCGGTCGTAAAACTTGTGGAAACCTTCCAAAATAATTCCGATTTTGTCAGGCCGACTGAATGGGCGCCGACCTCTTTTCTGGGCATCATGGCCTCGATTTTTTCGCGTGAAAGGAGGTTGTTGTATTGGGGGCGGGGTTTTTCAAAGCGGACGTTGATCTTGACCGGTGGCGGGCTCCGGGGACAGGATAGGTCGGCAGCCTGAGCGATCCGTGCCATGGGGAATAAATATAGAACAAAGAATGTCGCAAGCAATGATGGGAAGAATCGTACAGGGGGATGAATCCAGCGAAGTATTTCCTCACTCATTCTGCGTGATATCCAAAGATGTCGTTTCACAAAAGGTTATATCCAGCAAGGAACCTCCTCCCCCCGGTACCTGACGTTGAAGCATCAACACACCTAACAAATTTTACCCCCATTGACAAGGTGATCCAGATGTCCGCTTTCGCCTGGAATCACGGGAACAATGCAATTTATTTCCGTTGGAGTTCAACAATAATGAGAAAGATAAATATAATTTAAAAATATCAAGGGACTTGCAATAAAAATGCATGATAAGGTAGATTCAAAAATGTTGTTTTGAAAGCTTTTGTCCGTGCAGCATACATGTTCCTGAAAATTGATGGTGGTGAGATGATGTCGCTGGAGACGACGCTTCCTGAATGCCCAACGATCCTGATGGTGGATGATCAATCCAACCATGTCCCAACACTTGCGAGATGGTTGGAAGAACGGTTCGATGTCCACCTTCTGCTCGTCCAGTCGCCGGAAGATGCCTTGGATCTCATGACGCAGCATGAACCGGCACTTGTGATTTTGAATGGCGACTCCATGTGCGCAAAAAGTTTGGAGATGGTCGTTTCCATTAAAAAAACATATGAATTTCAATCCCTGCCCATGCTGATGGTGGTCAGTGACCTTGGGTGCCTGGTCGGGCGGGAACACGGGGATGGTTTGAACCGGGTTGATCGGGTCGAACTACCCGCCCAGGAAGAGTTGTTTTCATCGAAGGTCGGAACATTTCTGGAACTGTCCCTGCTCAGGAAAAAGTTGGAGCATGCCAACGTTCGCCTTCGGCTGATGATCGAAGAACAGGCCCAAAGGGAAGAGCGGATCCGATCATTGGAACTCATGAACCGGACGCTGAAGCGCCAGGGGATGTCGCTGGCCCGGGAGCTTGAACAGTCCAATCAAGGATTGCAACAATTTTCCTATGCCGCTTCCCATGATCTCCAGGAGCCGTTGCGGCTGATCTCTGGATACGTTCAACTACTGGTCAAACGTTATCGTGGCACAATGGATGCCAAGGTGGACCTCTATCTGGAGCAGGTGGTCGACGGTGTGCGCCACATGCAGGGGTTGATCAACGGTCTGCTCGATTTTTCCCGGATCGGTTCACGCCAGGGAGCCATGATTCCGACCAGTTGTGAACGGGTATTCGATCAGGCGCTCCAACTCCTCCATGCCGAAATTCTTGCCTCCATGGCACGGATCACCCATGATCCCCTTCCCACGATCCACGCCGATCCGTTGCAATTGATTCAGGTCTTTCGACATTTGATCGACAATGCCATCAAGTTTCAGAACGGTACGGCCCCCGAAATACACATTTCCGTTGAAAAAGAGGGGGATAAGTGGATTTTCTCCTGCCAGGACAATGGGATCGGAATCCCTCCCCAATTTGCCGAACGGGTATTCCTTATTTTTCAGAAACTCCAGGCCCGCACGCGATATCCGGGGATTGGCATGGGTCTGCCCATCTGCAAACGGATTGTGGAACGTCATGGAGGCCGCATCTGGGTCGAACCCCAAACCGCAGAAGGAACCCTGATCCGTTTTTCAATCCCGGAGGATCCGAAGAATATCGAATGAAACAGGCTTCAGGGCGTTTCGGAACGGTTTCCGTCAATTCATGGTATTGGATTCACGATCCGGTCGTGAGGAGGGATTACTTATCCCTTGTCACATTCATCAACCGGGGATGATGAAACGTTTCAGTCAGCTTTGAGACCTGTTTTTTTCAATCATTTGCCAGCGGGGGCTCTTCCATCAGGGAAATTTGTTCGTGCAACGCCATCAGATGATTTTCCCAAAAACGACCTTCGGCAAACCAGGGGAAGGCCAGGGGAAAGGCGGGATCGGTCCAACGTCTGGCGATCCATGCGGTATGATGGATCATTCTGAGGGTCCGCAAAGGTTCCACCAGATGTAATTGTCGCAGTTCAAAATCATGAAACTGACGATATCCCGCAAGCATGGCCTGCATTTGAACGGTTCGTTCCTCGCGGGTACCCGACAGGCACATCCATAAATCCTGGATGGGCGGTCCCATGCGGGCATCGTCGAAATCGACAAAACAGGGACCGGTTTCGGTCCAGAGCATGTTACCGCTGTGGCAATCGCCGTGCAGACGGATGGGATGAAACGGGGCGGCCCGTTGGAAACCGGCATCGATCAAAGGGAGGAGTTCCGCGATCAGCGCCCGATACTTCTGCGACCATTCGGGGGGGATCCAGTGACTTTCGAGCAGATAGTGACTCGGCTCGATGCCAAAGGAACGGGCATCGAGGGTGGGGCGGTGATGGAAGGAACGGACGACGGCTGCTGCGTGAATCCGTCCGAGAAACCGTCCCAGGCGTTCCAGGATTTCGAGGTGTTCCAGATCGGGTGTACGACCGCCGCGCCTGGGATAGAGCGCGAACCGGAATCCATGAAATTCGTGCAAGGTGCGATCATGGACATCCAGAGGGGCGACGGCGTCGATTTCCAGATCGGCCAGTTCGCGGGAAAAAAGGTGTTCTTCGATGATGGCGGCATCGGACCATCGTTGCGGGCGGTAGAATTTGGCGACGACGGGAGGGGCGTCTTCCAGGCCGATCTGGTAGACGCGGTTTTCATAACTGTTGAGTCCCAGCAGGTGACCATCACAACGGTACCCTACCGATTCCACGGCATTCAGAATGAGATCGGGTTGCAGATCGTTGTAGGGCACTTCTTCCTTGTTGTCGTTCATGTCCCGGACTCCCCCTGTTGTTTTAATCGGGAATGGCTTCCAATGCTTCCCATCTTTGAAAGGTCAGCGCCAAAGAGTGTTCCAACGCGTGTAATTGTTGGCGGAGTTCATTAACCTTCTGCCCTTGAGCATTTTTATAGAAGGCGGGATCTGACAAGGTGGCATGCAGGGCCGCCATTTCCTGTTCCAAGGCTTCGATCCGGCCGGGAATCGCCTCCAATTCTTTTTTTTCGGCCATGTTTTTCCGGCGAGGCCGGTTTTTATCGACCGGTTTTTTCTTTTTTTCAGTTGGTTTTTCTTTGATGGAAGGGGTTTGCGGCAGGCAACGTTGCGCCAACCATTCGTCATAGCCCCCGATATATTCTTCGATTCTGCCATCGCCCTCGAACACCAGGGTTGAAGTGACGACATTGTTGAGAAAGGCGCGGTCGTGCGACACCAGGATCAGAGTACCGGAAAATTCTCCCACGACCCCTTCCAGCAGTTCCAGGGTTTCCACATCGAGGTCGTTGGTGGGTTCATCCATGACCAGGAGGTTGGCGGGTTGCAGGAACAGGCGGGCCAGGAGCAGGCGGGTGGGCTCCCCACCGGAGAGGGCTTTGACCGGCATGCGGGCACGGTCAGGGGCGAAGAGGAATTCTTCCAGATAGCCGATGATGTGACGGCTGCGCCCACCGAATTCAACCTGTTGCCGACCGTTGGCGACGTTATCGGCGACGGACTTTTCTTCATCCAGGGTGGCACGGAGCTGGTCGAAATAGGCGACTTCCAGGCGGGTCCCCAGGCGAACCCGTCCTGACAACGGGGTCAGCCGTCCGAGAAGGAGGTTGAGCAGGGTGCTTTTGCCGCAACCATTGGGGCCGATGATCCCGACGCGGTCGCCCCGTTGGATGATGGTGGAGAACTGATCGATGTAGGGGACGCCATCGTATTGATAGCTGATCCGATCCGCTTCGATGACCAGTTTGCCCGATTGTTCCGCTTCTTCCAGGCGCATGTGGACGCTGCCCATCCGTTCCCGGCGCAGGCGTCGGGTTTCGCGCAATTTTTCCAGCGAGCGTACCCGTCCCATGTTGCGGGTTCGCCGGGCCTTGATCCCTTGGCGGATCCATTCCTCCTCCGCCTGAAGTTTTTTATCGAATTGGGCGAACTGTTCTGCTTCTGCCTGCCATCGGAGTTCACGCTGCCTGAGATATTCGGCATGATTGCCGGGCCAATCGGTCAGTCGGCCACGATCCAACTCAAAAATTCGGGTCGCCACCCGGTCGGCGAACATGCGATCATGGGTGACGAAGATCAGGCAACCGGAAAATTCGGCAAACAGTTTTTCCAGGCCGGCAATGGCGTTGATGTCCAGATGGTTGGTGGGTTCATCCAACAGCAGGATATCGGGATCGACCACCAGGGCGCGCGCCAGGAGTGCCCGCCGTTTCAAACCCCCGGACAGGGTCATGAACTCCTTGTCGCCATCCAGGTCCAACTGGGACAGGGTGGTTTCCACCCGGACCGGACCATTCCATTCATGGGAGGTGTCGTCGACGGGATCGGCAACCCTGTTTGATACGGCGGTTTTCAGTCCGGAGGTGACGATATCACGGACGGTTCCCGCCAGTTCGGCGGGAATTTCCTGCGGCAGATAACGGACGCGGCTGCCGGGTTGAATCAGCACCCGGCCACTGTCGGGGGGGGGTTCCCCTGCCAGGAGGCGCAGCAAGCTACTCTTGCCGACGCCGTTACGCCCCACCAGACAGACCCGATCCCCCGCATCAACGGCAAAATCGGCCCCGTCCAACAGGGCGGGTCCCCCAAGACTGAGATGCAGATCGTGCGCTTTGATCCAGGCCATGGCATACCGTCGGTGGTTGGAGATGAAGACGGCGACATGTTATCACAATCCATGGAAAACAAGGCATCCCAATGAGCAGTAAATCAGGGAGTGGGCCAAAGTGAACCGGGGTTGGCTGATGATTTCGATGACCGTTGATCATGGGAAGGTGTTTTAATCATGGGGATGTTTTGATGATCGTCGGGGTTTGAGGCTGGTATTGGTTCACAATGGGAATCAGGGTAACCTGCCATGTTTCATCGTGGATTTTTTTTTCCACGTGTGGATACGATCATCTTTTCTCCGACTGGAACGCCGGTTGTGTCGAAAGACGATGCATTCTGTTTCAGATGGATCATTAGGAAATGGTTAAAGCGTTTGATTCACCTCGTCAAAAATTTTTTTATTACTGCATGCAATGATTCCTTCCTTGTTAAAATAAACTGATTCAACTTGATTAAACGATAAAGCGCCTCCATTCATATTTGTCATGATTCCCCCTGCTTCTTTCAATATCAGTGAAACCGCTGCCAGATCCCAAATGGCACAGCCACCCACTTCTTCTTTAGGATACTTCAAATAACATGCATTTTGATGAAGGAGGACATGGATGGTGTTCATGACGGCGCCCCCTGTGAAGTGGACGGTGAATTTTTCTTTGAGATCAGGGTAGTTTTTCTCCTGCTTCAAACTTCGATCAGCGAACAGGTGGATGGGCCTTTTCGAAACGTTGTTCTGATCGAGTTGAATGGGTCGATTGTTTTGATAACACCCCTGATTTTGAATGGCATGAAAGAGCGTCTCCGTGACCGGGTCATAGACAACCCCCAGGATGGGATCGCCCATTTTGCTGATCAGCGCAATCGTGACGGCAAAACCAGATTCCCCCTCGCTGAAGGGGAGGGTCCCGTCCAGAGGGTCTACACTCCAGAAAAACGCCTTCTCCAGCCTGCTTCGATTGTCACGTTCCTCCTCAGCAAGCAGGCCAAGGTCATAAGTCTTCATGCTCGGTTCCAGGATTGACAGGATCGTCCTTTGACTGATCAGATCTGCCTCAGTGACCACGCGCGATGAAGCGGTTGCGCCATCTTTTGATGAAATTGCAATATCTTTTCTCCAATAGGATCGAACAATCCTTCCCGCCGCGACACAGGCATGTATCGCAACCTGAAGCAATTCCAGGTATAGATCATCGATGACCTTCTTGGTGATTTTCTCGCTATATGAGGTTTTCTTCCAGAATCCAGGACTCCATCCTTTGATGAATCGATGAAAGTCTGCCCAGGCCACGTGATATGACGCCCGCCATTGGCGCTCAAGTTCATGCTTGTCAATTTGTGAATCTTTGAGGTTATTCAATAATGCACTGAAATAAAAATCTAAAATCATCCCTTCCATCGCTTCACACTGATCTTCACGCAGGCAGCTTCCAATGAAATAAGCGACATCCTTCATGCCGCAGCCTCTGCCCGCATATTGAAAATCCACAGCGGCAACCTGAGATCGATCACTGGAAAAACAAAAATTTGCCAACTTGGCATCGCCATGAACAATCGTCAGATAGCGGGTGTTTTTTAATTTGTGATCAATCAAAGGTGCGGCTTGTTTCAACCGCAGGTCATCTAAAATCTGAAGTTCATCAGGTCGGGTTTCCAGGTGCCAATAGGTACCGCTGTTCCACAATCCTTGATGTCCGTGTTGCATGAATTTGGCGTGAAAACATGCGAGCCATGACAAAACCAATTTCATCTCCTGGATGCCGGCAACCGCGATGCGCTTTCCGAATCCCCGGGTGTCCAGGTCTTCCAATAAAAGAAAAAGCTCGTCCTTACCCTGAAAGCTGGCCAACTTGAGTGCCGTCGGTGAACCATGATCTCGCAGGTTGATTTTGTTATAGGTTTCATACCAGCAAATCTCAACCTTGTATGATTTCAACTTTCTTCTGCTCGAAAGATCCGATTTTGAATCTTTTGCGCGCGCGTGCTTCGAGGGAAGTTTGATGTGTTTCAATATGACGCTCGTGGCGTCGCCATCCCTGAGATGGACCCTGAGCAGCTCGCCATAATTGTCCCAAAGGTTTTGAATTAATTGGGTCCGTACAATTTCTTTGGCGTTCGTGGCCTTCAGAATCATTTTCCTGATGTTTGCATCCATGCGGTTACCCCGGGTTGATTTCCATGATGGGATTGATTGCATCGCAACTGAACTTTACCATACTTCATGGCTCCGGGTGATTGGCATGACGCTCCCGTCCCATTCCCCGTCCCATCCCCGGTCCCATTCCCGGTCCCATTCCCATTCCCCGTCCCATCCCCATTCCCCGTCCCATCCCCATGCCACGGAAGGAGGTTCCCAATTGGGATCGTTGTTCAGGTGGGAGGGAGGCCGCGATTTCCATCAAGGTTTGGTGCCACTGAAGTTGTGCGGCTCCGGTTCGTTGCCGCAGTTCCGTCAGGGCGGATGCCAGTTCCTTCTCGTCCCATGGTTCTGCCCGAAGTGCATCTCGAACCCGTTGTTGGGTAACGTGCAGTTCGTGCATTCCCGTGCGCAAGGCCACTTCCCGCCGGATTAAGATGGCATTGACTTCCGGAGGCGTTGATCTGCCCGAATCCTGTGGCATGCCCAATCCCATCATGAACGCCCCTGGTGCGTGCGAGGGGTGTTCCGGGGATCGTTGACCCAGCCACATGGCGACCATCACTCCGCCGGCAAACAGGTTCAATGACATGGAGAGGAAGAGCAGCCAGAGTAGAAATCGTTGTCTGTCCCGAATCATGGTGCTTCCTCCATGGGACCGAATATGAGGGTGATGGTTTCGGACCCGATAAACTCCTGGGCGGGTGGTGTCTGGGACCAGGTTGTCCCCAGCCCCAATCCCAGCAGGGCGGAACAGGCCAGTACGAACGCCGGGCGCCATAAAGGGCCGAACGGCCACCACCAACGGTGAACTTCTCCTGTGCTCTGTTCCGCCAGGGCCAGTACGTTGGCACGCAAACGATGGCTCGGAGTTTCCAGCGGGAGTTCCGCCAAGCGTTGGTTCAACACCTGTTCAAAGCGTGGATCGGTATCGGGTTCAGGAATGTGTGGGGTCATGTCAGGCTCCCAGCAATTCATTGCGCCATGGCAACAGTAACAGGCGGAGCCGTTGTCGACTGCGCGCCAGCAGGGATGCCATGGCCTCATCGCCCAAATGCATGACTTGCGCCGCTTCAGCCACCCGCAGACCCAGCACATTGACCAGCAGCACTGCGGTTCGATGGTGGACCGGCAGATGGGCCAAGGCGGCATCCAGGAGGTGCCGTTGTTCCTTTCGTTCCAGATGGGCCAGGGGCGATTCCCGATCCGAGGCGGGTACCGCCTCTTCTTCTCCTTCGGCAAACGTCTCTTCCGTGATGCGGCCATGACGGTGGCGCAGATGATCCAGGCACAGGTTGCAGGTCACCCGGTACAGCCAGGTGCGGACGCGGGCTTCTTCCCGCCAATGGGGGGCCTGGCGCCACAATCGTGTGAAGGTTTCCTGGGTCACATCTTCTGCCTCCTGATGGTGGTCCAACAGCCGTTTGGCCAGCAACAGGACACCGCTTAACTCCCGGTCGGCCAAAAGCTTCCAAGCGGCGGCATCTCCCATGGCCACCCGGGCCATGAGTTGTGCATCCGCCTGGATGGAGGGGTCGTGTTGTTTTGAATGGACCATGTCATTGTCTCACCCAAACTCCCGGGGTCGTCTGTTTCATTCCACCTTGTCACATTCATTCATTGAAGATGACACCATTGCAGCAAAAAAGGGGGCTTGAGGGATTGCCCCCAGCGTTTTGATTTCAAGAGATCTTCCCCCCATCCCTTACCAGGCCCGTGCCCCGCGACCCCAGTTCGGACCCCGACCGGCACAGGGTGTCACCCCGGGACCCATCCCCATCAAACGTGGCGGGACAAAGGCCAGGAACTCTGCTTTGGACAATCGTCCGTCGTGGTCGGTATCCAGGCGGGCAAGCATGCGACCCCTCCCGGCGCCATGGTTGGGCAGCCCGGGCCGTTCGTCGGCGGTCAGGTATCCATCCTGATTGCGGTCGGCGGTGGTGAAATGGGTGGTGCGCAGATCGGCAATTTCATCCTGAGTGACGATCCCATCCTGGTTGGCATCGAAACGGGTGGCGCAGATGGGTCTTCCAAAACATCCGCCAATCTCATTGGATTGTGCCACACCCTCCGTCGGCAGGATGAAAACCAAGCTGCCAACGGTCAATAAAACCCGGATTGTGTTCATGGCCATGCTCCTCGTCGTTGGGGTTGATGAAACCAATTTTCCCCCCCTTGTTTCATTTAAACGGGCGTGTGGCCCTTTTCCGTCGTCCTGACAGAAAAAATAATTGCTTCCCTTCAAAAGGGACATGGCATCTCTTGTTCGCTGACGTTTGTTGATCTACTTTTGGGCCAGTTTATCAAATTCCGCTTCAATTTCATACGCTGCCCTGGATTCACCTTCCGTCCCATGACCACACCGTTGTGACAATCCCGGGATGAAATCGAGATGGATTGATTCCCTGGGACAAACATGCCAAAAAGGTTGCCGGAATTCATCATCTTCCAAGGAATGCGAATGAAATTCACACCGGCGGTCTGGATCCTGTTGGGACTGATCCTAGTTCTTGCGATGTCTTCCCGGGCCATGGCACAGATTGCCACGCCGCCTTCGTTTTCGATTGACGGTCCAGTGGTGAGCGATAAATGCATTTCCTGTCATGCCTGGCGTCAGCCCGATCTTCAGCCCCGAACATTGAAAAAACCTCATGATACCCTGATGTTCAATCATTGGCCGCTCCCCGGACCATGGTGTGACCGGTGCCACGATCCCCAGGCCCCCCGGCAACTTCTGTTGCATCACGATCAGACCGTCTCCGTTACCGAAACGGATCAGTTGTGTTTTCAATGCCACGCTGTCAAAGTAAAGGATTGGCGGTTCGGGGTTCATGGCAAGCGGGTTGGATCATGGCAGGGGCAACGCCGCATCCAACCCTGCTCCGTATGCCATGACCCCCATCAACCCGCCTGGAAACCGATGACTCCCTCCACGCCACCTGCCCGTCCCGGGATGCGGCAACCCTGGCAACCCCGGATCCCCCGCTCCTCATCCATGGAGGCCCCTTCATGAAGCCCGTAGCCGACGCTCCCGCGTCACCCATCCGCCGCCATCTGCTCAAAGGGGTGGCCTTCGCCGCGACCGCTGCTGCCGGCAGTGCCGTCGCCGCCGAATCCTTCACTTCATCCCGATGGGCCGACACCCTCGACCGCATGCTGCAAAAACATTTCCTGAAAATGTCCCCCGAAGAAGTGCGGTCGGCGTTGGAACGGATCCAGCGTGATACGGAACGGATTCATGGGATTAAAAGTTCCTGTTCCGCAACGCCTCCCCCGCAACAGGTGCGCTTCGCCCAGGCTTTGAACCTGGCGATGTGCAAGGGAACACGCCGTTGCGTCGAGGCGTGTGTCCGGGAAAATAATTGCGGGCGCGGTGGCGCTTTGGAAAATATTCGGGTTCTGGCCATGAACCAGGGCAGCCACGATCTGGCCCTCGCCGATCCCTATTTCAATCCCCCCCTGGTCCCTGAACCGGGACGGCACTACCTCCCCGTCAGCTGTCAACAGTGCGATCACCCCCCATGTGTCCAGGCATGTCCGGTACAGGCGACATGGAAGGAACCCGATGGCATTGTCGTCATCGATTATGATTGGTGCATCGGCTGCCGTTACTGTGCCATTGCCTGTCCCTACGGTGCCCGCCATTTCAATTGGGGACGACCCGACATCCCACCGGGGGATTGCCAACCCCGCACCGATTACCTGGGCAACCGTCCCCGCCCGGCAGGGGTCATGGAAAAATGTACCTTTTGTCTGCAACGGACCCGCAATGGTTTGCTGCCCGCCTGTCTGGAAGCCTGTCCCACCGGGGCGCGCATCTTTGGCAACCTCCTGGATCCCGCTTCGGAAATTCGATACGTGCTGGAACACAAACCGGTCTATCGCCTCAAGGAAGAGATGGGTACTTCTCCCGGATTTTGGTATTTTACCGGTTGAACCGTTCAGGAAGAGGCTTAGAATAGCGTCCCATGTCGATCATACAACGCTATCTGTTGACCATGGTTCTGGCCATGCTGTTCATCCCGGGGTTGACCGCCCTTCTCTTGGGCCACCTTGAAAAAAAACGGATGGAGCAGGAGATTGATCACCGAATCGAACTGGTGGCCCGCTTTGCCGGCGCCACGCGGGAGTATGTCGCCAAAAATTTGCGCCCCGCCCTGGATCAGGTGGCACGTGAATTCATTCTGGAGGGAAAATCGAGTTCCTATGTCACGAATGGCATCTTCGGTTATTTCAATCGCCATTTCCCCGATTATCGCTATCGCCAACCCGCCCTTGCCCCTTTGAACCCCACCCACCTGGCCTCCCCTTTTGAACGTGACCTCATCAAAAGATTCCAGGAAAATTCGGCACTGACTGTCATCAAGGGGTATCAGAAGGTCGATGGTCGAATTTATTATTACAGTGCATTCCCCGTCGTGATGGAACAAAAATGTCTCCCCTGTCATGGCAATCCCGTCGATGCCCCTGCTGCCCTGTTGAACAGCTATGGGACCGATAGTGGTTTTCATTGGCCTGTGGGCAAAGTGATCAGCGCGACCGTGATCCAGGTTCCGATCGATGATGAAATTGCCGCCATGCATGCACGTTATTATGTACTGGGTGGTTGCGCACTGTTGTTGCTTTCTTTTTTCCTCGGTCTGCATCAGTTTTTGTTCCACCGTTCGTTCATTCGGCGGTTGTCACTGATGACCGCCATCATGGATCGTCAGGGGGGGGAGGGTTCTGTCGTTGAACGCTTGCCTGATGAGGGAGCGGATGAACTCGGCCTTCTGGCCAGATCCTGCAATCGCACGATCCAGCAGTTGCGTGAGGCAAATCTGGAACTGGAGCGAAAGGCACGTCGTGTTGCCGCCTCCGAGGGATCCGACGTGGAATTTTCTTGATTATTATCGAAATTTGGTGAATCATTGTTTACCGTTCAACGTGCCGGGAACACAATGGGTCACGAATAAAATGAAGACCCGCCTGCGCGGGAATGATGGGGGATCGCCCCATGGGGTTTGATCCCTTGCCCGAGGGACGTTCCGTCTCCCACGAACTCACGGAAGAATCATGCCTGACAACCGAAAACATTCACGCGTCGTTCCGCCTATCGATGTATCCATCCACTGCGACAATGGTACCGTCTACCGGGGGGTGGTCAACGACATTTCCGTCGCCGGGGTCAATATTAAAATTTCCAAGGTTTATGATATGGGGCTGTGTCAGGAGGGGCTGCTGAAGATGAAGTTCGGCTCCCATGAAGATCCCTATGTCGCTGAATTCATCGGCGAGGTGGTGCGTTGCGATCAAAATTCGATCACCTATAAATTGAAGGAGTCGGATCCTAATAATTTTAAATTATTGAAAAAAACAATCCTTGATTATGCCGCCCATCCCAAGGAGGTCATCGATGAGATCAAGTTCAATCCCGGCCTGTCGTTGAACAGCCTCTATCTCCCCGCCATGCGTGATTCCATCCTGTCGTTCATCCAGGAGGCGGTCAAATCGATCTTCAGCATTTATCTTGAAACTGAAGTCCTTGTGGTCAGCAGGGCTTCCCGGGAAGTCGATGCCGATGATGTCAAAATCTCCAGTGTCTGTGGCTTCAACGGGGCACTTTATGGCAGCATTATCGTGGTGTCGGAAATCGTTTTTGCCAAAGCTCTGGTGGCCAAACTGTTGGAACTGGAACCCGGCCAGGTCAGCATGCCCACGATCATCGATGGTTTTGGCGAGTTGTCCAACATGATTTCGGGGGGGGTCCAGAGCGGATTGTCGGAAGAGTATGAAAATATTTCCCTGATTCCCCCCATGGTGTTCGTCGGGCATCAGTGTACCTACAGCAGTGATCAATTATTCAACGTGCGTGCCGATTTTGATTGTCTCTTTGGACCTTTCAGTGTCGAATGTTTCTTCTCGATCGTCTGAGCCGGTTGGTTTCGGGCCGTAGGAGTCTTGCATGTCCAAAGGCGCGGTCGTTCACATCACCAGCGAAGTATCCCAAGTGGGTGGATCGGATCTGACGGCGGCCGAGGATGCCGCCATCTATCTGATTCATTGTGCGGGGGGGGTGGTGTTGGTGGATGCGGGAACCGGTCTGGCGATGGAACGGCTTCTGGCCAATATTCGTGCCGCAGGGGTGGCACCGGAACAAATCTCCCACCTTTTGTTGACCCATTGCCATTTCGATCATACCGGCGGTGCCCATGCCCTGCGTCAACGATTGCAATGCCGGACGGTCATGCATCAACAGGATGCCAGTTATCTGGAACGGGGCGATGCCGTGGTGACCGCCGCCAACTGGTATCGACAACGGATGATCCCTTGTCCCATCGATGAACCGATCATCGGTTCACGTTGGAACCTTGAACTGGGATCATGTCAGATCATGGCCCACCACGTTCCGGGTCACTCTCCGGGATCGCTGGTCTTCACCATGGAATCGGATCACCTTCGGATCATGTTCGCCCAGGATGTCCATGGGCCGCTCCATCCCTCCTTGAATTCCAATCGCAGTGATTATCAAAACTCGCTGCAACGGATGCTCGATTTGAATTGCGATGTATTGTGCGAAGGTCATTACGGCATCATCAAAGGAAAAAAAGAATCGGCTGCGTTTATCCGTTCGTTTATGACCGTTTCATAATCGCGATCAGTCGCTCCCTGGCCCCTCCGCCATCCTGAGGAATCGTGGCGCAACGACGGGGTATTGTGAAAATGCATGAAATATAGGCGTTTGTGCCGATTCATTGGGCAGACTGGTCGGGTGCCGATTATTTGATCACCTTGGGCCGGCGCCATAATCCGTCATTGAATCAACATGCTATCCTGAGAATATCTTGTTGGCCCAGGTTTTGTTTATGGAAATGGGGCGGGGTCGGGGCGTGCTTCAAGGGAATGCAATACTCTATAATAAGGAAAGTTGTATTTCAAGGGGGGAGGATACCTTGAAAAGGAGGTGGACATGTTGGCGCTACGAAAGGAATCGACGTTGGAGGCGCGGGGCGTGGATCGTGCGGCCCGTCTGGTTGGCGATTGCATGACCCGGAATGGTCTCTGGGGGGTGGGGCATTTTTCCGGCTTGAAGTTGAATGGGGCATTTCAACCCATCTATTGCCTTTCCCACAAGCGCCCTGTTGGCTATGAGGGATTGATACGCCCGGTGGATTCCCAGGGGCAGGTGGTCGCTCCGGGGGCCTTGTTCGGTCGGGCGGGAAATCCAGAACAACGGGTCCATCTGGATCGGTTGTGCCGTGCGGTCCACATCCATAATTTCACAATGTTGGGGTTGGATGAAGGTTGGCTGTTCCTCAACCTCAATCCCAATTTGTTCTGGACGTTCAAACGGGAAACGGTCGCTTTTACGGTCGATCTGTTGGAACATTTTGGCTTGGACTCGAATCGGGTGGTTTTGGAAATATTGGAACAATCCATTCCGGACGAAGGGTTGATGGGAGAATTGGTCGATCATTATCACGAGATGGGATGTTTGGTGGCCATCGATGATTTCGGCAGTGGTCATGCCAATTTCGACCGGATTTGGCGATTCCGTCCCGATATCGTCAAGTTGGACCGGTCGATCATCGCCAATGCGATCCACAATCCCCATGCCCGGAGGATGGTGCCGGGGCTGGTGTCGCTGTTACACCAAACGGGGGCGATGGTCCTGATCGAGGGGATTGAGACCCATGACGAGGCGATGATTGCGTTGGATGCCGAGGCTGATTTCGTGCAAGGGTTTTTGTTCGGTACCCCGATGACCGATCTGGCGACGGTGGGGGGGGTGAAAAGTGAAATGTTGCAAAAACTGGCGGGAAGGTTTCGCCGGCGCCTGGTGGCGGATACCAAACGGCAGTTCAAGGAAATCCGGGGCTATCTCGACCTTTTGGAACCCTGGGTGGGAATGGTGGATTCGTTCGATGCCTTGCGGCGCCGAGGGGAGGCTTTTGCCCTGATGGATGGGGTGAAGCGTTGTTTCATTCTGAATCATCGGGGGAGCCAGGTGGGACCGAACATGACGGTGGGCCATGCCCCTCATTTCGCCCATATCGCGGGCGGCGATGGGGCGGACTGGTCGCGGAGAACCTATTATCGGCGGGCGGTGGGGCGTCCCGGAGCGATTCAAGTGATCGGGCCTTATTTTTCGCAACCCGATGCGGGGATGTGTATCACCTTGTCCATTGCCTTGGAGATTGCGGGGGCGGTCTGGGTTTTTTGTGCCGATATCGAATGGAACGGGTCGGCGGACATGATCGTGGGTGAAAATCGTTTTGAATGATCCAACATCATTTTCCTTTGTCACATCCATGAATTGGAGATGACACCTGATCGTTCACTGATCACCCTATGAATATTGAAAGAAAAAAGGGGTCTGGGGGATTGCCCCCAGGGTGTTGATTTTGGTGTTGATTTTGTTTTTTACGCGCCACATTACCCGAAGCGGTTTTCCGCGTGGTTTTTGCGGGAAACCGCGCAGGCGCGAGCCTTGGTCCCGATCTTTTCGCGGTTT
>PEAN01000094.1 GCA_002753735.1 Magnetococcales bacterium DCbin4
GGCGGGAGCTACGCTTCGACATGGCCCTGAGTTGCCCCATCCCGGAATCGGAGCGGATGGGGACTACTATCTCCACACTTCCACCAATGACCTGTACACCAGAGCTGCTGGCGTATGGGGTGACCCCATTGCCAACTTCCAAGGTATTCAGGGGGGGCCAGGCCAGGCGATCTTCCATCGCGACGAATGGAATTCCGCGACCGCCTATATCCCGGGTGATGGCGTGACTCATGGTGGGTCGAGCTATTTTTGCAAGGCGGGACATTCCAACCAGGAGCCACCCAATACCACGTATTGGGGTTTGTTGGCGGCCAAGGGCGAACCCGGTGCCGGCGTGGTGTCCGGGATGGCTCCGGGCGGGCTGCTGATTGGAGCCGCCGATGGAGGCGTTACGCAGGAAGCGGGCAATCTGTTCTGGAGTAATGCGAACAAACGCCTGGGGATTGGCACGGCATTGCCCCAGGGTCCGTTACAAGTTTCCTTGGGGACACCAAGCATTGTTGACCTTACGCTGAATGCAACCGGCATCAACGTGGTCAACAACGATCCGTCATATCCCCCTTCGCTCGCCAGCATGACCAATGGGAGTTTGAACACGCCGGACATCAGTTTTTTTGATGGAATCATGCTCGCCAATGGGATGTTAGGACTTACATTTTCTGTCCCCGTATCGATTTCGGAGTTTTGGGCTTTTGTTTTCGACTGGGGCAATCCAGTCTACACCCAGTTGAACAGTTTCAAGTTGCAGCAGTACGACGGTTCTTCCTGGAGCGATATTTCGGCTCTGGGTGTAATTCTGAACGGAAGCGGGAGTGGAACCTCACTGTTCGGTACCGATCTTGGCGCTAATTCCAGCGGATGGGTGAAAATATCGATACCTTCCGTTATTTGTTTCGGGGTTCGCCTGGTGATTCAGAGTCTGCACCGGGCCGGGACCAAGCTGTCGGTAACGGAGCTGAAGGCGTTCGGATATCCCGGTTTCAACCCGAACGCCTTCATTGTGACCGATGCGGGAAACGTGGGCTTGGGCACGGCCACCCCTGTCGCACTCCTTGATGTTCACAGCACCAACAGCTCTACCCTTGCGCAACGCTTGTACCGATCGTCATCGATCACAACCGACCCTGTATTGATGGTCCATTCGGACGTGGGCGGCACCAATACCAACGTGTTTTCCATTATGGCGAACGGCTCTTATGGCACGATATCAGATCCAAAACTCAAATCAACCCCTGAGGATGCCACGTCAAAACTTAATGATCTGATGCGACTCAGAATTGTGAATTTCCGCTTCAAAGGCGATCCGTTCCACAAGAATATCGGGGTTCTCGCCAGTGAATTCCGTGAGGTTTTCCCGAGCCTCGTCCGATCCGTCCCGGACACCATGACGATCCCTGATCCCGATTACATTCTCAAAGAGGGTGAAACCGAGTCTGACCGTCCTGTGATCGTTCGGAAAACGGGGACATTTACGGATTTCGTCGTCACGTCGCCCATGACCTGGATCCTGGTCAAATCGCTCCAGGAGGAGGTTGCGCAACGGAAGGCATTGGAAGCCCGGGTGGCGGTGCTGGAGGCAAGGCAATAAGAGGTGTAACGTGCGTTCAAGAAAACAGATCACCGAGTTTCTCGTCCTATCGCCCTGATTGATCTCATCCCACGGTTCCGGCCATGACCCACACAGCCGGAACCGTGTTGTTTCGCCCCAAGGCGGGAAGGCAACCAGCCAAAGTTCAGTTTTTCTACGTCATCCAGAGCTTCGCCATATTGGAGCATGAAGTCGCTTACTTTAATTATTATTATAATTATGATTATCAAAACCACCTTGCCATGCCGGAATCGATCCTGGTATGTTGATTCGATTCCGGCATGATCCAGGGACTGTCAAACCGTTTCGGTCTCCCGGCAAGACCGATGGTTTGTCTGTTGGAATGAATGGAGGAGACAAGAATAAGTGATTACAAAACAGGTGCTGGGGGACAATGCCAGGATTACGATCCTTTAACCGGTGAATATATTTCGGGAGGGACCGAATCTTTATCCGATCCAAAAAAGAAGTCGCACAAGACCTTGGCGCCAACAAAGGTTCAGAAGACGCATGATGATTTCGTGAAAAGAAAGGCTTTCGTTGATGAGCTCACATGGAAGAAGGAAAGCGCACCAGGGATCAGGAGAAAGGCATTCACTGATGAGCTTTTAAGCCAAAACAAGAAGAAAACAGCGGGTCGAGTGCATCATTCGGACAATACACAGCCGAAATCAAATCGCTATCCCAAATATACCGGAGAACCAGACTCGCCCCTTGAGGATGTTTATCCTGAATTAGAAATCGCCGAAGCCCTTCTTGCCGTCAAAGGAACCATCATGGCAGGCAAAGGAATCGCCATGGCAAGCAAAGAAATCGTCAAAGAATTTAAAAGATTAAAAGAAATAGGTCCTGAATATCCCCAAGGCGGAAAGAAGTTCCGCGTTGCCCCCTTTGGCAATCGTAGAGGAAATCCACTGGGAGAATTTCCGCATTACCACCGACCAGGAAGAAAGAATCCCAGGACAGGAGAACCCCGTAAAGGGCAGGGCAAGAACCGGCACCGCCCATGGGAAAAAAGTGACTACGACAAATCGTTCTGGGATCGATTCTAATGAAACCACCCATTATCACCTATACTGATAGTACTTTAATTTTCAAAACTGTCGAAAGAGCGGAGAGTTACCTGGAAATACCCGATATCGAAGATGACAACAACATGTTCTTCGACAGTAATGGCACGATCCTTACTCCAACCATTGTGGAGGTATTGCGTGAGGATAAATCATTCCTATTTTTCAGGACTAAATTGCGCGTCAAAGATATAAAATTTGAAGAAAGCACCGAGAAAAATCCTGAGCGACTAAAAAAATTGTTGAAAAGATCGATTGAATCAGAGGAGGAGGAAGGTCTGGAACACAAGGACGGAAACGATGATTTGGAAACGCTCCTGGCCAAAGCCATTGATCACCTGGGCTATACAGGATAAACGGCGGCAAACCCTGATCACCGCTGGTGCAACGCATTGTTTCACCCAAGATCAGGGTTTCTCCCGATGTTGCAAGTCCGTTGATTGTGTCACAACCATAGAATTGCTCAAGCAATACAATTGGAAACACATCAAGATCACAAATCGTTCTAGGACCGATTCTAATGAAACCACCCATTATTGTCTATAGTGAAGGCACTACTGATATTTTCAGAACCGTCGAACATGCAGAGAATTACCTTGAAGCACCCGATATCGAAAATGTCAATATCAATGACATGTTCTTTGACAGTAATGGCACGATCCTCACACCAACCATTGTGGAGGTATTGCTTGAGTATAGAACATTCCTATTTTTCAGGAAAAAAGGTATTATAGAAACGATAAAATTTAAAGAAGGCACCGAGAAATATCCTGGGCAACTGAAAAAGTTGTTGAAAGAAGCAACGTCATCGATGGAAGAGGAGAAGGAGCTGGAACACAGCTACGAAAACAATGATTTGGAAACGCTCCTGGCCCGAGCCATCGATTATCTGGGTTATACAAGATAAACGTAAGGAAAACTCAATTACCGCATGTGCAACACTTTGTTTCATTTCAGATCAGGGTTTCTCCCGGCGTTGTTGATCCGTTGATTGTGTCACGACAATAAAATGAATCAAGCCACCCAAACCGCAAAAGATTCCGATCCTTCCCCCAACAAGCCCTGACCCACCGAAACGGGCACCCATGGGTCGATACGAGTCATCGAGTCCCTCAGGAACACCCCGTCCTGATCGCCGCTATTTCAACATATTGATATTTATCATCATTATTTTCGCAAAACAGCATCCCCTCCAGAAAAAAAATCAAAATCAAAACCCTGGGGGCAATCCCCCAGGCCCCTTTTTTTTCTTATCCGTCTTCAATCAAAACAGGAGATCGTCCATGACCGTTGGACTGACGAAAGGGAATGCCATTTCCCTGATTGGATCACGTTTTGGCAATCGCAGCGACCTTGACACCATCATCGAGGATGAACTCAATCTTGCCCAGACCCAGGCGCTGGAAGGGGGGGATTTCCTCCCCTGGTTTTTGATTCGCGAAGTCAAGACCACCGTTCTGGCCGGTACCACCCGGGTGTCGATGGATGCCCTGGGGGCGAGCGACCTGACCACCAATGGTTCTTTTTCCAGCGACAGCGCCTGGACCAAGGGGACCGGTTGGACCATCTCCGGCGGCAAAGCCGCCTCCGATGGCTCCCAGGTCACCACCTCCGATCTGGAACAGGATGTTTCCGTCACCCAAAACAGTTACTACACCCTGCGCTTCACCCTCTCCGGGGTATCGGCAGGCAGCATCACCCCCAAGATTGCCGCCACTTCCGGTACCACCCGGACCGGCAATGGTCACCATGAAGAACGGATCATGGCCGGAGCGGGGACCTCGCCCCGTCTGGAATTCACCGCCAGTGCCGACTTCATCGGGGCCATCGACAATGTATCGGTCTGGGGCGAAGGGGATGCCAAACTGTTGCGGGTGTATGAACATGGCGGGGTCTACTGGGGCGCCTCGGGTGCCACCGCCCCGACTGCGGAACTTTTGCGCGGGACCTATAAATACCTGTGGAGCAAACTCAACACCGAAAGCCCCGCCACCCCGACCCATTACGCCATCCGGGGTCGCGACCTGATCCTCTATCCCGTCCCCGCCGCCGATTTTGAATTGTTCAGTGTCGGCTATCACCGTGAAACCCCCTTCGCCAGCCTCGCCACCGGCAATTCCAATGCCTGGCTGCGCCATGCCGCCGACTGGTTCATCGCCGAAGCCTCGTTCCGGGTCGCCTATCACCTCAAGGACAACGAGAGCCTGCAAAAATTTCAACAGGAGGCGGCCCAGGCCAAGGGACGGGTGATGATGGCCCACCGTGCCAACGCCCACCCCACCGAAACCATCAATGGCGGAGGTGCCGCCTGATGTGGTGCCGTTACGTCTACAAGGCAGCCGCCACCAAGGCCAACATCCTCTCAGATGTGGTCAAACTGCTCACCGGCGAAACCTCGCTATCCAACCTTTCCAGCGATTGCGACACCGCCGCCTCGCAATTGATCACCACGGTGGCCGCCGGTTGGAGTCTGCACGACACTGCCGCCGGAACCAACGCCAAATGTCTCAAGGCACCGCTCGCCGATGATGCCGCCACCTATAAATACCTGGTCATCGATACCAACACGACCGGATATCTCATCGGTAAAGCCTATGAAACCTGGAACGCCACCAGCCATACCGGAACCAATCTGGCCTATTATTCCGACAGCAGTTCCTATTGTCAGCGGATCAGCACCTCCAGCGCCAAGATTTATCTATCCGCCTCGGCGCGGCATGTCCTGCTGTTTTCCGACATGGCGGGAACCCTGGGCAGTTCGACCGGAAGCTCCCCCAGCGGCCTGTTTGAACGCAGTCGCGACCTGGCCTGGGATACCGTCGCCGCCGGTTACCCCCCCAGTGCCTTCATCAACTTCAGCCTCGCCAACAGTGCCGGAGACATCTATCCCCCGCGGATCAAACGCCGATCCACCACGGATGGGACCGGGGCCACCGCCATTTCCACGTTGAGCAGTACCTTCGTGACCCACGTCGGCGCCTTCAGCGAAACGGGACTCATCACCGACGGCCAGGGGGGCGAATATGTCCCCCTGCTGCCGTTGATCATGACCCGGTGGAATCGCGGAACCTATGCCTATCCTGGTCCATACGGCAATTTTTCCACCCAATGCCAGGTCTGGATGATCCCCACCGGGGTATTCACCGTGTTCGATGAATTTTCCGCCGGAGGCAATACCTATATTGCCTTGAGCAACAGCATCGGCGTCAAATATTGTACAAGGAAAGCCTGATGTACTGTCGATATGCCTATGATGCCGGGGCGACCTACGCCAATTTCGTGGCCGACATGGTCAAACTGTTCACCGGCGAAACCAGTCTGTCCAACCTTTCGGCCCAGTGCAACCTCGCCCGATCGGAACTCATCACCACCGTCCCCGCCGGATGGAGTCTCCATGATGCCGCACCGGGTGGCAACTTTCAGGTGCTCAAAGCCCCCTGGGCCGACAATCTGGGATACAAATACGCCAAGGTCGGTTCGTTGTTGGACTCCGGTTCCCCGGTCAACATTTGCCATGGCTACGAAACCTGGGATGCCACCAGCCATGCCGGGACTGGCCTTTCGTATCTGTCCGATTCCGGCATCTATGCCCAACGGTTCGACCCCAACGGCAGCGGGGTGTTGTATCTGTTTTCCAGCGCCCGGTTCATGATGATGTTGGGCGTCACCGCCTCGGGATTGGTCGGGGGGAGCACCTTCATGGGCCCCTCGGGTTTGTTCGAGCATACCCGCGCGATGCCCTGGTGTACCGCCGACAACCAGGTCGGTCCCTGGGGTTGGACCAATTTCGCCTGGTATGGCAGTTATGACACCGGATTTTCCCCGATCCGATGCAAACGCCGCTCCTCCGGCCTCCTGGAGACCGGATGCAACCTGGCCCTCGGGGTTCCCGGAGGACATGGGATCACCAGTTCCCTGGGTTCAGGCTACCCCGAGCACTCCCTGGCCGACACCACCACCATGGCGGTACCGATGTATCCCCTGATCCTGACCGGCATTGCCTGGGATCAGGCTTCCAATGGGGGCGTATCGGGCTATCACGGCAATCTTTCCAGCGTGTGCGATGTCTGGGGCATCCAGACGGGAAGCCTTTCACTTGGCGACACGCTGTCCTGGAACAATCATACCTATGTGGCCCTGCTGAACGCCGCCAACGTCAACATCATCGCACGAAAGGAATAGAACATGCCTTACTACGGCATCATCGTCACCCCGCCCGATATCCCCGAAACCGCGTTCACCCTGGTCGGCGATGCCATCCCCATCGAAGGGGGTCCCGCTGGGATGGTCGGCTGTTATTCGGCCGAAACCCGTTGGAGTTCACAACTCTGACCTCATGATTCAAAGCATCTGTTGCCCTCACAGCCATTTTCATCCGCAGGAACCCGCCATGCCGCTCTTTACCGTCTCACAATTGGATCAATTCGGCATCATCAGTGACAAACCGGCCCACACCCTGCCGCCCAACGCCTTTTCCTCCGGCGCCAACGTCAAGTTCACCGGCGGTGCCGCCCGCAAGGTGCAAGGATACAAGGCGGTTCTGGGAACACTCAGTACCGCCCCCCATTTTTTACGCACCATGTATGACCAACTGTGTTATTGCGGCACCGCCGCAGTTCATACCGTCAAGGATGGGACCCATTATGAGGTCACCCGTACCTCGACGGGGGCCGACATGGTGTATGACGGGGCCATGACCGACTATGATGCCACCAAACCCTGGTGGACCCTGGGAACCGGTTGGTCCATCAATACCAGCACCGACAAGGCCCAATGCAACGGTTCCCAGACCACAACCAGCAGCCTGTCGCAGAATGTGAACATCAAGGAAGGACGTTCCTACGCCGTCTCCTTCACCATCTCCGGCTATTCCGCCGGCACCCTCACCCCCAAGGTGGGCGGCATCGCCGGAACCACCCGCAGTGCCAACGGCACCTTCAATGAAACCATCACCGCCACCGCGATCACCAACACCCTCCTCGCCCTGGAGGCCAACGCCGATTTCGTCGGCGATGTCACCACCATCAGTTGCACGCAAACCCAGAGCGCCTACAACGCCGAGGCCAATCTGGGCTGGAACGGCGATGCCCTGGGAGGGGTGGGTTATCTCAACAATGGCATCGATGCCCCGCAAATGTGGAATCCGCTCGCCCACACCACCCGCCTGGCCAACCTCAGCCAGTGGCCCGCCGGGACCACCATCCGCAGCCTGCGATTTTTCAAGTCGTTTCTCATTGGCATCTTCCCCACCAAGGGGGGAATCCCCTTTCCCCAGGTGATCAAATGGAGTCACCCCACCGAACCGGGGCAGGTTCCCGAAAGCTGGGATGTGGGCGACGCCTCCAAACTGGCGGGCGAGACGGTCATCGACGAAACCGGTTCGGCGTTGGTCGAAGGGATGCCGCTGCGCGATCAGTTCATCCTCTACAAGGACGATCAGATCTGGTCATTGACCTATGTCGGCCCCCCCTATGTCTGGAAAGTGGCACCGGTGGTCAAATCGGTCGGCCTGCTCGCCGCCAATTGTGTCGCCATGGTGGAAGGACAACACTATTGCATGAGCCGCGACGACCTTTATGTCTTCGATGGCCACAATGCCACCAGCCTCCTGACCGGTCGCAATCGCGCCTGGCTCGAACAACAGATCGATCCCGACAATGGACAACGCGCCTTCGTCAGCGTCAACCGCACCGAACGGGAGGTGTGGTTCTGCTTCCCCGAACGTGCCGCCTCCTGGTGTTCGCTCGCCCTGACCTACAACTATGCCCACAACACCTGGGGGATCCGCGACCTGCCGAATATCTCCTCCATGTCAGAGGTGTGAACCGGTCAGGCCATACCTAACGAAACCGCACCCATTTCAACTTTGACACTCAGGGGGATCCTGGCTAGGATACGTCCACAAACATCATGATACTGATCATGTGAGAAAGATCAGAGACATGTTCGATCATCAAAGGCAAGGAAACCCTGCATGGCAAAAATTGAAGGGTTCAGTATCAAAAATTTTCGCGCATTGAAGAATGTCACGCTTGGAAAACTGTGGAACGCGCAGAAAGAACAGCCTTTGACACCCATGACTGCGGTCATTGGCAAGAATGGAGTGGGAAAAAGTACCCTGTTCGATGCCTTCGGTTTCCTGGCGGACTGCCTGAAGGTCGGAGTGGAGGAGGCGTGCGACAGTCGGGGAAGAGGCGGCTTCGACCGCATCCGTTCCCAAGGGACAACCGGGGCCATCGAGTTCGAACTTTACTACAGGGAAAACAACAACTCGCGACCGATCACGTTCGAGCTGGCCATCGACCTGGATCGGGATCAGCGTCCGTTCGTGCTGAAAGAACACCTTCGGCAAAGAAGGGACAACCAAAAAACCGGTTGGCCATTCTCCTTTCTGACCCTGGCAAAAGGGAAAGGCGAGGTTTGGAAAGGAGAAAAAGAAAGTTCGGAAAAAGAATTGATCGAACTCTCCGACAACCGTAAGTTAGGCATCGCAACCCTGGGAGCGATGAAACAACACCCCCGCATTACCACGTTTCGACAATTCATCGAAGGATGGTACCTGAGCTATTTCACTCCCGATGCGGCACGGGGACTGCCCCTGGCAGGTCCGCAAAAACATTTGAACCTGCATGGAGACAACCTGGGCAACGTCGTCCAGTTCATGGAACGGGAACATCGGGAGCGTTTCCACAAAATTCTCGACCGAATCGCACAACGCATCCCCGGCATCCATCAAATCTCCACCGAAAGAACCCCGGATGGACGGTTATTATTAAAATTCAATGATTCGGGATTCAAGGACCCTTTCTTTGCACAGCAGGTTTCGGATGGAACATT
This sequence comes from Magnetococcales bacterium DCbin4, assembly GCA_002753735.1. Lineage (GTDB taxonomy): Bacteria > Pseudomonadota > Magnetococcia > Magnetococcales > UBA8363 > UBA8363. Next base: position 9,496 of record PEAN01000094.1, read on the forward strand.
GAAGGTATTTGCCTACCTTCTCTTGCTGGAGGATCCGACCCCGCCACCCTTCCTGTGTATCGAAGAACCGGAAAATAGTCTGTACCATAAATTATTGTCAACCCTCGCCACAGAGTTCCGGGAACATGCCACCGGACGCAAAGGGGGATCGCAAATCTTCATCACCACCCATCAACCCTATTTCGTGGATGCCCTCAATCCCGAGGAAGTATGGATTTTGGAGAAAAGTCGGGATGGATTTTCAACCATACGCCGGGCCAGCACGGATACCATGGTCAACAACCTGGTAGGCGAAGGGCTTCCCCTGGGCAGTCTGTGGTACAGCGATTATCTTGATGCCCGGTAAGTCCCATGCACTTTGAATTTCTTGTGGAAGATCAATCGGGGAAGGCGGCACTGGAACACCTTGTGCCCAAGATCATCGGTACCCCTCATACGTTCAAGATTCATTGCTACAAAGGGATTGGACACCTCCCCAAGGATATGGGATCGCATACCGGTCATCCCCGTCATCGAATCCTGTTGCAACGACTGCCCGGGCTGCTGCGTGGTTATGGTACAACATTCGCCCAGTATCCACCTGATTTTGCCGCCGCAGTGATCGTCGTCTGCGACCTGGACGACAGAAATCGAGAAATTTTTCACCAAGAGTTGAATGCTGTTCTCGACGTTTGCCACCCCGCCCCCATAGCGCGGTTTTGCCTCGCCATCGAGGAAGGAGAAGCCTGGTATCTGGGAGACCTTGGCGCCGTCGAAACCGCCTATCCCAAAGCCAGAAAAGAAATCCTCAACACCTATGTCAACGACAGCATCTGCGGCACTTGGGAAAAGCTGGCGGATGCCATCTACCCGGGCGGTGCCAAGGCGCTTCGCAAACAGGGGTGGCAGGCGGTTGGCCGCGAAAAATCAAACTGGGCCACCCGTATTTCCCCACACATGGATCCCAACACCAACAACTCCCCCAGTTTCGTCTCATTCCGCAACACCCTCACTCAACTGGCCCAAGACACTCGATAACCGTCGCACCGTGTCGCGGCCAATATAAAGAAAAATCAAAACCCTGGGGGCAATCCCTTAAGCCCCCTTTTTTTTCTTGATCACCAAAAACCACCCAGGAGGATTCCTTTGGGAACCATTGACTTCAATCTTGCAGCCTGGGGATCGGCGGTCGATGTCGCCAATCCCGGGGGCTGCCTGTGTGGGGGATGCGATGCCGCGGTCGATGCGGATGGCAACCTGTATGTTTCCAGAGTCGTTCAGGGAGGGGCGGTCCATGTTGCTTCATCCTTCGACCGGGGTGCCTCCTGGAACGATGTTCAGGTGGTCGCCGGAGGGGTCGAATTCTACCGCCACGCCTCCGCCCTGGTCATCGATGCCGTGGGGACGATCCATCTGTTCCATGTCGATGCCAACCACATCCCCAGACAGGCCCGATCCTTCGACGAAGGCAACACCTGGTCCACCCAGACCCCATCGAACACCCTGATCAACTGTTCACGCCAGATCGATGCCATCGCCAACACAACCGGAACCCGATTGTATCTCCTGGTGCGTGATGATGATGAAGGGACCCTGTTTTTGCTTCGCTCCGATGATTCCGGCGCCTCCTGGAACGATCCCGTGGTCATCGCCACCCCCCTGCCCCACCTGGGTTGGGCAGTTCATCTGCGCTTGGCCATCGACGGCAGCGGCCATCTCCATGTCCTGGCCGAGGCGATCATCGACGATCAAAGGGAAACCTTTCTGACCCGGTCCTGCGACGATGGGATCACCTGGGATCCATGGAGCAAAGGATGGAATTCGGGTCAGGCGGTGGCAGCCAATCTGATCGCCTCGGGCAACGGCCACCTGGTGATCGTCTACCTCCAGGGCCAAACCCTCACTGCCGCCCTTTCAAGCAATGGCGGCAAAACCTGGCAATCCCGCACCATCCTGTCCACCCCCTTCGTATTCGACCTGTGGTCCCCCCCGGGACTGCTCAAGGATCCCAATGGACATCTGCATGTGTTCGTCTATCTGGGAGAACTGCACACCATCCGCCACATTCATTCCACCAACAATGGCAATACATGGACTCAAGGGGAGGATATTTTCACCGCCACCCTCTGGAAAACCCCCGCCGACATCCAACCGATCTGGGCCAATGGCGCCCTTGCCGTCGCCGCCACCCTGGGGATCAGCACCACCACGGGCAAGGTACGATTCATCACCGGGGACACCCTCGTCATTCACAACACCCCCCGGCTCAACCGCATCGAACCCGATCACATCGCCGCCGGGGTCGGCAATCATTTCTACCTGATGGATGCCGGGGAAACCGGCAATGGAACCACGATCCCCTCCGTCCTGGAACGGGTGGGATTGACCCCTGAAGGTCCTGGCGTCATCGTCACGGTCCTCGAAGTATGGCCCGACTGCTCCATGAATACCGAGGTGACCCTGCAAATGGGGTCCCAGATGACCCCCGATGAGCCGGTGACCTGGCATCCCCCGGTCACCCTCAACCCGTTTACCGCCGATTACGCCCCGGTACGTATCACCGGTCGCTACATCGCCATCCGCTTCATCATCGATCAGGACTGCCAATGGGCACTGCATGGCTACACCCTGGTCTACGAAAAAAGCGGTCACCATTGAACACGTCCTTGGAAAGGACGGATCAGGAGACAATTCACATGGGATCCATCGATTTTTCATCCTATGGCAGCGGCAACCGTTACCGGCGAACCGAACCCGATCTGCTCATGGCATCACCCGTCACGCAAAAGATCTACCTGTGCGACGCCGACGAAACCGCCGACGGCGTCGCCATGACCGCCACCCTCACCCGCGAAAGCCTTCCCCTGGGAGGGACCGGCCCGGGACAGTGGCAACTGAGCGACCTGTGGCCCGAACTGGAAGCGAGCGGTCCCCTCGCCATCCAACTCGGATTTCAAAAAAAACTGGGAGATGCCATCACCTGGGGCTCATCCCACCCGTTCAATCCCGCCGTTCATGCCCACTTCGCCGAAGCCTGCCAAAACCTGGCCGACCTGGCCATGACCGGGCGCTTCATCAGCATCCGATTTGAAAGCACCACCAACCTCTCCTGGACCCTTCAGGGATATGCCCTGGAATTCGAACCACAAGGAAAATATTGATGAAAACAGCCAATCTGGGTGCCGTCTACGGCGTCAACCCCCCCCCCACCCAACCCGAACACCTGGGAGCCTGGGTCTATCAGGAACTGAGTCGCATCGCCAACGCCTCCCGCGAAGCCAGGGAAATCACCAAACTGGCCATCTTGCACACCGAACCCGCCAAAAGCGAAGACGGCAACCTCGTCTACGCCGACGGCACCCACTGGAACCCGGGATCGGGGACCGGTTTTTATGGCCGTGAAAACGGTCAATGGATCAAATTATAAATTCCAAGGAGAACCCAAATGCCCAATAACATCCTGAGATCGGGTCCCTCCAGCAATCGCAGCATGACCCCAACCATCAATGGTATTGCCAACCTCAAGGATGCCATCGATACCTATTGGAAGAATGGCGGTGATGAGGAAGGGCGCAACCTGTACCATCGCTACCTCAAGGCACAAGCACAACTGGAACATGTGGACACCCTGAACTCCCAGGCCAACCTGAATGGCGGCCAGCAACCATCGGCAGAACAGAAACAAAATTTCGACCGCATCCGGCAACAACTCCAGGCCGAAGCCGACACCACCCGCCAAACCCTGGAACAAAAACTGGGTGATGATCGCAATGCCAGATCGCTGTTGTTCCGAGAGGTCCGACAGGGTGGGCAAGGTGCCTACAAGGCACTGGCCAGAGAGCTGGGGGCGACGGACGACACGTTCGAGACGCCGGAATGGGAGGGATCCTACGGAAAAATGTCGCAAAGCGCCAACGATGCGTTGCAACGACAGGTAGCGACTCTGGAAACGAATACCAACATCACGGCCCCCCCCGGCAGCTCCACCGTTGAAGCCCTCCCGGAATCGTTGCCCCGATATGATCTCATCCCCAGCACCCCCACCCATCCCGACCTCATGCGCCAAGCCATGAGTACCGAGATGCAACAACAATTTCAGGGGGCACGCCACGCCCTTGGTCAACAACTGCAAACCCGGGCGGATGCCCAACGCCTGGCGTTTTCACAGGAACTGTTGCCCCAATTGACCGGCGAGGCGGTCATGATGGGTCATTTCGGTTCCTCCCGTCAGGGAATCGCCGAAGGGATCGCCCGGGGGCGCATGGAGTCGCAACTGGCCTCCGAACAAGCCGCCGCCGTTTCGGGTCTGGAATCCAACATTGCCAACATGCAAAACCAATGGGGCCTGGAACAATTGGGTGCCAGCCACCAGTTTGCCCTCCAGGATATGGCAAACCAACAGGCAATGGCCCAAATCGGCGTCCGTGCCCAGACCGACATTGAAGTCGCCCGACAAAAAGGGTTGGTGGACATGGACATCGCCCGCCTTCAAGGCAACCTCAATCTTGACCTCAGCCGGCAACAAAACCTGATGAATCAGGAAAACGCAGCCCGTCAAGGCGCCTTACAGCAAACCATGGCGGAACAACAAGCCATGCAGGCGTGGGAACTGGAAAAATGGCGGCGAGAAGAAGACCTCAAGGAAAAACAATGGTCCGCTGATCGGGAAGAGGCGCAACAATTACGGTTGCGCTCCGTAGATTCGGAACATGCCATGGCCCTGGAACAACTTCGCGGTCAACAATCCCTGGGTCAAGCCATCAACCTGGAGGAACTTCGCAACCGCCAGTCCCAGGAACAAGCCAAGCTTCAGGCGGAAATGGATATGAAAAAAACTCAGATGGCGAGCGCACTCAACATTTTCAGCGACGTGGCCAAAGTAGGTGTCATGGAACCGGTCGCCACCCCACAAAGTATACGCGCCGCAGCCATTCGCAAGGAATTGGGCCTGCCTGAATTGCCCCCGGAACAACCCAACGCCAAAAAAGGCTACACCTTCCCCCAACCGCCCAACTATGAGGCGTCCATCCAAAGGCTTAAACTCAGAACCAAAAATGCCAGAGAGTGGGCCCAACGCACCATCCCGGCCGGATGATCCATTTCCCCTTCCGGGGTTCCCCCCCCCGGGGACCCCCCCCCGCGATCACGCATTGTTACATTCAGTGACAATAAATATCAAATCCACCCAGCACAACCGGTCCCGGAATTGTATAAAGGGATTGTATACGGCGTGTTCAGGGAGAGGCGTACCATTCTTACGGCATCAAGGCCGTCGCTTCATCTGAAATACCATCGACCTTAGCAACAAGCGGATGCCGATCCCCGGGGTGAACCGGGAGTTTACATTGCTTGGAAGACTTGACGGGAGTATGCCCCATGGCGGAAGACACCGGTTTGGGTACCGGCGAAGCCCAGGAAGAACAGAACGAAGACCGGCAAAATTTGGACGACATGACGGTATTGCAGGATGTGCGGACCCAGGATCTCGGGGCCGAGGAGAACATCGGTGCCAATGCCGAGGATGTCAATGAACAGGCCAATGCCGCCACCATACAGATGGGCAGTGACCGGGGTCGTACCGAAGATGGATTCACCGATGCCATCAATGCCATATCGGGAGGCATTGTCGATGGATTGGATGTCGCCCGGGAACCCGCATCGGGAGGATTGCCGGGAATTCCTGAAGATCAGGCCACCACATCCGCCCCGCGAACCCGTGGTGAAAACCAGAACACCCCTTCGGAAGCAGCATCGGACAACCGACCCGAAGAAACCGGGGCCGGGCCTGTCGCCGATCCCAATGCCACTCCTGGCGCGGCATCAACTACGCTTGATGAAACCCGGGATGCGGCCAGTCCGGAAGCGGATGAACCCGCTGCCAATGCCGGAACCCTGGCACAAGGACCGGAAACGAACGCCACGCCGTTCATTCCTGAACCTGTGGTAACCGTCAACGCCACCACAACTCAAACCACCACGGCGGCGGAAGAAAATACGGCATCGGATGTCACCACGGACTCCGAAACGACGGGCAATGAACCAGAAAATGCGACTGCGGATGCACAAAACGCCGCCGATGAAGCTCGCGCTGATTCCAACGCAAACAACGTCCCAGACCAGACACCACCCCAAAATCTGGCTCAAAACGAAACTGGATCCGCTCCTGCCGCGGCACCGGCGCCTGAACCTGCTTCAGCTTCCGAACCGACCATCTCCCCGGCCTCCGAACCCGTTGCGGCGGCAACGCCTGAACCCGCGGCGGCAACCCCTGAACCCGCGGCGGCAACGCCTGAACCCGCGGCGGCAACGCCTGAACCCGCGGCGGCAACCCCTGAAC
>PEAN01000095.1 GCA_002753735.1 Magnetococcales bacterium DCbin4
AATCCCTTAAGCCCCCTTTTTTCTTTCAATAATTTTTCGAGTGTCAACAATCCCTGATTAATGAATGTGACAAAGTAGAAGTAAAATAATTGAGGAAAAAAAAAGGCGGGCCAATCAATTCGGCCCGCCTGAACGTGGACTGAAAAGCCTGAGACCGGTTTATTTTACCGGTTCCAACTGTACTCGACGGTTGGCAGACCGCCCTTGGAGGGTATTGTTGTCAGCGACCGGTTTGTCCAGACCATGGCCGATGGTGCTGGTCCGATTCGGAGCGATTCCTTTTCCAACCAGGTATTGGCGCACTGATTCTGCCCGTTTTTCTGACAGCTTCTGGTTGTGTTTGCGACTGCCGGTACTGTCGGTGTGCCCTTGAATTTCCACACGCATGCCAGGATTTTTGTTCAAGACGTCCAGGACGTTGTCAAGAAGTGGGAAATCGATTGGTTTGATGACTGCCTTGTCGATGTCGAAATGGAGGTTTTCCAAAACCCAGCATCCGACATGATTGACGTGTGCGCCTACAGGGGTGCCGGGACATTGGTCCTGATGGTCATAAACACCATCCCCGTCCGAATCCATCGGGCAACCCTTCTTGTCCACAGGCGTCCCTGGAGGGGTGCCGGGGCATTGGTCCAGACCATCAACAACGCCATCTCCATCGGAGTCCAATGGGCAGCCTTTGGCATCGACCGGGAAGCCCTTGGGCGTGTTGGGGCACTTGTCCTTGCTGTCCTTGACCCCGTCACCGTCGGCATCGCCGTCCACCATGACTTCCTCGGAGCGTTCGCAAAAATAACACTGGGTTCCCGCTTTACCAACCGTTCCCTTACCTGCCTGGGGGTGCCATTGTTTGAAGCCGTCATAATCCCATCCTTCGCGTACCGTGGGGGGGACGCAGGAGGAAAGGGCCAGTGTGAGGAGGCCAACCGTGGTCAAGGTTGCCAGCCTGAATATTCTCATCGGAAACTCCTTCATGAGCAGATGGATTATACTAGAAATGAATTGAATGGATGTATTTTACATGAAGTGGGAGATAAAGCCAACTGTCTTTAATTTTATCGGGTCTGATGGGTCGACATGATCTGGATTCCATGCCGATTCGCTCTTTTGAACATGGCCGGGTGCGATAAATATATCCCATTGTTGACGGTTATTTATATTCTTCGGCGGTAGAATTCCACCGTTGCGGGCAAACTCTTGTTTACTTCCATGATTTTTGCAGATATTGTCTTACATGGAGGGACGGAATCGTCGGGACGGGCATTCGAAAGTGGATCAATGTCGGTCTTTTGGCGGTCAAGTCTGGCGAGAGATGACTTAATTGACTCAATGGAATGAAAAACATGGCTGCGGTCAATTGTTGGGAAGTCAAGGGTTGTGGTTTTGATCGGGCGGCTCCGGGACGTGAGGTCTGTCCTGCGGCGACATTCGAGCGTGCCGATGGTTTTCTGGGTGGCAAAAATGGAGGACGCGCTTGTTTTTTCATCCCCGGGACCTTCTGTGGTGGTGAGGGGCCGTGTTCGACCAGGGATAAGGCAGAGCGTTGCATGCATTGCAAATTTTTTCACGATCTGAAGTCCAATTATGATGCGACATTCAACCCCGCCAATTTTCGTCGGTTTGTGCAAAATTCAGCGGCGAGGGCCATTCTGTAGCTTCCGGCCAAGGAGTCTTGGTCGGAGTCTTGATTGATACGTGATTCCCAATCCTCCCTTTCCCTGCTGTCAATCCTTGGCTTTGCTCGATGGACAACGGTCCCCTGCCGGACCGTTTTCTAATTGACGGATGTTGGGTGATCCCGCCTGGATTTGCAGTGGGTTTTTCTTTAAGATGACATTCGGGAACCGGATGCGTTTTTCATGTGTCTACCAGGGAGCGTTTGTTGCGTTCTCCCGGGTTGTCAACTTGAAAAGGAAAAACTGACATGAAGGTCAATATTGGTGGTATCGACCGGGCTGTGCGTGTCGTCGTGGGGGTCATTCTCATCTCCTTTGTCTATGTCGGTCCCCAATCCGTGCTGGGATGGATCGGGGTCGTTCCCCTGTTGTCGAGTGTGTTTCGCGTCTGCCCGTTCTATTTGCTTTTTGGCATCGATACCTGCCGTATTTTTGGTGTGGATACCTGTACGACATCCAGCCAGTGAAAATCTGCATCGGTCGGCCATCCTTGGGCCGGCCGATGGTTTGAATGATCTTTAAGTTCTGGGAACTTTGGCATGCCCATGGACCGGGTGATCCACCAACGACGAATCGTTATTTCTGGGCGTGAGGAATGCATTCGGGTGGCGTTCGTCAAAAATCGCAAGCGAATCTCGATTCTCGTCGATGATGCGGGGGGGATTCAGGTACGGTGTCCCTCCGGCATTCCATTGAAACAGGTGGATGCCCTGCTGGTCAGGGAAAAAGAATGGTTGAATAACCGTCTGTCCAATGTCCGGTTGCACAGCCATCATCGCCAACAGCTCGGAGAAGGGACGCCGCTCCCATTCCTGGGTGATTGTTTGACTTTGCGTTTGGGGCATTGGGGGCGGGGGACGGTATTCCGTTGTGGTGACGATCTGTGGATCACTCGAATCATCCTGGATGATCTGAATCATGAACTGGACATCCGCCGTCCTCTGGAACGGTGGTATCAGCGGGGTGCCCGGGCTTATTTTGCGCAACGACTCGATTATTGGGCGCGGAAAATGGGGGTTTCCTTCAATCAACTCCATGTCCGTGGCCAAAAAACCCGGTGGGGCAGTTGTTCGTGTCGCGGAAACATCAATCTGAATTGGCGCTTGATGTGGGCCGCGCCACGGGTCGTGGATTATGTGGTGGTTCATGAACTCAGTCACTTGAGCCATATGGATCATTCCGCTGCGTTCTGGGAACGGGTTGGCCGGTTTGTTCCCGACTACCTGGAATGTCGCAAACGGTTGAAGGCGATCCGGTCTCCCTGGTAACGCGCCATCGGTTCGGACGGGAGGGGCGTCGGCATCCTCGGTGGCAGTTCGGTCCGGACCTTCGGCGGTGGCACGGGCCTTGGATCAATCAGGCGCTCGGTGCCCGGCGGGAACGGACCCGATGGAAAAAACATTCAAAGTATCCTCCAGATCCAAACTCCTTCCGATTGCCCTGCTGCTTGTCGGGATTGCCCTGTCCAATCTCTACTGGGCCTATGCGACGGGTGAAAAGAGGGAATTTTCCCACAGATATTTTGACCAAGTGACTGAAAATGCCTGGGATGTGGTGAGTAAAAGATTGTTTCTCCAGGAAAATCTTTCACGGGCGGTCAGTGGTCTCTTTACGACCTCCGATACCATTTCCACGGTGGAGTGGAATCGGTTTCTGGATGCCATGGATTGGGAAAGGCGTTATCCGGGACTTCAGGAGATCGCTTTCGTGGTACCCGTCACCGAAGAGGAACGGGATCGGTTCGAGCGCCGCATGCAGTTTCCATTCAGCCCATATTTCCGGGTGGAAAGTGAAGAAAAACGGGATGACTATTTTGTCGTCACCTTTCATCGTGCTTTGAATCCCAATCGGGTTTTCTACAAGGCGGGTACCGACCTGGGGTCGGAAAAAGGGCGTCGGGAAGCGGCCAGGCAATCCCGTGACTGGGGGAGGCCCGTGTTTTCACCGCTGTTGATTCGCCGGGTTGATCAGGAGATCCGTTGGGATCTGCTCTATTTTTATCCCGTGTATCGCCCGGGACGGGGGTTGTCCAGTGTCAAAGAACGACGTTCGGCGCTGTTTGGTTGGATTGCCACGGTCTACGACGCCAGAAAATTGTTTGAATCCCTGTATGGCAGTGTCCATGTGGACATCCGCGCCGAGGTGTTTGATGGCCTGTTGATCTCGGGCAACTCGAAAATCTACGACACCCATCCCGATATGCCGGGCGGTCGTTCCGATCTGGAGTGGATTCGCCTGACGCAATCGACCGCTGGTCAGGGTGGATGGACGGTCCGCTTTTCCCCCAGTCCGCTGTTTTTGGAAAATTATCAATCCAGGGCCAGCATCACCATTCCCGTGGCGGGCTTTGTGATCAGCGTTGCCATTTCTCTGGCCTCCTGGGTCTTGATTTCGGGGCGGGAACGGGCAATGGAGGAGGCGCTTCAGATCACCCGCAGGTTGGGGGTCAGTGAAGAGCGCTTCATGCGGATCGTTTTGTATGCCCCGATTCCAGTCATGATCCATTCGGCGGTGGATGGGCGGATCATCCAGGCCAATCAACGTTGGCTGGAATTGTCAGGGCAACGACGGGATCAAAAACTGTCGGTCGCCGATTGGGTCGAGCGGATCTGTCCCGAGGAGCGGCGGAAAGAGGTGATGAATCTGTTGGGGCCGCCGTTTTCCCCGGACAATCCCCTGAAGGAAGGTGAGCTGACATTGCATCCGATGGATGGGGAAACCCGGGTGTGGATGGTCCGTTCCCGACCTTTGGACCATTCGGCCGTCGAAGGGGGCATGATCATCAGCATGGGGATGGACATCACCGAACTCAAGGCGACCGAGGTTTCACTCGTTCAGGCCAAACGTGAGGCAGAAGCGGCGAACCTGGCAAAAAGTGAATTCCTGGCAACCATGAGCCATGAAATTCGCACCCCCATGAATGCCATCGTCGGGATGGCTGAGGTGTTGGAAGAGACACCGTTGACCCCGGAACAACGTGAATATGTGGCGGTCTTTCGCCGTGCCGGGGATAACCTTCTGGAATTGATCAACGATATTCTCGACCTGTCCAAGGTGGAGGCGGGACGGATGGAGTTGGATCGAGTGCCATTTTCGTTGAAGGATTTGTTACGGCGTATCATGGATATCATGATTCACCGGGCACGTGAACGGGGATTGGCCTTGTCCCTGGAGGTGGTCGAAGGAACTCCCGATTGGTTGGTGGGGGATCCCAAACGTCTGCGGCAGATCCTGATCAACCTGACCGGCAATGCCATCAAATTCACCCATGAAGGAACGGTTTCCATTCATGTCGAAAAAGATGCGGGGCGTGTGGAACCGGGGGCATTGATTTTTTGTGTGGAGGATACCGGAATTGGCATCCCCGCCGACAAGCAGGACCGAATCTTTGACTCCTTTACCCAGGCCGATACGTCAACGACTCGGGAATATGGAGGGACAGGACTCGGTTTGGCGATTACCCGTCGGTTGGTGAATCTCATGAAGGGGGACATTCATGTGACTTCCGAACCGGGGAAAGGGAGCATTTTTTGTTTTACCGCGGTGTTCGACGATGCCAGTCAACAGGAGACCCGTGTCGTGCCGGCCCGGGGCGGTGGGCGGTGGGATTTGACGGGCAAGCGGGTTTTGTTGGTGGAAGCGCAACCCGATCATCGTCTGGTCTTGATGCGTTTGATCGAAGGGTTGGGTGGGGTGGTGGTGGCGGTGGAAAATTCTGAATTGGCGCTGGTGGTGCTGGCAGAGCAGCAAAAAATGGGGGCGATGATCGATGTCGTTCTTCTCCCGCCCCCTGCGGGGCAGCAAGATATTTTGGAGAGTGTCCAGACTTTGCGCCGTCAGGCCAATCGACCCGATCTGCCGACGGTCGTGATCAGTTCCTATCAACAGCAGGGGGATTTGGCCCGGGCAAGGCAACTCAACATCGGTTTGCTGCTTCGACCGGTCAAGAGCGAGGAATTGTTGGATGTCCTTCATTCCGTTTTGGAGTCAAACACCCCTTCCGGTTCAGCCGGAGAACGTTCGGGCGATGTCGGGAGTGAATCGATGGCGGGGGCCAAACCAGGCAGTTGTAAGATTTTGTTGGTCGATGACTCTGAGGATAATATATTGTTGATTCAAGCATTCTTGAAGAAGACGACCCATGAGGTCACGGTGGTGCAGAATGGCGAGGATGCAGTTGCCGCGGTCAAAAACCGATTGTTCGACCTGGTGTTGATGGACGTGCAGATGCCGGTCATGGATGGATATGCTGCAACCCGCATTATTCGTCAATGGGAGCGGGAAAACGGGCGCGAACCCGTGGTGATCGTGGCATTGACGGCCCATGCCTTTGCCGAAAACGAACGGCAATCGATGGATGCCGGTTGCACGGCCCATTTGACCAAACCGATCACCAAGCAACGTCTATTGGAGACCATTGCCAAATATACCCCTGATGATCGTCAACCACCTTCGGTGTCTTGATCTTCCATTTTTTGAGGCGTGGGGGACATTTTCGTTCTCCTTGGAAAAAATGGATCCAGGAACCTTCAATGAACGTGATGACCGGTTTCCTTGGGGGTTGGGTCGTTTCCTGCTTCTGGTCCAACCGTAGCTTCCAGGTACGGAAACCGAACGTGGCAGCTCCCCGGTTGCGAAATCGCAGGTGGTCTTCCCAGCCTGTCCCTTCCCTTCTCTTATCGGTTCCTGGTCCATGATCCTTGAGGAATGGCTGCAAGGAGTGTCCTGTATCAATATCAATGCATTCCCCGTACCATCACCATAAGCGTATCAGGGTGGGTTGCCATTGCCGATGACCCAAGAAGATGGAAGGGGCTTGATTTTCTGACCAAGTCATTGATATTTAATATTATTATTGTTACATTACCAAATGTTCCACGGGGGATGGTGGACGGAGCCTGCTGGTATTTCTTTCGTATTCAGCCGTTGGGGATTTCAATATTTGCCGATTCCCGGGCCAGGTGTTCCAATTGCACCAGGTCGAGTTTGCCCGAAGCCAACATTGGCATCGGGTCGTGATGTATGATCCGTCCTGGCAACAAGAGCAGGCTCAAACCGCGCTCTTTCAATACATTGACAAAATCACGTCGGTTGATGGTGTGATCGGAAGTGATCAGCACCAGGGTTTCACCTTTGCGCGGATCGGCGACCATGACGACACCATGAATCCCTTCGGGCCAGGCTTCCATGGCCACGGTTTCCACCGTTGCGAGCGAAACCATCTCACCACCGATTTTGGCAAACCGCTTGGCCCGGCCCAGGATCCAGAGAAAGCCTTCGTCATCGACCCGAACCACATCGCCCGTGTCGTACCAGGTTTTGTTTTCTTCCGTCGGCAAGGGATGCAATACCCCCGGGGCGTCGATACGCAGGTAGCCCTGCATGACGTTGGGTCCATGAACCCACAGGCGTCCCCCTTCTTCGATGCCCGCAATGGGCTCCAATCTCCATTCCACTCCAGGCAGCAACCGACCGACGCTGCCGAAACGGCAGGCTTCTGGAATATTGACAGCGAGCACCGGGGCGGTTTCAGTGGCACCATATCCTTCCAGGATACGGATGCCGAATTTTTCCAGCCACAGTGTGTGTGTGGTATTGCGCAAGGGTTCGGCACCGGCGAAACAGTGGCGTAACGAGGCGAAGTCGACCGGATCGGCCATCCGCCCATAGCCCTTCAGGAAGGTATCGGTCCCTGCCAGGATGGTGGCTCTGATGTTCCATGCGATTCGGGGAACGGCGCGATAATCAAGAACTGCCGGATGACAGAATACTTTGGCCCCTGCCATCAGGGGTGCCAGGGTTCCGACGGTCAGGCCGAAGGCGTGAAACAATGGTAACACATTGAGGAAAACATCATCCGTTGACAGATCGAAGCGGGTCAAAATCTGCTGGACGTTGGCCAGCAGGTTGCCATGGGAGAGGACGACTCCCTTGGGGGTTCCTTCCGATCCCGAAGTGAACAGGAGGACTGCGGTGTCACCGGGTTTTGCAGGGGGGAGGATTTTTTTATGGGGAACGAGAGAATACCATGCGGCGTGCAGCAACATGCCCGGGGTGACGGCGGGCTTGAGGTCTTCCAGGTACAGAATGTTCAATTCTTCCGCAAGGGTTGCCACCAGGTCATGCAGGCGGGCTTTTTGCACGAACTGGCGTGCGGTGACGACCAGGCGAACCCGGGCCATGCGGGTGGCGACCCTTACGGTATCGGGACCTGCGGAAAAATTGAGCATTGCCGGAATTCGTCCTCCGATCTGGAGGGCGAAAAAAGAGACGACGGCAGCGAGGGTCGTGGGGAGCATCAATCCGACGCATTCTCCCGGCTGGGTGTGGGATTCCAGCAGTTGGCTGAGCAGAATGGACTTGAAGAACAATGTTTGATAACGCAATCGTTGTCCGTTTTCATCTTCAAGGATGATTCCTCGGTGGCCATGAACAAGAGACGATTGGATCAATGCGTCCCACAGCGTCGATCCCAAGGATTGCGCGAGGATGGCCCGTCCGAGTCCGTCTTGGAGATGTCGGGGATTGGGGGGGAGATCGTTATTGAGGGGAATCACCGAAATGTTCAGGCGGGGGAACCATCGCCGGCATCGGTCCGGGCGCTTCCTCTGGGACCATGGCCAGGCTCCGGTCCCTTCCAGGGCCAGGACGGCATGAGGGACGGCGGCGTTGGGGAGAAAGGTGATCTTGCGAAAGCGTCCCATCGCCGGGGCGAGGGGTTCGGGGAAAAACAGGGCGGTATGACCTTGTTGGAGATGCTGGGATAACGATTGGAACTCAAGCTGATCTTCGGGGATGAATCGGGTGCCACGGAACAGAAGGAAATGAAGTTTTGTGGGAATTTCTTCCGGAGGGAGGATGATCCATGACCCCTGGTCGAGGAAAGGGGCCAGGATCATCCAATCCCAGCGGGAACGGCGGTTGACGGCGACCATGCGACCGGGGAGATGTTCGAGACCCTGGATACGCATGCGAAAGCATCGCTTGAGCAACCTTGGCGGAATGGCTCGGTCCCGGTTCATCCGAGGTCTGCCTTCAACCGGAGGTTTCTTTGGATCGGAGGGTGCGGCGCAGGTGCAATTCACGCAACTGTAATTCATCGACTTCCGAAGGGGCCTGGGTCAGGGCACAACCCGCCTTTTGGGTTTTGGGGAAGGCGATGACATCGCGGATCGATTCCGATCCCATCATGAGGGCCATCAGCCGATCCATGCCCAATGCGAGTCCTCCATGCGGAGGGGCACCAAATTCCAATGCCTGTAACAGGAAACCGAATTTGCGTTCCGCTTCTTCCGCTCCAATGTTGAGCAGGGAGAGGATTTGTTTCTGCATGGCGGGATCATGGATACGAATCGATCCGCCACCGACCTCGATGCCATTGAGGACCAGGTCATAGGCCCGGGAGCGGACCCGCAGGAGGTCGAAGACATCGGTGGAATTGAGCAGGGGCAGATCTTCTTCCACAGGGGCGGTAAACGGATGATGCACCGATACGGGCCGTTTGGCTTCCGCATCCCAATCCAGAAGTGGGAAATCGGTCACCCATACCAGCGAAAAGGGTTGATCCTCGAACAGGTTGAGGTCACGGGCCAGACGGACCCGCAGTCGACCCAGGGATTCATTGACGATCTTGACCGTATCGGCTCCGAAGAAGAGCAGATCTCCCGCCCGGGCACCGGTGATTTCCTGGATGGCCTCTTTTTCCGCGGTGGAAAAGTGTTTGACAATGGGCGATTGCCATCCCTCTTCCTGCCAGGGCCCGTTGACCTTGATCCAGGCGAGTCCCTTGGCACCGTAGACGGCGACGAATCCGGTATAGTCGTCGATCTGCTTGCGGCTCAGGCGGGTTCCGCCACCGGGAACCCGCAATACTTTGATGATTCCCCGTGTCCGTCCCTGTTCATCCCGGCGTACCTGGTCGGCAAACACCTTGAACCCGGTTTGCGCCATGATGTTGGTGATGTCTTTGAGTTCCATCGGGATGCGGACATCGGGGGCGTCCAGTCCATAACGTTCCATCGCCACGGCATAGGTCATCCGTGGAATGGGGAGGGGGATATCGATGCCCAGTGTCCCCTTGAACAGGTCGGCCACCACACGTTCGGTCAGAGACATGACATCTTCAGGACCGACAAACGACATTTCTAGATCGAGCTGGGTGAATTCGGGTTGGCGGTCGGCGCGCAAATCTTCGTCACGGAAGCAACGGACGATCTGAAAATAACGGTCATAACCTGAAATCATCAGCAACTGTTTAAACAATTGCGGGCTTTGGGGCAGGGCATAAAACTGGCCGGGGTTGACTCTGCTGGGGACCAGATAGTCGCGTGCCCCTTCCGGCGTGCTGCGGGTGAGCATGGGGGTTTCGATCTCCAGGAATCCCGCTTCGTCGAGCATGCGGCGCACCCGTTGATTGGCCCGGTGACGGAACTGGAGGTTTTTCTGCATTTTCGGGGTGCGCAGATCGAGGTAGCGATATTGCAGCCGGACCGCTTCGCCGACCTCGTCATCATCCAACTGGAACGGGAGCGGTTTGGAGGTGTTGCGTATGATCAGCTGATCGACGTTGATTTCGATCATGCCGGTGGCAAGGTTGGGATTTTCGGTCTCTCTGGGCCGGGGGGAAACCTCTCCGGAAACTTCGATGACATATTCACTGCGCAGTTCGTGGGCTTGGCGGTGGACCGCCGCTTCCCGTTCCGGACTGAACACCACCTGCACCAGACCGGTGCGGTCGCGCAGATCGACGAAAATCACCCCGCCATGATCGCGGCGGCGGTGAACCCAACCAGCAAGCGAAACCCTTTGGCCGATGTGAGCGGCACGGACATCATTACAGTAGTGGGTTCTGTTCATGGTGTGGAATCCCGGGCAGGAGTTCCATCCACGGATCCCTCTTCCTCATCTTCGAGCGGCTGCCGGTTTTCTGCCCGGGTCAAGGATTCCGTGACCAGTTGATTCATATACATCTTTTCATCATCTCGGAATCCAGCCATCAATTCTTCGGCCCGATGATAGGCGGCGATGGCTTCATCCCAGGATTCGATATGGTGCAGCAGCATTCCCTTGAGATAATGGTTGAAGGGGTTTTCGGCATTGCCTTCCATGGCGGTATTGACCCAGGTGTCGGCATTTTCGGTGTCTCCCAGGTCGATATAGAAGGCGGCCAGCTTCTGGGCGACCTGCCATTGTTCGACCCTGCGGGGGTGGTCATATTCATCCAGCAGGAATTGTTCCCCCTCTTTTTCCCGACCCGCCTCGACCAACCATTCGGCATTACGTGCGATCCAGTAGTCCCATAACAGGTACGGGTCGTCGCGGTCGCCGGCCAGTACGGAACTGAGCAGTTCCAGGGCATCGTTGAGAAAACCATGGCCGTGGTAGGTGGCGGCCATTTCGGTCAGGACCATGGCACTGGCCTTGTCGCGCGGGACCTGGTCCAGGGTTTCCGGGGGACATTCGTGAATCAGGCGGGCCGTGGCCATGGCACGAATGACCGGGGTTGGCGATCCCAGTTTCCAGGCGACGGTATTTTCCTGACCCAGATGGCATTGTTTGAATTTTTTGCCCGAGCCACAGGGGCAGGCATCGTTACGGCCGATGCGGGGTGGTTGGGAGGTCCGTCGATCCCTGACGACAAATCCACGTTCCGGTTCGGGGACCATGTCGATGAGACGTTCGGCAAAATGGAGATACCATTTCCAGAAGGGACCGTGATCGGCTTCGGGATCGTCTGCCAGCCATCGGGCCAAGGCAGTGGCCTCGCCCATTTTGGCAGCTTGATAAAGGGCTTCGGCATAAACTCCGGGATTATTCAAATCTTTAGGTGTTCCCACGGCAATTGGCTCCTTTCCCACTCTTCCCCATGTGGGGAAGATGCAACGACCCTTTGCTGAAACCAGGATGTCGGATTGAAAATCGGTGGATTCTAATCAACCCCTGGCCAGGAAGCCAGGAATGCAAAAACATGACATGCATCCGCCAATGATGTAATCTGATCAACGCGTATTGGCAATGGCTCCCGGGATGTTTGACGAAAGGTTTGATGGTTTCTCATGACGCTCAGAACTCGTTTTGCCCCTTCACCCACTGGATTTCTCCACATTGGCGGCGCCCGCACCGCCTTGTTCTGTCATCTGCACGCCCGTGCCCATGGGGGGACCACGGTGTTGCGCATCGAGGATACGGATCGCCAACGTTCCACCCGGGAAGCGGTGGAGGCGATTCTTGGTGGGATGCATTGGATGGGGCTTGATCCGGATGAAGGTCCGTTTTTCCAGTCGGCCCACCATGAACGCCACCTGGCCGAAGCGCATCGGTTGCTGGCGGAGGGGCGGGCCTATCGGTGTACCTGCAGTGTTGAGGAACTCGATGCCATGCGCGAGGAACAGCGGGAGAAGGGGATCAAGCCGCGTTATGATGGCCGGTGTCGTGATCGTGATCCGGCGTCGTTGGGTGATGCATCTTCGGTCATCCGGTTCAAGACTCCGAGGGGCGGGGAGGTTGCCTGGAATGATTTGATCCAGGGAGAAATCAGGTTTGACAACGATGAACTGGATGATCTCATTCTGGTGCGCTCTGATGGCTCTCCCACCTATAATCTGGCGGTGGTGGTCGACGATTACGACATGGCCATCACGCTGGTGTTGCGGGGGGAGGATCATATTTCCAATACTCCACGGCAGATTCACCTGTTGGAGGCTTTGGGATATCCTCGTCCCGAGTATGCCCACATGCCTTTGTTACATGGGGCCGATGGTGCCAAGCTGTCGAAACGTCATGGTGCCGTCAGTGTCCTGCAATATCGCGAAGAGGGGTTTTTACCGGCGGCTGTCAATAATTATCTGGTTCGTCTGGGTTGGTCTCATGGCGACCAGGAGTTTTTCACCATGCAGGAATTGGAACGTCTGTTCGACGTGACCCGTCTGGGTCGTTCCGCTTCCATTTTCAATCAGGAAAAGTTGCTGTGGCTGAATGGTCAGCACATGCGGGTGGCCGATCCTGCCGATCTTGCAAAGGAGCTTTCCTGGCATATTGAACGCCAAGGGTTGCCCCATCCGGGTCAGGACCGTCTGCTGGCCATTATTCCCCATTTTCAGGAACGCAGCAAAACCATGGTGGAAATGTTGGAGAAATGTCGCTTTCTTTTAGTCGATCAACTTCATGCCTATGATGATGCGGGGATTGCCCACCATTATTCGCAAGCGTTGCGTCCTGCCATGGAAGATCTTTGCAAGCGATTGAAAGATCTTGAACAATCTTTATGGGAACTTCCGCATGTCGAGGCGGTGTTCAAGGATGTTCTGGCGGGGCATCAGCTTAAAATGGGAAAGTTGGCACAGCCTGTGCGTCTGGCTTTAACGGGTACAACCGTGTCGCCGGGCATTTATGAAACTTTGATCCTCCTGGGGCGGGAACGGACGATTGACCGGCTGGAACGGTTTTTAAGTATTGTCCAGTGAATTCAATGATTTGTTTTGGTGTTTCACAGGAAAGCGTTATGTTAAAGATGATTTTCTTTTTCATTTCCTTCCATTTCCAATCCAAAGGAATTACAATTCGTCCTGAATCGCAGTGGCAGCCGTCTGCAATCATGGGTAAATGGTGGGAAGGTTGCCGGGAATAGGTTGCTATATCATGGTATCTTTTGCTTAATTTATCGATTGCCAGCCGCAAGATGCATTTTTTATTTGACAACATCACCCGCCTTCTGACACAATCCCCGCCACTTTCTTCGAATGGTTCGCCGGGTCAGGATGAAACGCTCCGTTCGCTGAAGGCGGAGGGGGCGCAGGTGAGCAAAATTTCTGTATTTTCTTTGTTTTTCTGTTTCAATTTAACGTTTAATTTGTACGGACTATCCCCTTTCATGGGGACTTCAACCTAAGTAAGGAGTGATCTGCCATGGAACAATGGGGAATGAATACCATGTCCAAGAAAGCAAGTGTATTGGCTCTGGCCGCAGCATTTACGATTGGCGTTGCCGCCTGTGGTGGTGGTGGTGGCAGCAGTTCTGAGTCGTCGTCGTCGGGAACCGTCGCGGGTGTGGCGGTTGAAGGTCCGGTGACCAGCGGTAGTATTACCGTTTACAATGCCGATGGTTCCAAGTGTTCCGCCGCTTCGACTTCGACCAACTCCAGCGCCAGCTTCACGTTGAGCATTGGATCTTGTACCCCTCCTTTGGTTCTTGAACTGTCGGGTGGTACCGACGCGGTTCACAGCACCATGGGTGTGACGGTTCCCCAGACCAACATGCGTTCGATCCTTGGTTCAACCTCGCAAACGGTTGCCAACATTTCTCCTTTCTCGACGTTGATTTATCATTCGTTGATCAAGGATTCGGCCAGCCTGAGTGCGGCAGGTATCACGACCAGCAATGCCAGCGACAAGATTGCGACCAAGTCGACTTCGGTGATCAAGGCGTTCGGGTTTGGTGTTGATACGATGACCGATGGGACGAGTGTCAGCAGCTACAACCCCATTACGCAAAATTTGGGCACGACTGATTTGGCGACCTTCGTTCAGGCGAGTGAAGCCCTGTCCGAAACACTTCGTCGTGTCGCCAAAGCGGCGGGTGGCATCAATTCAGCCAATCTGGCACTGTTGTTCCAATATTTGGGCCGTGACCTTTCCGACGACACGCTGGATGGCAACATGGGATCGACCGCGATCTCTTCGGCCATTTCCGGATTCAGCATGGACAGCATCCGCGCCTATGTGCAGTCCAATGCGTTGTTCGTCCTCAATGAAATCTTCTCGACGACCGGTTTGTCGGTGACCGACGGCAACGGTTCACAGAAGTCGGCGTTGTCTGCGATCAAGACGGCCATTTCCACCGTCAAGAGCACGGCGACCACCAGCTTTGACAGTGTGAAGCCCAGCAGCAATGTGGCCTCGCAATGGACCTCAGCCAAGAGCACGGCGTTGGCGTTGCTTGGTTTGAGTTCGCTGTCCGATCTGGGGATTTCCTCTGATCTTTCGACTTCGACTTCCATCAGCAGCCGTGGTACTTTGACCGTGTCTTCGACGGCGGCGGCCAATGCGGCTGATTCCAGCAAGGTTTCCACCTATTCGGGGAACATCACCAAGGCCAACAATGCCTTTGTGACCTCTTCCACGTTCAACGTATCGCTCAGCTCCATCACGTTGACCGACTATCCGAGCAACACGGCGACCACGCTGACTCCGTCCACCCGTTCCATTGCTTCTGGATCCTTGACGGTTTCGTTGGCTTCGACCACCACGGTGAGTGCGTCCAATCTTTCCTTGTTGGCCAGCTCCAGCGCGTCGTCCGCCTCCGCTACGCCGCCAGTGGTTAATTTCACCCTGTCCAATCTGCCCCAAGGCAGTGGTACCGCAGGGGTGACCATGACATTGATTGACGGCAGCGACAGCACCCGGAGTTCCGGTGAGCGCATGGTTTCTGCATCGTTCAACATGCCGTACAGCAGCAATGGTTCCAGCCTGACCTTGACGGCACCTTCTGCCGCATCGGTGTCCTACTATTCCTATTCCGATAGTTCGGCTTCGAGCGCCACGTTGTCACAAAGTGCCGTTGGCAGCTTGGTGATTTCCTCTTCCGGTTCCAACCAAAGCTCGCAGGTCACCACCCTGAAGCTGCAAATCGCCGAATTGTTCAACACTTCCTCCAAGCATGGCAACTCGGCCCTGGCTTCCGCGATGACCTCGGCGGTATCCACCGGTTCCTACTACTATTCGATCGACTTCAGCGGAATCTCCCTCTCCGGGACCGATTCCGGCAGCAACACTTCGACCTTCAGCCAAGTCAAGGGTACGTTCACTGCCAAGTAAGGCAACCCAAGACCCGGTTTCAAAAAAAAAGCGCACTTCGGTGCGCTTTTTTTATTGGAGGTTCTGGAACGCAAGGGCAATCGCATTTGGAATTGGCATGAAAAATTATCGAAAGAAAAAAGGGGTCTGGGGGATTGCCCCCAGGGTGTTGACTTTATTTTTGAATTTAAAAAAAAGGTTCCCATGCGATGCTTTTGACTTTGTTTTTAAAGTCAAAACCCTGGGGGCAATCCCCCATATATGGTCCGCCCCGCGATGCAAGAGGAAATTTCATCGATAGTGAAGGAAGAGTTGCACCCATATATCCGGCCTTC
>PEAN01000096.1 GCA_002753735.1 Magnetococcales bacterium DCbin4
CCAGACCCCTTTTTTCTTTTAATATTTATTTAAAATCATTATATTGCAGTGAAACGATGTATTTGCCCACATTTAACGCCAGAAGAGCCTTATTTATTGCGGAGACGAAAGACCTGAATCAAAGGCGGGAACCAATCGTTTGCACCCCGAGAAAAGCAGGCATCAATTGAAACCCGGGCACAAAAAAGCGTGATCCGGTCCGCAAGAGCGATTCATCGTAAACGCTGTTGGCGTCAGGCAGGATTCCCGTTCCCACCATCGCGAAAGGAACCGGGTCGGAATTATGCGTTTTGGAAGCGATGGGGGTGGGATGGTCAGGCAAGGCCAGAACCCGATAATTGCCGTGGCGTTCCAATTCAGTCAGGATCGGCCCCACCAAACGCCGATCAAAATCTTCGATGGCCTGAATTTTATAGTCCAACCGCCCTTCGTGCCCCGCCTCATCAGGGGCTTCCACATGGACAAACATCAGATCGTGGCGTTTCAATCCATCGAGGCACCCTTGAACCTTGCCTTCATAATCGGTATCCAACCATCCCGTCGCCCCTGGGACGGGAATCTGCTCAAAACCGATATGGGCCGCAATGCCCCGCATGAGATCGACGGCGGAAATCATCCCTCCGGTCTTGCCATAACGATCAAAGAATAACGGCAGATTTGGTTTGCGCCCCTGCCCCCAAAGCCAAATTGAATTGGCCGGTTTTTTCCCCTGCGCCCTCCGTGTGCGGTTGATTTCGTGATCCGGCAAAATGCGCTGTGATTGTTCCATCAAGGCACGGATCGGTGCCGCCTCGGCGCCCCGTGGAAGATGGGCATCGACCGCTTGACCGGTAATGTCATGCGGCGGCGTGGTCTCCAGACGGTCACCCCCGCCATGCCAGACCAACAAATGCCGGTATCCCACCCCGGAATGAAAACGAAAAACATCATTCCCCAATTCGCCATTGAGGAAGGAAATCAACTGAGCCGCCTCGGCCGAAGAAATGTGACCGGCGGCGAAATCAACCATACGGTGGTCACCCAGGGTCACCAGATTGCATCGCATGGCCAAATCATGAGGATCCAGGTTGACCCCCATGGCAGCCGCCTCCAGCGGGCTGCGCCCCGTATAACCCAGGGTGACATCGTAACCCAATACCCCCAGATTGGCGACATCGCTGCCAGGATAATAACCATCAGGGGTATTCAACGACCAGCCACCGACCCCATCCCGGACCATGCGGTCCAGGTTGGGGGTGTGAGCTGCCATCAGCGGTGTGCGTCCATCCAGCTCGGCAAGCGGCCTGTCGCTCATCCCATCTCCGAGCAGAATGACGTACTTCATTTCCGGCATAACCGACTCCGGGCGTGATTATTTCAGAAGATCTTTCACAACATCCCGTTCTTTGCGCAATTCATCATGAACGGCGTCGAATTTGGCCTTTGCCCAGGGGGTCATGGCCAGACCTTCGACCACTTCATAGGCACCATCCGCCTTGACACGGACGGGGTATCCAAAGATCAAATCCTTGTCAACACCATATTGACCATTGGAACACACCGCGACCGAACGCCAATCGCCGGCGGGGGTCGGCTGAATCAGATCCCGGACATGATCAAGCGCGGCATTGGCGGCGGAAGCGGCACTGGAAGCGCCACGGGCCTTGATGATGTCGGCACCGCGATTCTGGACGGTTTTGAGGAAGGTTTCCTTGAGCCAGGTTTCATCCTTGATGACCTGAGCCGCCGGTTTGCCACCGATTTTTGCATTTTCAAAGTCGGGATATTGATTGTTGGAGTGGTTACCCCAGATGGCCATATTGGTCACTGCGGTCACCGGCTGACCCGATTTTTCCGCCAACAGGCTTTGTGCACGATTCTGGTCCAAACGCATCATGGCAGAAAACCGATCCTTGGGGACATCGGAGTTCTTCATGGCGATCAGGCAGTTGGTATTGCAGGGGTTGCCGACGACCATGGCGCGGACATCATTGGCACCCCGATTGAGCGCACGGCCCTGGCCCACGAAAATCGGTCCGTTTTCCTTGATGAGGTCACCCCGTTCCATCCCCGGTCCCCTGGGTTTGGCGCCGACCATGAACGCCCAGTTGATGCCATCGAAGGCTTCATCCGCCTTATCGGTGAGGTCCATACCCGCAAGCAACGGGAAAGCGCAGTCGGCCAATTCCATGGCAACCCCTTGCAGAGCCTTCATTGCGGGTGGAATTTCCAACATTTTCAGGTGGACGGGACGATCCTTCCCAAAAACCTGACCAGAGGCAACACGAAACAATATGCTGTAAGCAATCTGCCCGGCGGCTCCCGTTACAGCGACTCGAATTGGATTGGTCACGAATAAACTCCTTGTCAATGGTGAATGCCTGGAAGCGCAGTTTGCCCCAGGATGGTCGGGATGGCAACCATTCAAGCAGTTTCATCGTGACTTTTTTTACACTCCGATACCGAATCCCGGATCATGGCTTCCGCCCCCGACCGGTCGCCCGCCAAAAACCGATCCAACAAACCCCGGGAAAAAAGATCTTTCCAAAACCGGCCCCGTTGTTCAAGGCTGTCGAACTCCGGGGCGATCCGTTTGCGCCAACGGGCAAACCATCGGGCCAAATCTCCAAGATCATCCGGCAATTGCGCAGCAATGCGATTGCCAAGCCATCCCGAAAGGGCCGGTCCCGTTCCGCTGGTGGCGATGGCCACGCATACGGGGGGACGGGCAATCATGGCGGGCCAGATGGCACTGCAGAATTCGGGTTGATCCACCACGTTGACAAATATTCCCCGCCGTTCCGCCTCCCTGCGGATGTCCTGATTGATCGGATGACTGGCATGGGTACTGACCACCAGCCACACGCCATCCAGGTGATGCGGCTGAAAGGTGGTCCCGATCCAGGTAATGCGTTGCTGGTGTTGTTGGGGCCAGGAAGATACCATTTCCCGGGGGGAGACCAATCGCAACAGCGCCCCCCCATCGAGCAACAGATTGCCCTTGCGCAACAGTTCATCGCCGGAACCCACCAAAAGACAGGCCTTGCCCCTCAGGTCAAGAAACAACGGCAAAAACGGATGTTCCATGATCAGGCTCCCATTGAAGCTGGGGAATGTTGACAACGCCGGGCAGGCGATGTATTCAGCCGGTCATGACCTGCCCCGTTCTCAAGACGAAGATTCCGAGCGCTTTCATGGCCCACCCGTTCCCCAACCCCCTGGATGTCCGGGGACTCCCACCGCCACAACCGATGGTCCGCATCCTTGAAGCGGTCACCTGGCTCACCCCGGGAACATCTCTGGAGGTCATCCATGATCGTGTGCCCCATCTGCTCTATCCCCGGCTCAAGGAGCGCCTCCTCGACGTGGAAACCCGGGAGCATCCCGATGGAACCGTCACCTTGACCATTACCCGGCCCGCCCCGGAATGAGCAGGACCCTTTCGGATCATCAACACGCCGAAGGGGGGAACAATCCGTCAAGATAACCTTTCAGGTCACGATTGATCGGCATGAAATAAACGTGCTGCCCCCGGGCTTCGGCAAACGCCATCGCCTCGTGGGCGAAACGGATGTTCCATTCCTCGGTGGGGGTGAACGACCGTGGAAAAATCGCCAGATTACGTTTTTCCCAATAGCCCTGGGATTGCAGGGTTGTGACCGGAGAAACCCCCCAGTAGACATCCAACCCCTGCAACAGTTCACCATAAACCGCCATCAACCGCACATCGAAAAAAGGTTGGGTGAAGAATCCGGCGGCACCGGCGTTGATCTTCTCCCGAACGTAGGCCAACTCCGCCTGAAACCCGGAACGATAAGGATCGATGGCGGCATAGACCCTGACTTCAGGCATCTCCGCCCTGAACTTCCGAATGATATCGACCGCACGCACATTGAATTGAGGAAAAAACGGATCGGGATGGGTATCGCCCGTCACCACCAGAATCCGGTCGATGCCATGTTCCCGCAGAAATGGCACCATGCTCAAGGGACGGTCGGGATCGATGTCCCGGGCACGGATGTGGGGAACGGCCATTGAATAATATTGGCGCGCCAGGGCACATCCCTGCCATGAACGCATTTCAAACCGGGGCAGATCGGGTATGTTGATCAGGTTCACCTGACCAAACCCTTGCCGCAACAACTCCAATTCCGCCGTCAATGAGGCGGGATCCCGCGGTACCAGTTCAAAGGAGATCATCGATCCATTACCTGCCTGAAGTTCGTGTTCGTTTCATACCCACAGCCATCTCCTTGTTGCGCATCAAGAGCCATTCTGTCAACCGCAAAACAAAACCTCCCCCGAAAGGGGACGGTACCCTGTTGAAAAGGAAACTTTGCTCGATGATTCATGAAATTCCACAAATTTTCGATCATATTTACTTCCCCGATACCCCGGAATACCCCGGAAATGGGAATTTAACAAGACAATACCTCCTATTTCTTTCCCAACAACTCCTTTAAATTTTCAAAAGGGTTGTATTTTGCAGCCCCCTGTTCTTCTTTTCCGGTCGAAATCCCTTCGCTCTGCTGATATTCTACTTGTCGGGCGTGTTCGTTATCATGACAGTAAATGCATAGATTCTCCCAGTTGCTGCCGTCGCTTGGGTTGTTGTCATGGTTGTGATCCTTATGATGAACGGTCAACTCCGTAATATTGGACTGATCAAAAGCACGCCCACACCGCGCGCAAACCCAGGGATGAATATTCAGGGATTGGGCACGGTAACCGGCCATCCGTTTGTCACGGTTGCCAAGCGCCCCACCGACCAATCGTTCCATCGCCTGCGTTCGTTCCTCGGCACTGCGACTTTTGGGCGGTTTGGGGCGGGGCGCATAACTTTTCCTTTTCATTGTGGGTCTCCAGCGCAAGTCTACCAAAACGGAAGGATAGGAATCTGTCTACATCTCTTTGGTGATGGGCGGTACAATTTTCATGAACATTATAAAATATTATTTTGTTTACAGTTGTTTATATTGCTTCACCCTCCCTCCCCCCCTGCCAGGCACCCAATCCACCCATTTGAAAAAAATGACCGGACTATAAACAAGGGCACTTGAAATTGACAGAGGAAAGAATTATTCTCATCTTTAAGTTGAATGTCTGACAAGGATCCGTTCCATCCATGAACCCGAGCGACGGATGACTTCCCCGCACCTGATGCAACATTATCAAGCGTTATTCCCTTAAATACCACGGAAACGTATCCACGATGTGATTGGAGACATGACCCTGTTCTTTTCAAGCGAGTAATACCACATACCAAAAATTTTGTTTGCAACATGGGAACATTTTTCAGACCTCCTCAGTCGAACCGTGTTGTGAGCACCAACAAGAACGATCAATAAAAAGCAACGGAAAAACCCCCATCGGAGGTACCATTTTACCATGACGAGCACTCTGAGCGAGCGAATTCAACAAGCAAGAAAACATGCGGGACTCACACAAAAAGAATTGGCTGACAAGGTGGGAATCAGCCAGACAGCGGTTCACAAGCTTGAATGTGGGCGATCCCGGTCCTCCCGCAGGACGGTCGCCATTGCACTGACATGCGGTGTGGATCCCATTTGGCTGGACAACGGCCGCGGCGAAATGGCACTCCCAGGCGCGGCCGCCTTCGCAGCCGATTTCAATGGAGTTCAAGAAGACGGTGAACCGTACCGGACTTATCCGCTCATTGCTCGTATTCCTTTGATTTCATGGGATGAACTGGCAAAATTCTGTGGTGAGGCCGAGGAAAACTTCAACCCGGATGTCGCTTCCTGGGTTCCAGTCGCCCCCAGAGCCAGCGACCGTTCTTTTGCCTTGAAGGTCCCCGATGATTCCATGGAACCCGAATTCTATGAAGGGGAAGTCATCATCGTCGATCCCACCCGCAAAGGTTCCCACAACCAGTTCCTGGTTGCCCGCGAAGGGACCAACCGTCCCACGTTCAAACAATTGATCCTTCATGGCAACCAGAAATACCTCAAGCCACTCAATTCCAGATACCCTTTGATCGAAGTCAAAAGTGAACTTCAAGTATGTGGTGTGGCAGTGTGTAAATACAAGGAATACCAATAAGTCGAAACCATCCTGTTGCCTGCCGGTCATGGCTGGGGGAGACGATCTCCCCCGGTCCGCCATGATCTTGGGAAAAATGATTCCCGCATTTGATTGGGTAATGACGCAAAACGGCCCGTTCCAGGTTCACAATTCGTAACTATTCAGCACCCCCTCCATATTGGAACCATTGAAAGAAAAAGGCTCTTCTAGCGTTAAATGCGGGTAAACACATCGTTTTACTGCAATATAATGATTTTAAATTAATTTTTGAAAGAAAAAAGGGGGCTTATGGGATTACCCCCAGACCCCTTTTTTCTTTTAATAATTTTTATACATATCAGTCAACTGTCAACCATCCTTTCCAGTTAACGAATGTGACAAGGCAGAAGTAGAATGCATCGACTGGAGCACCGCATTCAAGGAAACCTCATGGTCAGTTCGGTGAACGGGAAGATCACACTTCCCTCCCCGATCCAATGGATTTCCCTGGCGTGTCAGCAAACGGCATTGATAGAGTGTGCTCAGGTCATGTTGTCATTGTGTCACCCCGGGCGGTTCGCATGAGACGGCTGTTCGGATCAACGCCAGAAACTACTTCAAGAATTTCACAAAGCACAAACTCAAGATGCGTTGCCGCAGTAAACCACCTCCATCAAAAACGAAATCTGCTTTCTCAAAGAAAGCGGAGGGTAATAATTCTTCATGTCATTGACCACTGATAATTCTCGAACCGACCTCGGGTCCATCCTCCCAAAATTCCGGGAAGCCTTGGAAACCTACGATGTCCCATTGGCTGAGTCGTTGTTTCAACATGCGCTGAGGCTGGGACCTCCCATGGAGATCATCGAAGCATTGATCGTCCCCAGTCTTCAGAGGATTGGTTGCGCCTGGGAGGATGGAAGCATTGCTTTATCCCAGATCTACCTGAGCGGGCGGCTGTGTGAAAGACTGGTTGAAAATCTCCATATTGCCAATACGGGACACGTCAACGAACCGCCGCGACAAGCCATCGCAGTCCTCAATGATTTCCACCTGCTCGGCAAAAGAATCGTCCATTCCATGCTGCGGGCCAGCGGCATTGCATTGCATGACTACGGCCGGGTGACGGTGGAAGAACTTGTTGACCGGGTTTTCATCGACAAAGTGGATATTCTGCTGATTTCCACGTTGATGTTGCCATCCGCACTCAAGATTCGTGATGTCCGAAGGGCCTTGGATGAACGTGGCACCGAAATACGCATTCTGGTTGGCGGTGCCCCCTTTTTATTTGATGATTCCCTGTGGCATGAAGTGGGCGCCGATGCCATGGGCCGCAATGCCGCCGATGCCATCCAAATCACCCGGCAATGGATGGGGGAACGCCCATGATGACCTCAATGCAACGGGTTCTGACCTGCCTGGGCCATCAGGAACCTGATCGTGTGCCAATGTTTCTGCTTGCCACCATGCACGGCGCCAAAGAACTGGGACTGGACATTGAAACCTATTTTTCCCGGGCGCAACATGTCATTGAAGGGCAACTTCGTCTGCTGAAAAAATACCGGAGCGACTGCCTGTATCCGTTCTTCTACGCACCTTTGGAGGTGGAAGCCTTTGGTGGCAGGACTGTTTTTGTCGAAAATGGCCCCCCCAACTCCGGACAACCCGTCATTGGCAACCAGGAACAGATTTCCTCTTTAATCCCCCCGGACGTATCCCGAACTCAATGCCTGTCCCGAGTTCTCGACACGATCCACGGCTTGAAATCCAAAGTTGGAGATACCATCCCCATCATTGGGGTTGTGATGTCTCCCTTTTCGTTGCCGGTGATGCAGATGGGCTTCGATCACTACATTGAATTGATCCATGGCGCCCCGAAGCTGTTTGATCGTCTGATGGCGGTCAACGAGTCGTTTTGCGTTGCGTGGGCCAATGCACAACTGGCGGCTGGTGCAACCGCCATTTGCTACTTTGATCCGCTTTCCTCCCCCACCAACATACCCCGGGATCTGTTCCAGCGGACAGGGCTTCAGATCGCCAAGCGAACGCTCGCCAAAATTCATGGACCTGCCGCCATTCACCTGGCTTCAGGTCGAGGAATGCCCATCATGGACGATCTGGCGCAAACAGGCGCGGCCGTGGTCGGCGTCAGTGCCTTGGAAAAACTCGATGAACTGAAAAAATCATGTGCCGGTCGCCTGACCGTATTGGGCAACCTCAATGGCGTGGCCATGCGACATTGGTCCGCCCGGGAATGTGAACGTCAGGTCAAAGATGCCATTCGCCTGGCTGGACGGGGTGGTGGATTCATCCTGGCAGACAATCATGGTGAGATCCCCTTCCAGGTTCCCGATGAGGTTTTGCTGGCCATTGGGGATGCCGTAGATCGGTGGGGACGGTATCCATTACACTGGCACGAAGAATCCTTGGCAGAGGATGCTTGCTGATGGCAGGGGTCTTCTGCGTTTTTTGTTGTGAAACCTTCCTCCTGGAATTGACTGCGGCCACGCGCTCGGAAGGTTGGGACGACGTGATCGTCGTTTCCTATCCCGTGCGTTGCGGACGTCCCCCTGTGACATGGAGTGAGCTGGAATCCCTCCTGCCTGATCATTGCAGTGGCGTCGCCACCTTTGGCCGAACCTGCCTCAAGGGGCTTGGCGAACCCCCAAAACACTGGCCTCAAACCTTTGTACTCCCCCAGCGGGATTGTTTCCACCTGGTCGCCGACATCAATCTGGTTTCCGAAGCCATCACCCGGGGTGCATACCTGATGACGCCCGGATGGCTGCAAAATTGGCCGCAGCGCCTGAAGATCATGGGGTTCTCTCACGATCAGGCCAAAGAGTTCTTCAATGAATGCGCACGGGAACTGCTTTTGCTGGATACCGATACCCACCCGGAGGCCCGGATTTGGCTGCAGGAACTGGCCTCGGTCGTCCATTTGCCCGCCGACCCGATGCGCGTCGGGTTGGATCATGCCCGTCTGAATCTGTTTCGATTGGTTTCAAAATGGCGCTTGGAAGGAGAAAGAAAGGCCAATCATCGAAAAATCTCAGATCTTGTTCAGGAAAAAGCCGATTTGATCGGCTCTTTGGATTTCCTGGGCCGATTGGCGCTGCTTCAGGAAGAAGCGGAGGCGATCACGGCCATGGATGAAATGTTCCGCATGCTGTTTGCACCGCAAATACTCCATGTCGCCCACAAGGTGAATGGGGTTCTGAAAGGCGGTAACGATCTTCCCCAACCTTTAATGCATGCCATGGCGAACTTGACGGAGGAATGGTCCTGGACCCCCTCGGGAACGGGATTCATCCTGCGCCTGGGACCTGCAACCGGAAAGGAATACCTGTTGGTCGTCGATGATCTGGCTTTTCCCAATTTTCGCGAACGCTATCTGGGACTGGCCCTCAACCTGGCGAACATTTGCGGGCTGGTGCTGCAAAACAGCCAAACCCTGCGCCAAATACGCAAGACCGAAGCCACCCTTCTGGAGGTCAATCAGGAACTCAAAGAGTTTGCCTATGTGGCCAGCCAC
Organism: Magnetococcales bacterium DCbin4; assembly: GCA_002753735.1. Taxonomy (GTDB): domain Bacteria; phylum Pseudomonadota; class Magnetococcia; order Magnetococcales; family UBA8363; genus UBA8363. Next base: position 9,539 of record PEAN01000096.1, read on the forward strand.
GACCTCCAGGAGCCATTGCGCACCATCAACACCTATGCAACCTTTCTACTCGAGGACATGGGTGAACAAAATCTGAATGATGTGGTCAAGGAAGATCTGCGCTTCATCACTGAAGCCGTGGGAAGAATGAAAACCTTGATTCAGGCACTCCTTAACTTTTCCCGTTCGGGGAGACTGGAAGTCAAAAACCATCCCGTTGCATTGCAGGGATGTCTTGAAGCGGTTTTGGATAATCTTCGTGCCAGCCTGGAAGAACGTGGTGCACAGGTGTGCTTGTCCAATCTGCCCACGGTTCGTGGCGACGCCACGGCACTGATCAGTGTATTCCAGAATTTGCTCGGCAACGCCCTGAAATTTTGCAGGCCGGAGGTGACGCCGGAAATCCGGGTGGACACAGAATGCTCGGGCGAAGCCTGGATGATCCATGTCTCCGATAACGGCATTGGCATGGAAGAGAAGTACCTGGAACAAATATTCCAACCGTTCAAAAGGCTGCACGGGAAAAAAGAGTACCCGGGTACCGGTCTGGGGCTGTCCATCGTGAAAAAAATCGTTGAGCAGCATGGAGGTTCCATTCGGGTCTCCTCCATCCCCGGCCAGGGCAGCATCTTTACCCTGACCCTTCCGGCCTGGTCAGAACCGTCTCCGACAACATCACCAGAGGGTGATGAATCCGGTTTCCATCCTACATCCCCGGGTCACCCTGACCCATTGTCATGATGCACATCTTCCACGGCAAAACATATTCCGGACGATTGCAATGGGTGGGCCTGGGCATCTTCCTGGCAATCCTGGCAATCGGCATCGTGACGAACATTTTTTTTCAGTTGTATCACAAGGAGAAGCGTGAAGAAGAACGGCTGAGCGTAATGACAAATATAATTTCAAAAAACCTGGCGTGGCGATTTGAAAGTGCCAGGCTGGGATTGCTCAAGCTGCGCAATACCACGTCATGGCAAAATCCAGCCGAACGGGAAAGTACGAACCAAAACCTTCAATTGATGCTGGATCTGGTCAAGGGGGGGAGAACGCTCAACCTGTTGAACAAGGCAGGAGATATCCTGATCTCCAACCGGTCGGAACTGATTGGTAAAAATTTCGCTTATCGCGAATATTTCAAAACACCCCAAACCCATCCGCAACCCGACACGTTGTATCTTTCTTCTCCCTTCATGACTTCTCTGGGCGTATTCGCCTTGAACCTGTCCATGATCATCACCGATGGACGGGGCGGATTCAATGGATTGGTCTCCATGACACTGGATCCGGAGTATTTCTACAACCTGCTGGATTCGGTCCGCTACGCCCCGGACGTGTGGTGCGCCATTGCTCACGGGGATGGTATTTTGTTCATGGAGGTTCCCCCGCGCAAAGAGATTCAAGGAAAAAATCTTGCCGTCCCCGGATCATTTTTTTCGCAGCATTTGACCGACGGCCGGGAATCCACCGTCATGAGCGGAACCATCTACGCCACCGGGGAGCAAAACATGTTGGCCCAGCGAACCTTCCAGCCCGCCAACCTGAAGATGGACCGATCACTGCGTATTGGCGTAGGACGGAATCTGGACGCAATCTTCAAACCCAACCGTGAAGACGCCTGGGTGCAGGTCAGTCTGTTCGCCCTGGTGGCCCTGCTTTCATCCCTGGGTCTTTACCTGCACCAACGTCGTCAACAATTCGTCCGCCGGCAGACCGTGAGGCACAACACCATCCTCGACAGCACAGGAGAAGGAATTGTCTGTCTGAACTCGGAAGGAACCATGATCTACGTCAATCATGCGGTGGAGCAACTTTTGGGGTGGACTCCGGAGCATGCATTGCAGAAAACCTACCCGATGCTGCTTTCCGCCGACACCGACCCATCGTTCATTGCCCTGACTCTGGCGGATGGCCAGTCACGTCATGTGGATCATGCCCTGTTTTCCCATCGTGATGGCGTAACCATTCCGGTTGCTTTTTCCATCACAGCACTCCAAGAAGACGGAAATCAAACCGGCGGCGTTTTGATCTTTCGCGACCTGCGATCCCAACTCAGGGCTGAAACCAGGATTCGGGAGACCAAAGAGGAGTTGGATCGTTTCTTCACCATGTCTTTGGATCTTCTGTGCATCACCGACATGGAAGGGCGTTTCCTTCGTTTGAACCCCTCATGGGAAACGACCCTCGGCCATTCCCAAAAAGATCTCCTGGGAAAGTCGCTTTTTGAACTCATCCACCCCGATGAGCATGCCACCAGTCTGCCGACGGAGTCCAACGTGTTCGCGGGTCAACCCGTCTTGAATTTCATCAATCGTTTCCGCTGCAGGGACGGCGACTACCGTTGGCTGGAATGGCGTTCAGTTTCCTACAGTGACCATACCATCTATGGTGTCGCCAGGGACATCACAACGCGTCGTGCATTGGAAGAGGCCATGCATCGCAGCGAGGAAAAATTTCGCCAATTATTTCAAAACATGAGCCTCGGGGCGGTCATTTATGAAGCAGTGGATGCAGGAAATGACTTCTTGATTCTGGAAATCAACACTTCAGTGGAGCGCATCGAAAAGATGTCCAGAGAACAGTTGATCGGGCGCCAACTTCGGCAGATATTTCCTGCTGTTGAGGAGTTTGGTCTGTTTGATGTCCTGCGTCGCGTTTGGGAAACAGGAGCGCCTGAGCATCTGCCGACCCATTCATACACCGACAATCGCATCACCGGATGGCGGGACAATTTCGTCTACCGCCTTGCGTCCGGGGAAGTCGTCGTCGTGTACGATGATGTCACAGAAAACATGGAGAACGAACGCCGCCTGCATGCGCTCAATGAGGAACTCACCCAATTTGTTTTTGCGGCAAGTCACGACCTCCAGGAACCGCTCAGAACCATGATCAGTTATGCGGAATTTTTGCCTCAGGACATGCCGTACGAAAAACTCAACGATGCGGCACGGGAAGATATTCGCTTCATCACCGATGCTGCAAAAACGATGCAGCAAAATTTGCAGGATCTGTTACTTTATTCCCGTATCCTTCGCCTTGAATTCAAGCCCCTGCCCGTAGATTTGAATCAAAGTATCCTCATCGCCATGGAAAATCTGCATAACATCATCGAAAAAAGTGGCGCAACAGTCACCTGCCACAACCTTCCCACCCTGTTGGGCGATGCCACCACCATGATCAAGATGATCCAGAATCTATTGGACAACGCCTTGAAGTTTCATCGCCCTGGAGTCGCCCCGGAAATACGGGTGGATGCTGAACGAATTCAGGGATCATGGCGGATCCAGGTCAAGGACAACGGCATCGGCATGGAAGAAAAGTACCTGGAACAGATATTCCAACCATTTCGAAGATTACACGGTCGAAAAGAGTATCCGGGAACGGGACTGGGTTTATCCATTGCCAGGAAGATCGTTGAACGACATGGGGGTACCCTTCAAGTCACTTCAATCCCGGGTCAAGGAAGCATCTTTACCCTCATTCTTCCCTCCTGGACCGGTACGAGTCGCGAGCAACGGAGCAAACCGGATGGTGATCCCCTGGCACTGTAATCTTTTGATCAGCCCATGTACGTTCTGACCAAAGGACAGCGTATCCTCAACGTTCAACGCCTGTGTCCAGATGCCATGAAATAAAATGGTCAAAACCAATCCTGTTCATATGTGAATGTGCTATATTCTTGATCCTTGTCGCTGAATGCGATGACGCTTTCGGAGTAACGGATGGCAGATGGGGGAATACCAATGAGTTTCATGAACCGAACCGGAAGACAGGCTTATGTGTTGCTGGCTGAGGACAACGAGCCGGATCAGCGCACGGTACAACGGGGATTTGCCAAGGCAAAGCTGAATATCAAACTGTTCGTCGTCGAAAATGGCGAGGAATGTTTGGCCTTTCTGCGCAACCAGGGACCGTATGGCGATGTCCAGACCCATCCCAGACCCGATCTGCTCCTGCTGGACATCAACATGCCCAGAATGGATGGCCGGGAAACGCTGAAGCAGATCAGAGCGGATGAACATCTGCGAACCCTGCCGGTGGTGATCCTGACCACCTCCGATCAGGAGCGGGATGTTCTCGCCTCCTATGCCAACGGTGCCAACGCCTTTATCACCAAGCCTGTGGAGCCTGAACGGTTCATGGATACCGTGCGCCGACTGGAAGAATTCTGGTTTGAACTGGTCGTTCTGCCGCCAACCCGGTGAATTGAGGATGGAACCTCATGCACAATACCCTCAAAATTTTGATCGTCGATGATAATCCATCGGACAGCCGCCGCATGGTGCGGCTGTTGGAACGTCTGACGGAGTGGACGATCACCTGCCGGGAATGTGCCTCCAGCCGTGAAGCCCGCGAGGCCGTGAACTCGTTCCAACCTGACGTCGTTTTTATTGACTATCTGCTCGATTCGGATACGGGACTCGACCTTCTTCGCAGCATTCCGGATGCAGATCGTCAGGAACGTGCGTTCATCCTGTTGACAGGTCAAGGGGATGAGGTCGTGGCAGTCGATTCCCTGCGTGCCGGGGTCATGGATTATCTGACCAAGGATGGGCTTTCCGCAAAGGTTTTGGAGCATACCCTCCGTTTCGTGGCGCGACGCATTTCCGACCGTCGCGCCTTGCGGTACCGGGATGCCATCCTGCAAGCGGTATCCCAGGTTGCGGAGTTGTTCCTCAAGGCTGCCAACTGGCGCGAGAAAACGACCGAAACCCTTCACGCTTTAGGCCAGGCGGTGGACGCCAGCCGTGCGTATCTGTATGAGAACTTTACCACACCCCGGGGAGATCTTCTTACACGAAAGCTGTACGAATGGGTCGCCCCTGGCATTCTCCCTGGAATGGACACCCTGGATTCACAGGCGTTTTCCTATCGCGATTCCGGATGTCAGCATTGGGCCGACATCATGCGTGCCGGGGGACCCTTCCAAGGTTCACGATCCAAAATGGGTGCGGCTGAAATCGCCGTGCTTCAACCGCAGCAGATACAGTCCCTGGTCCTGGTTCCCGTGTTTGTGGAAGCGGAATGGTGGGGTGTGTTGGGATTTGATGAATGTCGCGGTGAACGTTTGTGGGCATCCACAGAGTTGGATGCATTGAGTACGGCGGCAAACACCTTGGGGGCGGCCATCCAGCGCGAACGGATGGAACAACTGATGCGGTTGCAGGCCACAGCCCTGGAAACAGCTGCCAACGCCATATTCATTACCGACACCGCAGGGGTGTTCATCTGGGCCAATCCTGCATTCACCCGGATTACAGGATATGGCCACGAGGACTTTCATGGAATGACCCCGCGCATTTTCAAGTCTTCACGCCATGATGAACATTTTTACCGAGAGCTTTGGGAAACCATCCTACAGGGCCAGGTGTGGCGGGGAGAAATGGTGAACCGTCGCAAGGATGGCTCACTTTATTTCCAGGAGACCACGATTTCTCCAGTACGCGATCACAGCGGTGTGGTCACCCGATTCGTATCGGTGCAACAGGACATCACCTTGCGCAAGGAGTTGGAGGAAAAACTCCGTTCTCAGGCCGAATTCGACTCGCTGACAGGACTCCCGAACCGCCGCTTGTTTGATGATCGTCTTGCGCAGGCGGTCTCCCTGGCCAGCCGCAATCATTCCTGTATGGTGTTGATGTTTCTGGATCTGGATCATTTCAAGGAAGTCAACGATACTCTTGGCCACGATGCCGGCGACGAATTGCTGAAAGAGGCGGCACACCGGATCAGCAGTTGTGTACGGCGATCCGATACCGTAGCCCGGTTGGGCGGGGACGAATTCACCATCATTTTACCGGAGCTTGCAAATCCCGATTTGGCGCAACTGGTCGCCAGGAAAATCCTTGAGCAACTCAATCGTCCTTTTTATCCGACCAGCCGTGAGGTTCATGTTTCAGGGAGTATCGGCATCGCTGTCTTCCCACAGGATGGACGAAATGCCGAAGCGCTGATCAAATCCGCCGACGAAGCGATGTATTGCTCCAAAAAATCTGGCCGTGCCACGTTCAACTTCTATTCATCTCCTTGCAGCGACGGTAAACACGCCATCCCCGATGAGACTGCGGTCGTCCGATGATCGACCAGGGCAATCGCATATGAAACCGGCCTGTCATAATTCTACTTTGTCACATTCATTAATCAGGGATTGTTGACACTCGAAAAATTATTGAAAGAAAAAAGGGGTCTGGGGGATTGCCCCCAGG
>PEAN01000136.1 GCA_002753735.1 Magnetococcales bacterium DCbin4
CGTTCTCTGTTCGATGGTTGGTTAGAAACTCCATCTTGGCCCATTTCGAGGCCGTTGGGAACGGGGCGGACCATACCATTAGACCCCTTTTTTCTTTCAATAATTTTTTTGAATGTCAACACCCCGACCCCCTATGCGCATCGTCTATCTGCTTTATCGTCTGGATGTGGGCGGACTGGAAACGGTGATCGTCAACCTGATCGACCGTCTCCCCCGAGATTCTTTTGAACACCACGTCATCGCCCTGACCCAATGTGGCACATTCAAAAACCGGATCCGCCATCCCCGGGTCCAATTTTACGACCTGAACAAGAAGGAAGGCAAAGACCCATGGGTGTGGTTCCGGCTCTGGAAACGATTGCGTCAAATCCAACCCGACCTGCTCCATACCTTCAACATCGGTACCCTGGAAGGGGTCATTCCCGCCTTTTTCGCCGGACGCCCCGTCACCATCCATGCCGAACATGGCCGCGACAGCTATGACCCCAAAGGAGAGCACCGTACCTATCTCCTGCTGCGCCGACTCCTCAGCCCGTGGGTTGATCGGTTCGTCTGCGTCTCCAAAGATTTGCACACCTGGATGGTCAACCGGGTCGGCATTCCCGAAGCCAAGGTACGCTTGATCATCAACGGCATCGATACCCAACACTTCCACCCCGGACCCAACCCCCCCCTTCTCCCCCCTGAATTCACCTCCGAACACCCCTTCATCATCGGCACCGTCGGCAGACTATGGCCCATCAAGGATCAAGGTAACCTGATCAGGGCCTTGGCCCATCTGCGACATCAACACCCCATGGGGTTCCAACGTTGTCGCCTGATCCTCATCGGCGATGGCCCCAATCGCCAAGAACTTGAACTCCTGGCACAGCAATCGGGAATCGCCGACCGGCTGTGGATCACTGGTTGGCGCGATGACGTAGCCTCCCTGCTACGCTGCCTCGACCTGTTCGTGCTGCCCTCGCTGGCGGAAGGAACCCCCCTGACCCTCCTGGAAGCGATGGCAACCCGCCTGCCGGTCATCGCGACCCGGGTCGGCGGGGTCGCCGATCTGATCCAGGACACCACCACCGGAACGCTGGTCCCCCCATCCAACCCCGAAGCCCTTGCCGCGGCCATCGCCCAACACCTGGATCACCCATCATGGTCACAGGAAATGGGGATCCGGGGACGGGCATGGGTGGAAACACACCATTCGGTGGATTCCATGGTGGAACGCTACCTCATTTTGTTTCGGAATGCTTTGTTACAAAAGACACTATAAATTACAAATCTTCTTTTGATTTTTTCTTGCACTCAAGGTATCTTCACAGGTAGATAGGGTGAAGAGACGGAACGGTTTTTGAAGAATCAATGATTTTTGAGACGGTCACTTTCCGAAGGACAAACAGCCATGGCGGACGGTCAACACGATTCCCCGGAGTTCCAAGGTTCCCGCATCGGAGAATCGGCTTCGCCCACTGATAACAAGGATTCACACACTGCCGCCCCTACCCAACTGGCGCGGCGGCGGCTGCTCCTGAAAGGGATCGCCGCCGGAGTTCCCGCCATTGTCACCCTGCAAAGCGGCGCCGCCCTGGCAGCCATGTCCACCAGCGTCAACTGCATCAGCAACGGCGGTGGCGGCCCCGGCATCAATCAACCCCGATGCCAAGCCTCAGACCCCACCGTGACCAGTCCCTGGAAGCATGTCATCGATAACGACGCCTCTGTTTGGCCCGGTGGCAACGGACCCTGCGCCACAACAACCAACTACGGCATTGTCTACGTCGATAACAGCGGCACGATCATCACCACAGCCAATTTTGGCGCCAACGGCAGCCCCACCGCCACCAACCCCGCTTCTGGATATTATGCCATTCGCCAATCCTGCTGGACATCTTTCCACTGACCACCGTCCCATTTGACCACCGGGACATGCCTGACCCTTCCATGCCTTCTGATCATGCCATTGCAACGAACATCCGATGGCAACGGGATGAAGGGGTATCGCTGGTGCATCACCGCTTCGGCGACGATACCCTGTTGTTCAATGCCCAATCGGGTTCCACCCACCGCGTCAACGATCTGATCATCGACATTCTCCACGCCCTGGCCGAAGGACCGGCCAATGGTCTGGAACTGGCGCGCCGACTGCAACTGGATGCAGATGAGAACAAAACCTTGAACCAACTGGAACACATTCTTCACGACCTGGATCGACTGGGCCTGATCATGCCGGTGGATCCGTGAACGTTGGCCAATTATCACCTGCCGAACTGGCCCACCACCTCCGGACACGCGGATTGCGCTGGGTCATCGGTTCATTTGTCGTCCAGCTACGTGCCAACGTTCCGCAATTCCCCCAATTCCTGTCCCGGTTCTATGGTGAGAACCAGGTTTTGCCGCCCCCCTGGGATGAGATTGCCGATTTTCACCTGACCCTGCATCCTTCCCTGGGGCTTCGCCGATTCTGGCGGCCCAAAGTTTACTTTCGCCTCGATGGCAACTCATTTTTCAACCCGTTCCCCCTGAACCACGCCCCGCCCCTGTTTGAATGGGGCCTGAACATGGCCATTGCCGCCCGCTGCAACCATTACCTGCTGTTGCATGCCGCGGTGGTGGAACGCAATGGTTGCGCCCTGATCTTGCCGGGGACGCCGGGTTCGGGGAAAAGCACCCTGTGCGCCGCCCTTTCCCTGCGCGGTTTTCGTCTGTTGTCCGATGAATTCGGGTTATTCTGCCCGAAACAAAGAATGTTCATCCCCCATCCCCGCCCCATCGGACTGAAAAACGAATCCATCGATGTCATCCGTGCCTTCGACCCCCGGGCATCCCTCGGCCAGGAGTATCCCAACACCCGCAAGGGGACGGTCAGCTATCTGCAACCCCTGGCCAACAGTGTCCGCCATGCCCACCTCGGGGCCACGCCTTCCTGGATCGTATTTCCAATCTTCAACGCCCATGCGGTGACCAGCCTGGAACAGATTCCATCGGGAGAGGCGTTCCTGCGCCTCGCCGCCAATGCCTTCAATTATGAAACGATGGGTGGCACCGGATTTGACTGTGTTGCCGAGATCGTTCGTCGTTCCCGGGTGATGCAATTGCGGTTCAACCACCTTGAAGAGGCGGTCTCCCTGCTTGAAGCGTGGACACGGCCCACCGCCGCGCCCCCCGAACCATGAACGTTCCAGGGATCATGGATTTGAGGGTCACCATTGCCCACTTGATCAAGTGGGGATGGGCCCATCTGGTGATCATCGCCCTGCGTGCGCTACTTTGGTTATGGCCTCATCATTGTCCGACGTGGCGCCTGGTGGGTCATTGGCTGGTCGTTCAACGACGTTTCGGCGACGCCCTGACCTTTCTGAATCACACCCTGGAACAACCATGCGCCAATGCCCAAACCTATGCCGATCTCGCCCTGGTCTATCGCCATTCCCACCGACTCACGGCCGCAGAACAGGCGTTGCGCCAAGCCATCGAGCGGGAACCCGACCAGGGCGTTCATTGGCTGGAACTGGGCGATCTTTTAATGCAACGCCAACATGTTGAACCGGCGATCCATGCCTTTGAACGCGCCATTCATCTGCAACCCGACCGGGTGGAACCGCTGTTTCATCTGGCGCGGCTGTACCTGTCCCTGGAACGGGTTGATGCGGTCAGATGTGAATACCTGTGCCGCCGCGCCCTCAAGATCGATCCCGAGCACGAAGGATGCCTCTCCCTGTTGGCCAAGGCACTCAACGTCCTGGGACAATTGGATGAAGCGACATCGATCCACCACCGGATCCTCCAGCGCAATCCCCGGGATGCCGGCGCCCTGGAGTCCTTGGCGGCCTTGGGACAACTTCCCAAAGATCTCACCCGGGACAAGCTCCCCGCCACTGCCTCCAAAGACATGCATGAACTGGCGTATCACCATTTCGTCCGGGCCAAGGTCAGTCTCAGCCTAGGGGATCCGACCGAAGCTTTCTCCTGGTATCAGGCTGGAAACCAGATCATGCGCCGGGGATTTTTCTACGACATTCACCAGGATGCCCAGTTTTTCCAACGTATCCAATCGGTATTTGATGCCCGGTTTTTCGCCGAACGCCAAGGATGGGGCCATTCATCCGCCAAACCGATCTTCATTTTGGGGATGCCCCGTTCCGGAACGACCCTCGTCGAGCAGATCGTGGCGGCGCATCCCCAATGTCATGGGGGAGGTGAACGGACCGACATTCATGAATGCGCTCAATCCATGGGATTGCTTTCCCGAACGCACCAGGTATTTCCCGAGGCGGCCCGGGAACTGACCATGGAGACGGCGTGCATCCTGGGAGAGAGTCATGTTCAAGGATTGACCCTCCTCAACCGGGACGCTTTGCGGGTCACCGACAAACTGCCCCACAATTTTCTCCATCTTGGCCTGATCCACCTGTTGCTGCCCCATGCCCGCATCATCCATTGCCGCCGCCATCCCATGGATATTTGTTTCAGTTGTTATCAACAAATGTTTGCCAATCACCACCCCTATGCCTACGATCTGGTGGAATTGGGACGTTATTACCGGATGTATCACCATTTGATGAATCATTGGCGCCACATCTTGCCGGGGCGGATGTTGGAACTTCACTATGAAACGATCATCCGCCAGCCCGAGGCGACGATACGGGGTATTCTGGATCATTGTGGTCTTTCCTGGGACGCACGGTGCCTTGATTTTCACAAATCCACCCGTCAGGTCGATACTGCCAGCCTCCTTGAAGTGCGGCAACCCCTTTATCCGACCTCGATGGGGAAATGGCACCGGTTCGAACGGGAATTACAACCCTTGCGTGACGCCCTGGGCGACGTATTGGATGATTAAGAAAAAAAAGGGGTCTGGGGGATTGCCCCCAGGGTGTTGATTTTGACTTTGACTTTGATTTTGTTTTTACTTCCCCCCACAGGGGGTTTGGGGG
>PEAN01000097.1 GCA_002753735.1 Magnetococcales bacterium DCbin4
CTTCATGGAGAAAGGGCTTTTCACGATGCACGAAGCCCATCGACGGATATGCCAATCCCGATGAGGAAACCACTCACTGGAGAGCCGTGTGCGGGAGAACCGCCCGCACGGTTCGGAGGGAGGGGAGGTCTTGGCCTTCCCTACCCCTATCCTTTTTTCTTTCAATATTCCTATGTATATCAGTCAATTGCCAGCCATCCTCTCCAGATAATGAATGTAACAAAGTAGAATTAATCAGGGATTGTGGACACTCAATAAATTATTGAAAAAAAAAGGGGTCTGGGGGATTGCCCCCAGGACTTTGATTTTGGTTTTACATCCACCACAGGGGGTTTGGGGGACGAAGTCCACCAAGGTTTTGATTTTGGTGATCGATCACAACCATAAAAAAGAACCTTGGGGATTCCGTCCCCCAGGCCCCTTTTTTATTTCGATAAATGTTGACATGCCTTAATAGCGTTCCTTTTCTTGCTGTCGCCGTATGCCAATCATGCTCTCGGAAGCTTTCATTGCCAGTCCCAAGGTTGTAATCCCTTTAGCGTTCAACAGATTTAATAATTTTAAAAACACTTCCGCCGTTACCATGGTGTCGCCCATGGCGGTATGCCGTCCGTGAATGGTGACCCCGACACGCCGGGCAATGGCATCCAAGGTGTGATCGGTCATTTCCTCATGCAAAAACACGGACAACAACAAGGTGTCCAAGACCGGTTGATCAAACCGGACGCCGCAACGTTCTTCCTGGAGCTGCAAAAAACGCATGTCGAAGGCCGCATTGTGGGCGACCAGGACTGAATCGGCCACAAATGCTCTGAATTGTGGCAAAATTTCAGTAATGGTCGGATGGTTGCGTACGTCGTCATCGGTAATGCCGTGAATCTGTGTCGATACGGCGGGAATGGGGCGTCGGGGATTGACCAGACGCTCGAAGGTTTCACCACGGAGGATGCGCCCGTTGACAATGCGTACCCCCGCAATGGAAATGATTTCATCACCCCGGGAAGGTTGCAAGCCCGTGGTTTCGGTATCGAAAACGACAAAGTTCAACCGTGACAATCCTTGTCCAGCCATCCGGCCCAAGGATTTGAAGGTGGTCATCAGAGAAAAATCGTAGAATTCTGGACGTTCCATAATTTCTTTTCCGGTCGGTTGCCATTGCCTTGGCGAAGGGGTCAGCGGCAGACGTAACATGGCATGCCCGGGCAGCGGATGTTTTTGGCTCCAAAGTTCACATCCATGTCGGTCCAGGATCTCTTCCAGATGAAATGTTGCATCCCCATCCGAGACCACCAATCGGTTCCAGGATTCCACCGTCGCCGAACCCAATGGTGATCCCACCCAAATGAAATCCAGGTAAATGCGATGATCACCCATCAACGCCTGAACTTCGATGGTCACCGCTTGAGCATGTTCCCCAATTTTCAGGACCATCAGTTCCATGGCCAGCAACAGGGCGGGAACGTCAGCTTGAACCCACAACGGTTCACCGACCCGAATCAATTTGGGTCCATGGTTTTTTTCCAGCCGTCGAGACAACCCGGAAGTCAGGTCGGAGGTCAAGACATCCGCCAAGACCCGATGTTGGCTTGCCAAGGTGTTGGCCTCACCCGCCATATGTTCCAGGAACTGGGATAGTTCTTCTCCTTCATGATGGATCACATGCATGAATCCATCACGGTTGGCGGCATCCATGTCAGGGTTATGGAGCAGAGTTTCTGCCGCAGCCCGCAGATTGGCAATCGGGCCACGAATGCGTTCAATGGATCGGCGAATCAAATGGTCACTGTGTCGCAACGCCATCATCCTGCGGCTGGCTTCCTCGAAGGTGATCAGGAAATGATTTTGCACCGGTTGACCACCGGCAAACAAGCGCATGGTGCAGGACAACAGGAGATTTTCATGGAGCGCGGTACAGAAGAAACGCAAGGCTTCCTTTTGACAACCCGCTTGGGCCTGCGGGTCACAATCAAGGAGGGCCATGGTGGTTTCGACCGGGTGACGGGGACACAGTTCATACAGGGAACGACCCAGGCCAAGCGATTCCATACGGTTGTGAAACAAAGCCTGCACCGCCAGATTATAGAGGATGATGTGTCCCTGGGCATTGATGACAATCAGGCCGATGGGCAGGTGTTGGATCACCTGTTCCATCTGCTCCATCCCTTCGGCGCTGTGGATCAAGGCTTCACCGACCTGGCGTCGGGCATGGAACAGGGCCGTACCCAATTGTTCCGCCGCCATCGGGAGGATTCCCAGCAGATGATTGGGTTCCAGGGGGATGGAATGCAATGCATCGGCGTTGGCCATGAGTTCCATCCCCCGGCCAAGTTGAATCATGGGCCGCAACAGGATCCGGTCGAGCCAGGCCCACAGGTGAACCAGCAGCCCTCCCAGGAAAAAGAGGGCAAAGAGCATCAATGCCGTGATTTTCTGCAACCAGAGTCCCTGAGTGCCATCAATGGTTGGCATGTGATGGAGGGCAAACCATGCCACCCCTCCCATTGCACCACCTGCAATCAGGAGGAACAGGGCAAGGATACCCCAAAATCGGGTACGCACACTCATGGAGTCCCTTCAGTCGGCAATCCCAACAGTTCCTTGACTTTCAACACCAGTTCACGGGTTGCAAACGGTTTGGTCACATAATCATCCGCACCCAGGGCCAACCCTTTTTCCTGTTCCACATTGCGTCCCTTGGCGGTGAGCATGATGATGCGGATCCCCTGCCATTGGGGATTGGCACGGATGGTTTCGCAGACTTCATAGCCATTGCGCTTGGGCATCATGACATCCAGGAGGATCAGATCGGGCTTTTTGTCAGCGACCGCCTTGAGTGCTTCTTCGCCATCAGCCACGGAACGGACCGAGAAGCCCTCTTTTTTCATCAGGAATTCCAGTGACAAGACGATATTTGGCGCATCATCAACGATCAATATTTCAGTGGCCATGCCCACGCTCCCCGGATCGGCGTATCATGATTATTGCAATATTCTCAACTTAAAATGATGATCAATCAACTCTTTGAACCGTTCAACCTGAACCAGGCTTTCGCGCAAATGTTCCCGTTCCATCCGTCTCAGACGGCCCAACTCCGGGTGATCGGTGCCACCCTGGAGGTGATCCGCCGCATGTTCGATTGCCGTCCTGACCCGCAATCCCAACATGAACTCGAAGGCATCGATCAGATCATGCCCGAAAGAGGACTCCAGAACGCCCAGGCGGATCAATGCCCGAATCCGCCGTATGGTATTGGGATCCTTGAGCCGTTGTTCCAGAGCAAGGCTGCGCACGCCATGGATGATCGGAAAGATTCCCCCTTTTTTTAGGTCGATTCGACCTTGTTGGCTACCTTTTTCGACAATAAACCGTTTGAACAGCCCCAGTGGGGTCGGAAAGGCCAGGGCCGGCATGGCGAAATGAGAGAAGAACGTCGGGTCATTGGGCAGACTGTTCATGAACTCCTGGCTTCCCCTCTGGAACAATTGCACATTGCCGACGATGGCACGGGCATCATACAGGACGGCGAGTCGCAACAGGTGTTCTGGAGTGGGATCGTCAATCCAGGATCGGACCCGTTGCACGAATGATGCTATCGATCCATTCCATGGCGGATGGTTCATCATGACATTGCCACGACAGGGGGGGAAGCCAAGTTGCAACAGGGCGGAAGAAAAGGCTTGGGCAAAAGTGTCACGCTTTTCGGCGGAGAGGGTTTCATCGGCCAGCAAGGCGTTGTCCTGGTCGGTTTTGAGGATTTGCTCGCCTCGTCCTTCACTGCCCAGGACCAGAATGCAGGTATGTGCAAAAAATTCGGGCGGGGCCAGAAGTGAAGCGACCTGGCGAAAAATTTTGCGGTCCAATTCCTGAATCAGGGATCCGAGGTAACGGATTTTGACGCCACTGGACAACAGCATGTGAACCAGACGTTCCTGATGCTTCATGGCATGGGCCAGCCCGGGCAGTGAGGAGGAATTTTGGATCTGCTGGCTGGTCGAAGCGGCATGATGGGTCAGGAACGAAAGAATTTCGTGGTCTTCAGGAGGCGGAATCGGGTCTTCAGGCACCATATTGAGCATGATGGTTCACAATAGAGGGGATGCCGACCCCCGAAGCGGGGGTCGGCGGTCAATTCAACATCAATGTCCAGAAGCGCCAACGGCACCGATTCCGGTTTCACAACGGACATTTTGGGGATCAAACAGGGCACGTTCTGCCCGGGCTTGCGCACTGTTGTCCATCTTGGAAAACAACCAACACCCGACAAAGGCGAGGGTCATGGAGAAGATGGCGGGATCCTTATAAGGGAACAATGCTTCCTTGTAGCCCAGGACATCGACCCATACGGTCTTGGACAAGACCACCATGGTGACCGTGGTGATCAATCCCAGGGAGCCGCCGATCAAGGCGCCGCGGGTGGTCAGATTCTTCCAATAGATGGAAAGGATCAGGATGGGAAAGTTGGCCGATGCGGCAATGGCGAAGGCCAAACCGACCATGAAGGCGACGTTTTGTTTTTCAAACTGAATGCCAAGGTAGATGGCGATGATCCCAAGGGCGAGGGCGGAAAATTTGGAGATCCGCATTTCCACCCGTTCATCGACATTGCCGCCACGGATGGCGTTGGCATAGATGTCATGGGACACCGCTGAAGCTCCAGCCAGGGTCAGGCCGGAGACCACCGCCAGAATGGTGGCAAAGGCGACGGCCGAGATGAATCCGAGAAACAGGTCGCCACCGGTTGCATGGGCCATGTGAATGGCGGCCATGTTGTTACCCCCCATGAGGGTTCCCTTGATGGCATCCACATAATGCGGATTGGGCGCCACCAAAACGACGGCACCAAAGCCGATGATGAAGGTGAGGATGTAAAAGTAGCCAATGAAGCCAGTGGCATAAAAGACCGATTTACGTGCTTCCTTGGCATTGGCCACGGTAAAGAAGCGCATCAGGATATGGGGAAGGCCGGCCGTGCCGAACATCAATGCCATCCCCAGGGAGATGGCGGAAATGGGATCGCTGACCAGGCCCCCGGGGGCGAAAATATCCTTGTTATCGGCGACGACCTTTTTATGATCCGCCAATCCACTCGCCTTGACCCCTTCCATGGCGCTGCGGAAAAAAGCTTCGAAGTCATAATGGGCATGGTGGAGCGCCCCAAGGGCGATGAAGGTTGCCCCGGTCAGGAGCAGGACCGCCTTGATGATCTGTACCCAGGTCGTGGCCAGCATGCCACCAAAGGCGACATAGAGGATCATCAAGGTGCCGACGATGATGACGGCATATTCATAGGGGAGTCCGAACAGGGTGCGGATGAGCTGACCTGCACCCACCATTTGGGCAATCAGGTATAAAATGACCGTGAAAAGCGTTCCCAGGGCGGAAAGGGTACGGATGGGGACTCGTGACAAACGAAAGGAGACGATGTCGGCAAAGGTGTAGCGTCCCAGGTTGCGCAATTGTTCCGCCATCAAAAACAGGATGACCGGCCATCCCACCAGAAAGCCGATGGAATAGATCAGTCCATCGTAACCCTTGGCAAAGACCATGGCGGAGATTCCAAGGAATGAAGCGGCGGACATGTAGTCACCGGCGATGGCCAGGCCGTTCTGGAACCCGGTGATACCCCCACCCGCGGCATAGAAATCCTTGGTGGTTTTGGTGCGGGATGCCGCCCAATAGGTGATCCCAAGAGTGACGGCGACAAAGGCGAAGAACATGATGATGGCCGTCATGTTCAAGGGGCTTTCAGCGCTGGCAGCCGCGGGATCGGCGGCCCAGGCCGGGGAACTCCACAAAAGGGAACCTGTCAGAGACACGGTTGGCAGGGTGGATCTCATTTGGTTTCCTCCTTGATCTGTCGGGTCAATTCATCAAATTCGCCGTTGGCTCGAAAGACATAGATTCCGGTCAGGATGAAGGCGATGACGATGATGAACACGCCCAGGGGGATGCCGACCGAGATGACGCTGTCCGGGGAAATTTTTGTTCCCAGGGATTTGGGGGTAAAGGCGACGAGCAGGATGAATGCATAATAGATCAACAGCATGATGCCGCTGAGAATCCAGGCGAATCGGGATCGTTTGGTGACCAGTTCCCGGTATTTTGGATGTTTTTGAATTCGTTCGATCAATCGTTTGTCAACAGGGTCGGCATTCATGTTCATCCTCCTTGGGTTTTATTGTTCTTATAGTGTGTTCTTCGAAAAACAGGATGGGAGGTGCTTGCGCACATCCACAACGTCAGGCCTTGTTGCTCTTGTTTGTGTTGCATGCACGGGTTTGAATGTTTCACATCGGTCAGGTTTCTTCCCTCCCCATATCCAGGCCCGGTTGCAGATGAAGGTGCATCGTGAGGGCCTGCGCATCGTTTGGTTCAGCATCAAAATCGGGAACGAAGGTTTGATCGGTAATGGGGGGACGGACGTATCCCTGCGATTTGACCCGGGGGGGCAACGGCATGGGTTTGGGGGTCAAATCTTCGTAGGGGATGGCGTGCAGCAGATGATTGATGCAATTGAGCCGCGCCCGTTTCTTGTCATCGGCGGTCACCACGAACCAGGGCGCCTGTTTGATATCGGTATGGGCGAACATGGCGTCCTTGGCACGGGAATAGTCTTCCCAACGGTTGCGTGATTCAACATCCATGGGGGAGAGCTTCCAGCGTTTGGTCGGATCCTTGATCCGATCCTGGAAGCGTTTTTCCTGGATTTCATCATTGACCGAAAACCAATATTTGATCAGGATGATGCCGGAACGGACCAGCATCCGTTCAAATTCGGGGCAGGCCCGCAGGAATTCCCGGTATTCATCCTGGGTGCAGAAGCCCATGACATGCTCAACCCCGGCGCGGTTGTACCAGCTACGGTCGAACAATACCATTTCCCCGGCAGCGGGGAGCTGAGGAATGTAGCGTTGGAAATACCACTGGGTTTTTTCCCGTTCCGTGGGGGTTCCAAGGGCGACCACCTTCACGATTCTCGGGTTGAGGCGCTCCATGATTCGTTTGATGACCCCACCTTTGCCCGCGGCGTCGCGTCCTTCAAAGATGACGACGACCTTCAATCCCTTTTCCTTGATCCATTCCTGAAGTTTGACCAGTTCAATCTGCAAACGGGACATCTCTTTGAGATAGTCTTTCTCAGAGAGCTTCCTTTTGGCGGAGTATTCTTCCTTTTTTTGTTTCTTCTCTGCCTTATCCCCGTGTTTATTTTTTTCTTCGTGTTTTGACTTGTTCTTTTTTGACATGAAAAACCCCTTTTTAATAATCGTCCCGGGATGAGCCTGGTTCCAGGCGTTTGATCAAGATCGTTGGATGGTGATCAGGAAGTTGGTTTCAAAGATGGTTCCGGGGGGGGAACACTCGTTTCCATCCGGTTCACCTTCCAAAGGGCGATGGCCAGGCACAACCCGGCCCACACCACGGTGACGAGAAAGGCGACCTGGTAGTCGGCCATGCCGATCAGTTGCATTCCCGGGTGGTAGAACGGGAGGCGAATCAGTTGGAGGGCATGACTGACGGGATTGATGATCATCAGACCGTGCAACCATCCAGGGAGATGCCCCATGGGAAACAATGCACCGGAAAGCATCCAGAGGGGGAGGAGAAAGACCGACATGATGGCGTGAAAGCCTGCCGTGCTTTCCATGTTCCAGGCGATGATGAATCCCAGTGTGGTGAATCCCAGGGCGGATAGGATCAATCCCAGGGTGAGGAGGAGCCAGCCGGTGACATCGGGAGAGATTCCCAGAAACGGAATGGCGACCAGCATGAGAAGAACCTGCGCCAGACCGATCCCCATGGCACCGGAGACTTTTCCCAGGACGATGGCGAAGCGGGAGACGGGGGCGACCAGCACGCTTTGCAGCAGTCCTTTGCTGCGGTCTTCGATGATGGTGATGGTGGAAAAAATACCGGAGAAAAGGACCACCATGAGCAGGATTCCGGGATAGAAATATTCCATGTAGCTGACCGATTCCATGCCGGGTGCCCGAAAGGAGGCGCTGAATCCGCTGCCGAGGAAGATCCAGAACAGGATGGGTTGGGCGACACTGCCGATGACCCGGTGGGGTTGACGGAAAAACCGGATCCATTCTCTTTTGGCGAGGGTGGAGATGATCGCGATCATGAGGGTGTTCCCGGGGGGGTGGCGGTCAGGTGAATGAAAAGATCCTGGAGTGTGGGGCGTTTGATGGCAAATTCCTGAAGCAGTTCACCGCGTTGCCGGATCAGGGAATCAACGGTCTGCTGAGTGGCCCCTTCGACCCGCAGTTCGCTGCCCTGGCGTTGAAGGGTGAGTTTGGGATCGGCGGCGAGTTGTTCCTGGATGCGGGTGGCGGTTTCGGGGGTTTTGGCATGGAGGATGATCATTTCATGGCCCAGTTGTTGGACCAACGATTTCGGGGTGCCATTGGCCAATATGCGCCCCTGGTGCAGGATGGCGACCTGGTCGGCCTGATCCGCCTCGTCGAACAGGTGGGTGGTGGTCAGGACGGTCAATCCAAGTCGGTCTCGGAAACTGAAAATGGTTTCCCAGAAGGCTTTTCTGGCGACGGGATCCAATCCGGTCGTGGGTTCATCCATGAGCAGCAGGCGGGGACGATGGAGCAGGGCCTTCACAAGCTCAACACGTCTTTGCAATCCTCCGGAAAGGGTTCCGACGCGATCATCAAGGCGGTCCTTCAGCCCGGTCCACTCCAGATCTTCGTCGAGGGTCTGTTGAAATTCTTTGGGTCCCAGGTGGTAGAGGCTGGCATGGACCGCAAGGTTTTCCATGATGGTCAACTGGCCATCCAGCGCGGGATATTGGAACACGATCCCTAAAAGCCGCCGTACCTCAAGGGGATGGTTGCTGAATTCCATGCCACCCAGGCGGATTTGTCCGGAACCTGGTTTGAGCAGGCCGGAAAGGATTCTGAACAGGGTTGATTTCCCACCTCCGTTCGGGCCGGTCAGGGCAAACAGGTTTTTTTCCGGCACATGGAGATGAATGTCGTCGAGCGCCTGGCGGACAGGTCCCTTGTGTCTTTTGTAGAAATGGTTGATTCCATGGATGTTGATCATGATGATTTCACATATTCGAAAGGAAGACCTGTCACATACTATCTGAAACGTGGGGTAAAGGCGATGGTGGCGATGGTGGCGATGGCGTGTGTGATCGGAATGGAGGTGTGGAATCACTCGAAACGCCGATTTGCAGTCGTGGAAGCGGGGAGCATTCATAATAAAACAACAAATTCAATGTGGTCATTTCAATTGTACGAATCTCGATGTAAAATAACAATATATTGGCGAAAAAATATGTGACTTGGATCCGTTTTATAAATTGACAACCGCGCCTTTACGCGGTTAATTTGCTCGCTATCAAGAAATTCAAGAATGGCTTTGGTCAAGGTTTCAAGACCCATTGGTTGTCAGGGTCATCATAATAAGATTTTCTTTTCTACACACGAAATAGCGTTCATTGCATCGAACGGTTTCAAGTTCCATGAATGAGGTATTGGAATTCACCCAAGGAGAGGAAACATGTCTCACAGTACGACAGAGCATGCCCACCACTGGGAAGTCAGTTGGGCACCCCTGGTTTTGACCGCAGGCATTCTTTTTTTGGTTCCGCTCACCTTTGCAGCTTGGTTTGTCTATCAAAACCATCTGTACGCCATGGTGTTTGCAGGTATTGGCACGCCACTGTTGTTGCTTGGTGTTTCCAAGTGGGTCAGTGAAGGGTTGAGTCACAAACCGTTGCTTGAGGGTGTTTCACCCAAGGCGTTGCCAATCTTCATCATTTCGGAAGTTTTCATTTTCCTGGGTCTGTTTTCCTCCTATTGGGCCATGCGGTTGTCGGCGGGGGATCATTGGCCACCGGCGGGGACGCCAGCGGAGATGAATCTGGTATTGCCACTCGTCATGACCGTCCTGCTGGTCAGCTCCAGTCTGACCTACCATGTTGCCGAGCATAAGCTTGACCATCACGATATCGGTGGTTTCCGCTCCTGGCTCATGATCACCATCGTTCTGGGCCTGTTGTTTCTCGGTTGCACGATCTACGAATACAATCATCTGCTCCATATCGGATTTGGCCCTTCGACCAACGCCTATAGTACCGCATTCTATTCGATTACCGGATTCCATGCCTCCCATGTGATTGTCGGCCTGGGGATCTTCCTGGCGGTGCTGATTCCGGCCATGGCTGGCAAGACCAACAAATACTTTGCTTTTTGTGCCGGGCTTTATTGGCACTTCGTCGATGTGGTCTGGTTCTTTGTCGCGACCCAGGTCTACTATTGGTAAACGTTTACCGGTCATGGGTCGGTGCCCAGGGCACCGACCGGTGACGGGAAGGCCCGAGTGTTCCCATGTGGCATCGATGGATGGTTGGGGTGTGTGCTTTGATCGCGACCTTCATGGTCACCACCGCCCAAGCCGAATATTTCAGGCAGAAAGAGTCGGATCTTGATCCCAAGGTATTCTGGATCGATGAAAAAAAGTTCATGGGCGTCAAGGTGGATCCAGCACTTGAACTGTTGGATGAGCAAGGTCGGGTACGGACATTCAAGGATTTCACTGGCAAGCCGACCATTCTGATCTGGTCCTATTTCACCTGTGATGGCAGTTGCTCGGCGGTCAATGCGGAACTGCTGTCATTGTTGATGGAGACAAAGCTTCAGACCATCGACAGGGATTATCAGGTGTTGACCATTTCGTTCGATGCCAATGATACGGTGGGTTCGATTGCCGGTTTCAAGAAAAAGCTGGCATTGCCGGAGGCGATGGTATCCGGGTGGCATTTCGCCTTGTTCAAAGATCCGGATCAAATCAAACCGGTCACGGCCAGTACGGGATTCAAATTTTTCTGGGCACCGCAGGATAAGACGTTTTATCACCCCAATGTGTTTATTTTCCTGACGGCGGACGGGCGTATCAATCGGTATCTGTATGCCCTGATCAACACGCCGAAGGATGTGGGATTGGCACTGATTGAAGCGCGGCAGGGCAGGTTCAAGATCAACGAAGTGATCGATTACGCCATTGGGCTGTGTTACAGCTATAATTATAAAGAGGGACGTTATACCTATAATATTCCGATGTTTGTGGGTGCTGGTTCGCTTCTGCTGGGGATCTTCATTTTCATCGGATCTGTGCTTTTCTACCGATTTCGAAAGTCAAGGGAGGAAGGGTAAAATGAAAGGGCGAATGGTCGCTTTATCGATACCGGGGTTGCTGCTGCCAGGGGTGGCATGGGCTGCGGAGTCTGGGAAAATCGTTGACCCCGTGGAGAGTTGGAATCACCTGTGGCACGAGGTGTTGATCGACCTCTTCATCATGGGGACGATTTTTGCCGCACTGGCGATTCACTGGCTGATCAAATACCGGGCAACCAGTCCCGACCAGGTTGGTCGTGGTCCGACCCTGTCCCGGGCGCAGGCATGGTCCTGGGCCATGGTACCCGCCTTCGTCTTCATGGCGGATGACTTTTTCCTTGCCGCCAAGGGTTGGACGGTCTGGAACACCTATCGCAAGGTGCCCGAGAACGCCATGGAGGTTAAAGTCACCGGCAACATGTGGTATTGGCAGTTCGAGTACCCCAATGGCGCGACCTCGACCTATGCGTATGATACCAAGGAAGGTGATGGGCTCATGGTTCCGGTGGGAACCCCTGTGGTATTGCGCATGACTTCCAACGACGTGATTCATTCTTTCGGCATGGCGGAATACCGGGTCAAGGAAGACATGATGCCGGGACGGATCACCTATATTTGGTTCTACCCCAAGGAAGAGAAGCAATCCTGGGTGACTTGTGTGGAATTTTGCGGGACGCTGCACTCACAGATGTATGCCCCGGTCAAGGCGGTCCCGCCTGCTCAATTTGATGCCTGGCTCAAACAAAAGAAAAGCACACTGTGACCGAGGTCAAGGGCCTTTAATCAGGAAGGAAACATGAAGATGAGTACAGAGTCACATGGGTTTAGCCTGAAAGAGTGGGTGTTTACCACCGACCATAAACGGATTGGGGTTCTCTATCTGATCGGTTCCATCGCGGCATTTGCGGTGGCCGGGATCATGGCCATCATGATCCGTATCGAGCAATCGAGCCTTGGACCCACGTTGGTGGCTGATGTCGCCACCGGGGGCAACCAGTACAACGTCTGGTTGTATTTCCATGGTGCCGCGATGATTCTGGGATTCCTGATCCCTGGTTTGACCGGTTTTGCCGCCAATTATTTTCTGCCGTTGATGATCGGGGCCAAGGATGTTGCCTTTCCCCGGGTCAATGCGTTCAGTGTCTGGCTGTTCTATGCCGGCATTATCATGGCCTTGTTGACGTTTGTGGTTTCCGATGCCCCGGATGTCATGTGGACCGGCTATCCGCCCTATTCGGTGCTGACTTCGGGCAATACCGCCTTCTATGTCTTTACCGTGCATTTGTTGGGATTCGCCTCGATTCTGGGTGCGGTCAACTTTTTGGTCACCGTGATTTACATGCGGGCACCCGGCATGGGATGGAATCAGTTGAACATGTTTGTCTGGTCGACGGTGACGGCGTTCGTGATTCAGTTGGTGTTCGTTCCCGTTCTGGCCGCTGCGGTGACCATGTTGTTGTTTGACAAATATTTGGGGACGCACTTTTTCGATCCTTCGCAGGGTGGTGACGTTCTGCTTTATCAAAACCTGTTTTGGTTCTATTCCCATCCGGCGGTGTACGTGATTTTGTTGCCCGCCCTTGGCATTTTGTTTGAAATCATCGCGACCTTCAGCAAAAACCCGATCTTCAACTACAAGGCGGCGGTTTATGGTGGCATGTGGGGCATTGTGTTGATTGCGGGTGAGGTGTGGGTGCATCATCTGTACATCTCCGGCATGCCCGATTGGATCCGGATCGGTCAGATGGTCAGCACGTTGATGATTTCGGTGCCGGTGGGTTTGTTGGCCATTTCCATGTTTGGTACCCTTTATCGTGGTGCCATCACCTACGCCACGCCCATGAAGTATGCCACCGCCTGTCTGTTCCTCTTCTTGATTGGCGGTTTGACGGGTATTCCGCTGGCCATGACGGTGATGACGGTCCATTTGTCGGAAACCTCTTTCGTCCACGCCCATTTCCATTACATCATGGGGATTTTCGCTACATTCGCGGTGTTTGCTGCGGTGTACTATTGGTTCCCGAAAATGACGGGCAAGATGCCGGGCAAAAAATTGGGCGACCTGGGATTCTGGTTTAATTTCATCGGGGTCAATGTCACCTTCTTCCCTCTGTTCCTGATCGGTGTTCAGGGGATGCCCCGGCGGTATTGGAACTATGAAATGTTTCCCCAGTTCGAGCCGATTCACAAGATTGCCATGCTGGGTGCCCTGATTGTTGCAGTGGGGATGTTCTTGACCATCCTCAATTGGATCATCAGTGCCATTGGCGGTGAAAAGGCGCCGGCCAATCCTTGGAAATCGGTCTCCCTGGAGTGGACCCATTGTCCCAATCCTCCCGGACCGGGCAATTTCCCCAAGGATGTGACTGTTTCCGCTGATTGGACGCCGTACAACTATGGCCGATAAACCATCACCCAAGGGGAAGTGGATTGTGGCGGTGGTGTTGCTGCTGATTGCCCTCGCCATCAACCTGTCCATCTACTACAAGGTGGCGCATTTCGGACCCTGAGAAGTAAGCACGACCTCCGGCCAGGCCCTTCCGGCCTGGCCGGAAGGGTACGGCATCGATTTGATTCATTGATTTTTTTTTGATTTTCCATCGTGGCGATCGTTTTGTTCATTCAACTTTGCGTTCATTTTGCGACATGCTGAACAGCTATCTTGAACTTCTCAAACTTCGCATCGGCGGGATGATCGCCCTGACGGCCATTGTTGCTTATCTGGCCATGTCCAGGGAGGTCAGCCTGGGGCACATGGTATGGCTGGTTGTGGTCATGCTTTTGGGTTCGTCGAGTTCTGCGGTATTCAATCATTGGTATGATCGCGACATTGATCGCAGGATGGAGCGGACTTCAAGGCGTCCTTTGGCGACCGGGGCGTTGGCGCATCCTTCCCATGCCTTGTGGCTGGCGGGCATTCTGTTGCTGGTGGGGGTGGTGCTGGCGGTGTGGCTGTTCAATCCGGTGGTGGGGATTCATTTGTTTTTAGGTGCTTTCTTCTACGGTGTTGTCTATACCGTGTGGCTTAAGCGGCGCAGTTGGTTGAACATTGTCCTGGGGGGGTTGGCGGGCAGTTTCGCGGTTTTGGCGGGGGCGGCTTCGGTCAAGCCGGAGTTGTGTGCCCTGCCTTTGTCATTGGCGGTGGTTTTGTTTTTCTGGACGCCGTCGCATTTTTGGAGCCTGGCCATTTTTTTGCGTGAGGAATATCAGAAGGTGGGGGTTCCCATGTTGCCGGTGGTGGTGGGGGCGCAGAGAACTTCCTTGTTTATCTTCGTGAATACCTTGTTTTTGGTTGCCGCTTCAATATTGGCGTGGTGGTTCAGTACGTTGGGGTTGGTCTATCTGTTGGGCGCCCTGTTGGCGGGAGGGTTGTTCCTGTATGGCAATTGGCGGTTGATGCGGGAGCCGTCGCGGGAGATGGGGTGGCGCAATTTCATCGGCTCCATGCGTTACCTGGGAATTTTGTTTCTTGCCATCGTTCTGGATGTTCACATTTGACGGAATTCATTTCGAAGTTCTTCTTCCGTCACCTGGACGGCCGGAATGTGTGACTTATTTCTACTTTGTCACATTCATTAATCAGGGATTGTTGATATTTAAAAAATCATTGAAAGAAAAAAGGGGTCTGGGGGATTGCCCCCAGGACTTTGATTTTGACTTTGATTTTGTTTTTCACGCGCCATTTTACCCGAAG
>PEAN01000014.1 GCA_002753735.1 Magnetococcales bacterium DCbin4
TCCTGGGGGCAATCCCCCAGACCCCTTTTTTCTTTCAATAATTTTTCGAGTGTCAACAATCCCTGATTAATGAATGTGATAAAGTAGAATTAATGAATGTGACAAAGTAGAAATAGAAATTCGTTCATCGTCTAACCTCCTTGTCAAGAGGTCCGTCGTTCTCCCGTATTTTTCGTTTCAATTCGTTATTATTCGCTTCGATAAGGTTTTCAACCGTGATCGATACGATCATCTTTAACCTGCCATTGCTGTTTTTATTGCTGTCCACAACCATGTGTGGGTGGATGATTGTGCGACGGTTGCGCTACCAAACCTGGTTGGGTGCCCTTGTTGGGGGCGTGTTGATCCCCGTAGGTGAAATTTTCTTGCCTGTCATTTGGTTTGGCAGGAGCACGATGAAAGTTGCCGTGTGTCGTCGCCCATCAGGGGAGGTCATCCTGTTGGAGTGGAGTTTTCATACCACCATGAAACGGCGTTTCCAAATCCTGATGTTGAGACCCGCGGAGGGGCGGCTTTATCGGGCTTATTTGTCTTCCCTGGCCCATGCCCTTGATCTTCCCCCCGGAGAAACGGTTTCGCTGGTGTTGTATAATTCCGGCTATGGTCGTCTGCGCATGCAACTTCACGCCGTCGCCCTGATGGAGCTGGTGGCCATGCTGGACCGTGCCCTGGCCCGATGTGAATCAACGCAATCGGAGGTGGCTCCATGATCTCCTCGGATCCGCTTCAGTGGGGTATGGTCGCCATGGGGGTCATGGTGGTGATTCCGTTGATACTGATCATGGTTCGCCTATTGCGATATGGTTCTTTTACGGGAGTCCTGTTGGGAGGCCGCTTCAAAGAAGCGGGAAAGATCAGGGTCATGGTTTTGGGACGTAACCATCGCACCCTGGGCGTTGGCGTGTTGCGGCGCAGAGGTGCGTCTCCTGTCATCGTTCTCACCGAAGTGGTCCGATGTTTCGGGCTGAAGGTGATGGGTTGGGTCTTGCTTTCGCCATCGCAACTCCTCCAACAACTTTCCAGCTTGAAGGAACGCATGGATCTCACCACCTCAGTCACGGATCGGGAAGAGCGCTTTCTGGCCTTCACCTTCACGGGTATGGAGAACAAAAATCTGATCTGGGTATTTCCCTGCAACCAAGCCGGGGAGCTGATACGATTGCTGGATCAATCTGCCCGGCTTGCCGTTTCCCCACCTTGATCAGGCTGTCAGTCAAATATGGAAGAGACCTTTTTGGCGCTGCGGCAACTGCGGCGCGGGGTGAATGAATCGGGGTGTCCGGCGATACGAGCGATTGGTTTCCAGATCAGGGTTGCTGGCGGTATTTGGCCAGAATGGTTTTGACCCAGGCCTCCTTGGCTTTTTGCATCATGGGGCTGGGATGGGCATACAATCCGGGACTTTCAGGGAGTTCAACCCCGATGATCCGCTCCGGGACCAGGGTTGCCAAACATTGTCGGGCCAGGGGGAGGAGACCGGGATTCCGACCCCATCCGACCAGCAGCGGGAGGTTGGCCCCCTGTCCCATGCGGATCATTCGTTCCCGGCTTCGCACCGGGGAAAATAATGAATGGGCCGATCCTCCGGGCCATGTTTCCAGTTCCTGATAACGTTGAATGAAGATCGGACTTTTGGTTTCACGCAGATCGGAAAGATTGAGGACCCGCGCATGGTGCCACCCCTGGGCCAGCATGATGCGCATGATCTGGTATTGAGTGTTGTCGGGCCGGGTCGGGATCCGTTCCCCGAATGGGTCAATCTCCTCCGGTTTGGCCACATCAGCGGGGCGGTATTCCAGATCCATGGGGTGGGAAGAGCCGGGATTCATCATGATGACCAACAGATCAGGAATCATTTGTCCGATCTGGTTGGGCCGCTCGGGCAGATGATCTTTGCGGATCAGTTCCAGGACCGGGCGCAACGCCAAATTCATCGAACCCAGTGACAGATTGACGAATTGACCAAAGACGGCAATCTCCTTCTTGATGTCCGTCGCCCTGAGACGATTGACCTCATCCGGGTTCATGGCGGGGCGAACAGGCGCTGAAGGTGGGTTCATGGGTCGTCATTGCGTTACAAAACAGCGTGAATTGTGCTGATCAAATAAAATATCCGGCAAACAGTCCACAGTTTGGCACAGCATGATTGATAAATCACGGTTTCAGACGTATCAGGACCGGTATTCCGCACATGACTGGAGGATTCAACCATCCTCCATTACATTAAATCAGTTCTGCGGTTGCAGTGATCCTACGATGACGCGTTGGCGGGGCTGATGGTTCGTGATACGCTTCATCCACTCTGTTATTGATATCATCGGCAGACGGATGGACCTGAATTTCGATCATTCTGCTGAATAAACCCTGTTAATGGAACATTATATGAGTAAACATGCGGATCGTTTCCATGATGAAACAAATATGTCGGGATGGATTTCCTTGGAAAAATTCAAGAAAATCTTTTCTGGTGTTTCAGTCGATGAATTCACCAGGGATATTGATCATCCCATTTTATTTGGTGATGGTGTCTCTAATATTGAAACAAGCAATCATAAAGGGGTTGTCTCGTTCAGGATCAATGAAAACAGGTCGTCCAAGGGGCGTGCTCCTTTGAATTATCTATTTCCTTTTGTTCATAGAGGTAAGGACATTGCTTCCGAGGGTTTTGTGATTGGTTCATCATCAAAATCCAACTTTATCCTTCCCGATTATACGGTCTCACAAACTCACGCAGTATTTTATAAAAAAGGACGCAGTTATTTTTTGAAAGACCTGGGAAGCGAATTGGGCTCGTTTGTGAACAACGCACCTTTCGGGACCAAGGAAGTCCTTTTGAGTGATGGTGACAGCATATCGATCGGAAGGTATCAGTTTTTATTTCTTGAACCGAGAACACTTTATGACCATGTCTTCAGATTCCAGGACTCTGAGGCGGAAGAGGAGACGCTCACCGAAGAAATCTCCGAGCGAATTAATACGCGCAATAATACGCTACGCAAGGATCTGAAGAAAGATCTCGATTCCAGTTTTCATCATGTAAAAGAATGTATTATCAATGGTTTGTTTCCTGGTTTCGATGAACGTCTGCTGACCATTCTATCATTTATTCCCTTTTTCCATCCTTTCTCGGTCAACGAAAAAAAACAGATCATCTCCTTTCATAACAAGTTTGTATCGGCCAATCGTGGGGATATGATCATCAATGAAAATGAGAACAGCAATGAATTCTATATCATCCTGAAGGGAAGGGTGGAGGTCATCAAGTCTGACAGCTCAATACCATTGAACAGTTTGGGACCCAGCAGCAGTTTCGGGGAAATTGCCTTTCTGACAGGATCTCCAAGATATGCCAGTGTGGTCGCCAAGGAGGAAACAATTCTATTTCGTATTGATCATGAGTTTTTTAAAAATATTGGCGTTGAAATCAGGGACAAGCTGAAAGGTCAAATCATCAGGCAGATCTCTGCCATTACGCACAGGCAGAATATCTATTTGCAGGAATGTGCAAAAGGGAACGATGACGTAACAAAAGTGTACGGGAAAACAGGGACCGATCCTGTTAAGCTGGGAAGAGACGAAGCGACGCTCCTTATTGCAAGATATATGGCCGGAAGCAGCAGGTTTCAGACCTTCACGGAATACGAAAAAAATAGTTTGGTTGTTTCGGTTGATTCCGTCAAGAAATATAATAATGGTGATGCTGTACTGAAAGAGGGTTTCCTGAACGATGGTGTGTATCACATCCTGGAAGGATCCGTGTATGTCACGGGTGCAGAGAGTGGTATTGTCCTGTCTGAATTGGATCGAGGACAATTTTTCGGGGAGATGTCTGCCTTCGGGAGAAATTTGGTTGCCGCAAATATCATCTCAAAGGGTAAATCCACCATCATGATGATCTCTGTGGAGAATTTCCAGTCAATGTCCATCGAGACGAGAGAAAAATTGAAAGATCTGATCTTGAGACAGATTATTGACCGGCAGTCTGAACAGAATCTTCAGCAGCTTAAATATTCGGTATAGTCCCCCTGGTTCAATGTGTCCGGGGCGATATCTTGTTCAAGAATGATCGCCAAAACGTTTTTTGAACCATTCACGGGGGGGCAGATATTTGTCGATTTCCTCATTGGTGAAAGAGATGTGGTAGTGTTCGATATATTGGTTGATGATGTCGCGTGCCTTTAAGATGTGTTGGGTCAATTCACCATGGTGGCCCTTCTGCTCCAGGGCATGATCGGGATGCCAGGTCTGCAACAATTCATGGACGCGCTCCTTGAATTCGGCCTGGGTTACCGTGGTTCCCAGGCCCAGGATACGCCGCGCCCATTCCAGGTGGAGATGAAGACCTGCTTCGTCCCCTGGCGGGTCTGAGGCGTTGGTGAACGGGTGGTCATCGGCCATGGCATCCTCGTTACGTTGGGAATCCTGGAGTGATGAACTCCATTTGCTCCATGTGATAAACTAGAATGATTTTCGTAAGGGGGAAAGAGGCAATTTTTCTTCCTTTTTTCTCGGGAGCTGTTGCACAATTGTTCCGGGGATGTTAGTGGAAAACCTTGACGCGACCTGATTCTGACAACGATACCCTCATGAAAGTCAATGGACATGGAAATTACCTATTACCATAATCCCCGATGCAGCAAGTCACGTTCGGGTTTGGATCTGTTGCGCAGGCAAGGAGTGGAACTCAATGTCATTGAATACCTCGTTAATCCCCCCAGCAAGCAACAATTATTGGACATCCTGGACAAATTAAGGCTCGAACCCCGACAGTTGATGCGGCAGAAGGAACCAGAATACAAAGAAAATAACTTGGATGATCCCAATTTGTCGCGCGATGCGTTGGTGGATGCCCTGATCAAATTTCCTGAACTCATGGAACGCCCGGTTGCGGTGACCGCCTTCAAGGCTGCGATCGGACGGCCACCGGAACATCTGTTGGCTTTATTGGGATGAGGCCATTCGGGAAGCACCTGAATGTCGATATGTTGCGCGATCCGCAAGCCTGTGGCATGATTACCCAATTTGCATTCATGAACATTTAGAAGGTGTTAAAATGCGGAACTTCCGCCTTGCATGGTCGGGAATGGTATGGGTATGCTGCAAGTTTGCTGAGGATTGTCAGTGTTCGTTTCTCCAATATGCCGTTGCCCGGTTGGCCTTTAAAGTCGGTGTGCCATGAGCGTTTTACCTCGGAACACAACTGTAAAAGCAATTCCTCTTCCTCAAAATACATATGACATTCTTGATCGTTATGATGATCATTATGAGTTGTACGAGGCGTACCAGGATCTGCTATTGATTCACCTGAAACAATTTTTCAATAATTCTGGATTGCCGGTCAGTTCCATCAACGGCAAACTCATGTCCAGAAACGCCCTGAAAAAAATAGTGGCGGAAGATAACCAGAGGTATGCTCATCTCGAAGAAATTGAAAATCTGATTGTCGTGCGTGTCGTCATGTTTTTCAATGATGATATCGATACCGCGATTGATATGTTGCGAAAAGAATTTAAAATGGATCTTTCCACCATTCATGATGGAGATGATTTGGATCCTTTTGGCATCAACATGCACCGGTTCACCATCACATTGTTGCCGGAACTCCATGACCGCCTCGAATATCAAAAGTTTGCATCCATCAAGGTGCAGTTGGAATTGCGCTCCGTGTTGCAACATTCCTGGTCCGAGGTGAAGGAATTCTTCGATCTGCGTATTCGTGATGTGACCCCCTCCGGGCGCCACGCCAGCAAGTTGGCGCAAATCTCCTATCTTCTGAAAACAGCCGATGATGAGCTGGTTCGGATCAAAGAGATGATCATGCGTGAAGGGAGTGTCGTTGGCATCGAGTCGGGAAAGCCATCGGAACCCGTTGCGAAAGTTTCTGAACCTGTTGCCAGGGTATTGGAACCCGTCGCGAAAGTTTCTGAACCTGTTGCTCGCGCAGTAGTGGTGCCTGATGTGCCGGATCGACCGGGGTTCGCGGTCAGCCTGCCGGTGGATGAACAAAAACAGGCGCAGTTCATGAGATCCATCGAACACTTCATTCTGGATGATCAGGCCGTCCGATCGCTGGACCGGGCCATCGCCGATCATTATGAAACCAAACTGGTCTTCAAGGACCATTTCGTTGATGCGTTGGCTGGCCTTTTTCTGCGGATTGCCATCGACCATGAAGATCGTATTCGAGAGGAGTTGGTTGCACGTAAATCAATCATTCTTTCCATCATGCAGCATGTCTTTAAGGATCCAGCTCAGGAATCAGTAGATTATATTTGCAAAGGATCTGCATTATTAGTGTTATATTATGCCTTGCTGGCTGAAACGGGGGACATTGCCATCATCAAAAAGAACCTGAAAGATCAGGCTGCACTCAAGGGAATGACCCCCGAAGCTTTTGCCATGGATTTATTGAGTTATTATAAAAAGGCGCTCAAGAAAGATTTTGAATAAATATCTTTAATGATTTTCTTCGTTGTTCTGGAAGCGGCAGCAATAAGAATAAAGCATGTGAAATAAAAAGGTCCAGGGCAACCCCCTGGACCTTTTTTTTCATGAAAATGACAGGGAAGAGGCTGTACCTCTTCCCTCTGGATCAACTGTGGGACGACGGATCCACTTTCTTCAAGACAGGCCGTTCGGCACGTAAATTCCTGGTCATGTTGCTCATGGCCTTTTCGTCCAGAATTTTTTCGACATCCAATGCCAGCTTGCGTTGCCAGTTGGGATACTCATTGGTCGTTCCCGGCAGATTGACCTGTTCCCTCTGACCGATCACATCTTCCAACTGGACCATTTGGATCTTGCTGGGTGACATTGACAGGTAACGATTGACGGCCAGGACCAGTTCTTCTTTGCAATACCGGTGTGATGCAGCGGTCCATTCGCTGGGTAGAAGGCCCTTGTTCTTCAATGCCTGTACGACCTTGTCCCGTTCCTGAGTTCGTTCCGAGACGGTACGTTGCAGCAATTCGTCGGTGGGGAATAGTGAAAGACGCCGTTTTTCTTCCAGATCGACCCCTTCCCAATACCCGGGGAAGGTAGGCAGATCGTGGGTGGTGACGGCCACCAGGGCAAATGGTGAATAATGTTCCGGCGCTTTGAATTCGCCCTGGGATCCGCGTTCAAAGTAAAACAATTGGTAGGAAAACACATTGGCCGCAGCCAGTTTTTCCGGCAAACCTTCTGGGACGGTTCCCAACGCTTCACCCACGACCAGACACCGGTTGCGTTGGCTTTCCAGCTTGACGATCCCCAGAAGATCCTCGAAGGGATAGTTGACATAACCCCCTTTGGTTGCCCGTTCGCCGACAGGAACCCAGAAGAGCCGGGTCAATCCCATCACATGATCCAGACGAACCGCTCCGGAAATACTCATGGTGGCACGCAGGGTTTCGGCGAAGATACGGTATCCTTCTTCCTTGAGGACCCGGGGATGCAGCGGTGGCAGGCCCCAATCCTGTCCCTGCGGATTGAATTGGTCGTAGGGGGCGCCCATGCGTGCTCCGTCGATGAACAGACGCTGATTGGCCCAATAATCGGCACCGTCCGGATCCACCCCCAGGGCGATATCGTTGTACAATCCCACCAACATGCCCTGTTCGCGGCAGGTTTCCACCACCCCAGTCAACTGGTTGTGGGCAACCCAATAGATGTATTGGAAAAATTCCACTTCGACCGCATGCTGTTCCGCGAATCGACGTACTTCGGGTGACCCGGGGGAACGATAGGGCAGCGGCCAGCCACGCCAGGTGCGTCCCCCGAAGCCGCCGTTGCCAAAATGATCGGCCAGGGCATTGTAGAGGGCCAGGTGCCAGAGACGTTCGCCGCCATTCTTGACGAAGCGGCGAAACGCCAGGCAACGTTCCGTGGGAACTTCTCCCGACGCACTGGAGAGGTGCCGTGCTCTGAATGTGCTGAACAACAGGCGCATGATTTCCATTTTCATGTGCCCGATTTCGACGTAGTCCACCATGGGGGTCTGGCGAACCTGATCAAGCAGGGCCTTGAATTCAGGACTGCGAACCTTTTTACGCGCATCCGGGCAATGTTCGAACTCCGCAACCGCTTCGGGATCGACGTAAAGCGGGTTGAGGAAAAAGCGACTGTTGGGCGAATATGGGCTGAACCGTCCCGGATGCCTCGGAAACTGAGCATGCAGTGGGTTGAGGCCGATGACCCCCGCCCCTTGGGCGGCCATGCCGGAAGCGAGCGTTTTCAAGTCGGAAAAATCGCCTATGCCCCAGCTCCGGGGTGATTTCAAGGCGTACAACTGTACCGCCGTACCCCAGATGCGTCCATCATCATTGTTCATGGCTTCGGGCATGTAGCATTGTTCAGGAACCCGGATCAGCGCCATGGTTGCCTTATCGCTGCCCGACAGGCCCGTGCCGGTAATTTCAAAACGGTGGTAACCCAGTGGCACCTTGACCGGAAGGGCGAACAGGCGCCGTTGATATTTGCGGTCCTCCAGTTCGATTTCATCATCGAGGGGGCATTCCTTCAGGTCGATTCGGCCATGGGAAAGTTTGCCATCCTCTTCGACAAAGGCCCATTCAAATACGTTGTGCAGATATTTGGCTTTGACGACAATGGGGATGTGAATCTCACCTTTCAGCCCATGGACCACCAGGGAAGGTTCCAAAGGCCGGCGCCATTGGGCCTCTTCCAATGTGCGCAAGGATGCGGAAACCTGTCCCGGGGTGCCGCAGGGCAGTCCCATGGCGGTCAGGAAGGAGAGTCGGGTTTCGGGAGGAATGGGTTGCCACTTGCCATAGATATCCCAGTATCCGTCCTGAATACCTGCCAGACGGGCCAGACGGTCCATTTCCTGGAGTGAGTCGGGGCTGTGTACCGGTTTGGGAATATCTTTCCAGGCGCCATCAATGTTGACAAATTGCAGGACCGACAAGGAATGGGGCGCTTGTGGATAGTTCTCCAACTGACAGGTTTCATGCTCTTGCACAAAGGAGGGTTGGCGGCTGGTATCCATGACCAATTGCCAGCACTTTTTCTTCTTTTGCGCCCCTTGCTGTGGCAGATGGAACGACACGTCGGTCGCTCCGGGGTTGATGATCAATAGAAAAGTGGCGTCTCTGCTGGCTTCCAACTCAGGGGCATGGTCGCAAGGGATGATTTCATCCGGTTCAAATTCGCCGCTGACGATCACACCCAGAACGTTGCCCGGCAGATGATTCCAATCTTCACGGGCCATCTCTTGACCATCAGGACGCAGCCAGACGATATCCCGGGGTTTCCCTTCCATTGCCTGACCGGTAAAGAAGCTGTTCTTGCGGAACACGGGATGAAGGCGGCGGAAGCGGATCAGCTTTTGGACGAAATCAAGCAGGCTTTTGCGCTCTTCACTCCAGTGCGTCCAGTTGAACCAGGTGATTTCGTTGTCCTGGCAATAGGGGTTGTTGTTCCCTTTCTGGGTGCGACCGAATTCATCGCCGCCGACGATCATCGGAACCCCCTGGGACAACAACAGCGTGGCGAAATAGTTGCGCAGTTGCTGGAAGCGGAGTTTGTTGACGTCGAAATCGGCGGTCTCTCCTTCTTCACCACAATTCCAACTGAAATTTTCGTCGCGGCCATCCCGATTGTCTTCAAGATTGGCGGAGTTGTATTTACGCGAATAGGCGGTCAGATCGTGCAGGGTGAAGCCGTCATGGGCCGTAATGAAGTTCAGGCTGGTCGAAGGACGGCGTCCCTGGTGGTTGAAAACATCGGAGGAACCGGTAAAGCGGGAAGCAAAGTTGCCTCGTTGACCACCGTCGTTGCGCCAGTACCGGCGCACGCCATCACGATATTTGTCATTCCATTCGGTCCACCCCGGCGGAAAGCCGCCCACCTGGTAGCCATCCAATCCCAGATCCCAGGCTTCGGCGATGAGTTTGCGTTGCGCCAGTACCGGATCCTGGGCGACGACATCCAAAAAGCCCGAGTGACGGTTGAACCGTCCATCTGCCTCGCGGGCCAGGGTGGTGGTCAGATCGAAACGGAATCCGTCGACCCGCATCTCTTCCGACCAGTAACGCAGGGAATCGGTGACCAGTTGCAACACTCGGGAATGACGCAGATTGAACGAGTTGCCGCAGCCGGTGAAATCCTGGTAATGACGCGGACGCCCGGGGAGGAGGCGGTAATAGACCGCGTTGTCGATGCCCCGGAAACTCAAGGTGGGCCCCATCTGGTTGCCTTCGGCGGTGTGGTTGTAGACCACATCCAGCAGCACTTCCAGTCCGGCATCGTGGAGGACTTTGACCATGGTTTTGAATTCGGCGATGGTCTCGGGATGACTGAAATATTTGGCGTGCGGCACAAAAAAGGCAATCGGGTTGTAGCCCCAATAGTTGCACAGGTCGCGCTGGAACAGGTGCCATTCATCGACGAATCCATGGACCGGGAGCAGTTCCAACGCCGTCACCCCCAGGTTTTGGAAATAACGGACCATGGAGGGGGAGGCCAGACCCGCAAAGGTGCCACGCAACGGTTCCGGTACCTCGGGATGCAGCATGGTGGTGCCACGGACATGGGTTTCGTAGATGATCGTGTTGCGCCATGGGGTGTTGGGATGCCGGTCATCGCCCCAGGTATAGGCCTGTTCGACGACGCGGCACTTGGGCATGAATGGGGCGCTGTCGCGGGTATCGAACGACAGATCGATGGCCGGATCACCGTAGCGGAAGCCGAACAGGGCTTCGTTCCAGACCAGACGACCAAACAACGCCTTGGCATAGGGATCCAGAAGGAATTTGTGATGATTGAACCGATGTCCCCGGTTGGGGTCATAGGTTCCGTAGACCCGATAACCATAGAGTTGTCCTGGCCGAACGTCGGGCAGGTAGGCATGCCAAACCTGGTTGGTGTATTCGGTCAGTTTGATCCGGTCGGTTTCATGCATGCCGCTGGGATCGAAAAGAACGAGTTCCACCTTTTCGGCATTTTCGGAAAACAGGGCGAAATTGACGCCCCGTCCATCCCAGGTGGCCCCCATGGGCGAGGGGGAGCCGGGCCATACGCGCAGTTTCGAGGCACTCACGATTTGAACTTCCTCAAAGTTTCGGATTGAACCATGACACGAGGGCGTGTTGACAAAAATAATAATAAAAAAAAGGATCCGGGGGATTGTCCCCAGGGTTTTGACTTTGATCTTGAATTTATATCCGGGGATATCAAATCAAGATCAAAACCCTGGGGGCAATCCCCCAGACCCCTTTTTTTTCTTGATCAATTTGAATGGCACATACCCTTCCGGTCAAGGTTCATTCTTCATGCCTGGGCGGGTTCGAGGATCAGGGCCGCCAAGGGTGGCAGTTCGAGTTCCAGGGAATAGGACCATTCATTCCAGGGGGTGGCCATTGCCATGACCCGTCCGCAGTTTCCCATGCCACCGCCACCGTAATCAATGGCATCACTGTTGATCTTCTCAAGATAAAGCCCTCCCCGTGGAACGCCGATGCGGTATCGATGGCGCGGCACCGGGGTGAAGTTGCAGACCACGACGACGAATCCCGCCGACAGGCGGCCATGGCGGATGAACGCGAAGACCGAACGCTCCGGATCATTGGACTGGATCCATTCGAATCCGCTGGCCAGGCGGTCCTGTTGGAACAGGGCGGGGGTGGCGACATAGAAATGATTCAGGTCGGCCACGAGCCGTTGCACCCCCTGGTGCATGGGATCCTGGACCAGATGCCAGTCCAGACTCACATCATGGTTCCACTCCCGTTCCTGGCCGAATTCGCCCCCCATGAACAACAGTTTCTTGCCCGGATGGGCATACATGAAGGTATGGAGCAACCGAAGCTGGGCAAACTTTTGCGGGCGCTCACCAAACATTTTACTCAGGAGCGATTTTTTCAGATGGACCACTTCATCGTGGGACAGGACCAGGATAAAGCTTTCATTGAAGGCATAGACCAGGCCGAAGGTGATCCGGTTGTGATTGTAGGGATGGCTGCGCAGGATGGGATCCAGGGAAAGATAGTCGAGGACATCGTGCATCCAGCCCAGGTTCCACTTGTAGCGAAATCCCAAACCCCCTTCGTGGAGGGGGTGGGTGATCTGGGGCCAGGAGGTCGATTCTTCGGCGATGGTGACCGCGCCCAGTCCGCGTTCTTCGATGTTATGGTTGAGTTTTCTGATGAATTCGATGGCTTCCAGATTTTCGTTACC
Organism: Magnetococcales bacterium DCbin4; assembly: GCA_002753735.1. GTDB lineage: Bacteria > Pseudomonadota > Magnetococcia > Magnetococcales > UBA8363 > UBA8363. The sequence continues at coordinate 12,178 of PEAN01000014.1, forward strand.
CCCATGTTCGTTGGGGAGCCAGTCACCATCGCGGCGGCTGTAGTCCAGGCGGAGCATGGAGGCGACGGCATCGACGCGCAGGGCGTCGAAGTGAAAATCACGGATCCAGTACAGGGCGTTGGCAATGAGAAAATTTTGAACTTCGAGACGGCCGTAGTTGTAGATCAATGTTTTCCAATCCTGGTGCCAGTTTTTCCGGGGATCGGAATGTTCGTAGAGGAATGAGCCATCGAAATTGCCCAGCCCATGGGGATCCTTGGGAAAATGTCCCGGAACCCAGTCAAGGATGACACCGATCCGTTCCTGATGGCAGCGGTCCACGAAGGTGCGCAACTGATCGGGGGTGCCGAAACGGCTGGTCGGTGAAAACAATCCGATGGGTTGATACCCCCAGGAGCCGGAATAGGGGTGTTCCGCCAACGGCATGAGTTCAATGTGGGTGAATCCCATCTCCTTGACGTAGGCAATCAATTCCTCCGCCAGTTCCAGATAGGTCAACATCCGGTTGTTTTCTTCGGGAACCCGTTTCCAGGATCCTGGATGGACCTCGTAGATGGCCACGGGGGCGTCGGCGGCATGGGTTCGGGAACGGTTCCGGACCCAGGCTTCGTCATGCCAGTCAAAGGTTTGATCATGCCATACCACCGAGGCGGTTTCCGGGGGCTTTTGCGAATAGCGGGCGTAGGGGTCCGCTTTCAGGAGGTACTCGCCGTAGCGACCGATGATTTCAAATTTGTAGAAGGCACCGGAGATGACCCCGGGCATGAAGAGTTCCCATACTCCAAACGGTTCGCGTGGGCGCATGGGATTGCGGCGGCCATCCCAATCGTTGAAATCGCCGACGATGCTGACGCGGCTGGCCTGGGGGGCGAATACGGCGAAACGGGTCCCCGGGACGCCATCCATCGGATGGGCATGGGCACCGAGGCAATGATCGATCTCCCAGTGTTCCCCCTTGGCGATACGGATCAGATCCGCTTCTTCCAACAGGGGCGGGAAACGATAGGGGTCATCGCATTCCCATTTGTATTGCCGTTGGCTGAGGCGGAAGCGATAGGGAAACGGTCCGGTTTTCGATTCGAGCAGTCCGGTGAAGAATCCTGCAGCGTGGACCCGGGTCAATCGACCCATTTCCCGACCCGTCTCGGAATGAATGACCATGACCGAATCGGCATGGGGGAGAAAAGCCTGGATGCGCAGGTGGTTTTCGTCCACCTCTTGCATGCCCAAAATTTTGGATACGTCCCGGCAAGCCCCACGGATGATGGACTCCACCGATTCGGAACCACTGAAATGAGGTGGTTTCCTTGGCATTTCTCTCCCCCCTTGCAAGGAACAGGTCAAGGCGTTGCGCCTTGGATCTCCAGAAGAATGATTATTGACCGGAAACACCCGGAACCGCTACCCCTTTTGGGAGGCTGGAGCACGGGATTCCTGTCGGGCGGGCGGTCGGAATCAAAACGTTGCCCGGGGTCGATCACCATTTTTATCCGGGACATTTTTTTTTCGCCAACCCTTGCCAAACAGGACATGATGCCTTTTCCTGACGCCAAGGATTTGGAGCCCGTGTTCCATTTCGAAACCCATGACTGAACTTGAGTCGGCAAGAGAAGCGATCCATGATCATCGCCATTACCAACCAGAAGGGAGGGGTGGGCAAAACCACCACTGCGGTCAATCTCGCCGCGGCCCTGGCCCAGTCGGGCAGAAGGGTGCTGTTGATCGATCTGGATCCACAGGGGAATTCTTCCACCTCCCTGGGCATTGAAAAAAATGGCATCAAACATTCCATTTATGAAGTTCTGTTTGGCCACTCTTCCTTGAAGAAGGCGATGATCAAGCCGACTTCCGAAGATTTGTGGATCATCCCCGCCACCCCCGACCTCAGCGGTGCCGAAATCGAACTGGCGGGCGAGCCCAATCGCGAGTATCGGTTGCGTGAACGTCTGGACAGCATGACCCTGGAGATGGATCTCATCCTCATCGATTGTCCCCCATCCCTGGGTTTGCTCACCTTGAATGCCCTGGTGGCGGCCCATGGGGTGATCATCCCGGTCCAGTGCGAATTTTTGGCGCTTGAAGGGTTGAGTCAGTTGATGCGCATCCTGGAAATCGTGCGCAAACGGTTGAACCCGGCATTGGCAATCACGGGCATCCTTCTGACCATGTATGACAAACGCTCAAAATTGATTCGACTTGTTGTCAAGGATGTGGAAAAATATTTTCCAGATCAAGTTTTCGAGACCAATATTCCAAGAAATATTACTGTCAGTGAATCTCAAAGTCATGGCAAGCCGTTGGTCTGGTTTGATAAAAAATCAAAGGCTGCCAAGGCGTATCTGAAACTGGCCAAGGAATTCGCAAAAAGGGTTTCATTAAATAAAGCTAAGAATTAGTTGTATTTTTTCCAGAGTTCCGGCATTATTTCCCGGTTCGCCGTGTCGAAAGAATGAAAAATTCTTTTGAAAAAAAAATATATTAATGCTCCAATGAGCCGCTGCGGGCCGTGTCGTCCGATGCACTCTGGTGCCGTTCCACCTTGGGTGGGGACGGTTCGAACCCATGATGATTACCGGATTAAACCATGAAGGTTCTCTACGTCACTTCAACCTTGCATCCCTTGACCCGGACCGGGTGTGTGGACGAGGTGTGTGGCATGATTCCACCCGCCCTGGTGCAACAGGGGGCCGATGTACGAATCCTCCTGCCCGCTTATCCCGAGGCCCTGAAGGTCGTCCGTCGCAAGGGGAAACCCATCGACCTGGGCAATCCGCTGGGTCTGGGGGTCAGCCGGTTGATTCCCGGTTGGCTGCCCGAAGGGACGGTCAAGGTGTGGTTGCTGGAGTGTCCGGCGCAGTACGAACGCGAGGGGGGGCCATTTCTGGATTCCCGTGGCATTCCGTGGCCCGATAATGGCCATCGGTTCGCCCTGTTGTCCAAGGTGGCGGCATTGTTGGCCGAAGCGGGGGGATTGCTGGGTTGGCAACCCGATATCCTTCATGCCAATGATTGGCCTTGTGGCCTGGCACCCGCCTACCTCGCTTTGAACGGCAATCGCCAATGTGGCACGGTGTTTACGGTTCGCGATTTGCGGCAGCAGGGCAATTTTGATCGAGAACTCCTGCATCGCTTCGGTCTGCCCAAAAGTGCCTTCACCATGAACGGGCTTGAATTTTTCGACCAGTTGAGCTTTTTGAAGGCGGGGCTTTATTATGCAAACAAGATCATTACCCCCAGCCCCACCTGGTCGCGTGAGATTCAACTCAAGGGGTATGGCGAAGGGATGCACGGCGTTTGTTCCTTGCGTGGCGGAGATCTTTCCGGAATTCTCAACGGCCTGGACGAGGAGGAATGGAATCCCGCCACCGATCCCTTGATTCCGTTCCATTACGATGCGAATACGTTGGATGACAAGCTGCACAACAAGCTGGAAATCCAACGCGCGTTCAACCTTGAACCCAACCCGGACATTCCTCTGATCGGGATGGTTTCCTCCCTGGATCAGGATGAGGGGGGTGATTTACTGGTCGCGGCGCTGTCTGGCCTCATCAGTGCCGGGGCGCAGTTGATCGTCGTCGGGCGGGGCGATGAAGATATGGAGCACAGCCTGGTCATGGCCTCCACGAGCTATCCGGGGCGGATCGGCGTACGACTCGATTGGGAGCGTGGTTTGCATCATCGAATCCTCGCCGGTGCCGATCTGTTGCTGATTCCGGCCCGTTTTGATCCCTGCGCCGTCCGGCAATACCAGGCGATGCGCTATGGCGCTTTGCCGGTGGTGCGGAAAACAGGTGGCCTGGCCGATACGGTCATGGATTGTCTGCATGGCGACAATGGCACGGGATTCGTGTTCAACGAAGCTTCGGGAGGTGAATTGATGCTGGCGATTTCGCGGGGCATCAATCTGTTTCGCAACCGGGTGACCTGGCGCAGGCATCAGGTGCAGGCCATGAATCATACCCGGGGATGGCAGGAGTCGGCAAAAAATCATCTCCAGGTCTATCATCGCGCCCGGCCGCTATGACCGGCGTATTCATTATCGAATCAATGTTCAACCAGCTTCATTAACGGATGAGGATAAGAGTGCGGCATGTCTAATGATCTGAATATCCAGTTTGAACACTATGACAAAAGCACATGGGATGTTGAACACATACGCAAGAACATCCTCTACTGCATGGTTCATCTGGTGGGCAAGGATCCGGAACTGGCATGGGAAAATGATTGGTATAAGGCCCTGGTCCTGTTCCTGAAAGGTATTCTGGCGGAACGCCGTGTCGAATTTGAGCGCAAAATTCGGGCGGGGGAGGTCAAGCGGGTCTATTATCTCTCCCTGGAATACCTGATCGGACGCAATCTGCATCGCACCCTGGCCGATCTGAACATGACCGAAGCGGCTCGCCAGGCATTGGCCGCCTGTGGCAAGTCGTTGGAAGAGATCCTTGATTGCGAGGCGGAAGCGGGTCTGGGCAATGGTGGTTTGGGGCGTCTGGCCGCCTGTATCGTCGATTCCATGGCGACCCAGGGGTATCCCGGGATTGGCTATGGCATCCGTTATCAGTTCGGCATGTTCAAGCAATCCATCGAAAACGGTCTTCAGGTGGAGCGTCCCGAATCATGGCTGCGTTTTGGCAGCCCCTGGGAGTTGGAACGCCGCAGTCTGGTGTACGAGATCAAGTTCAAAGGGCGTATTTTCCACTATCGCGACAAGGATGGCCGTAACCGTTGCCAATGGGTTGAAACCGAGGATTGTGAAGCCCAGGCATTCGATGTGCTGCTGTCGGGTTATCGCACCCAATCCTTGTCTTATCTGCGTCTGTGGAATTCACGGGCTTCGCGCGAGTTCGACCTGCACAACTTCAACGCCGGCAACTATATCGACGCCGTCAAATCCAAGATTCATTCGGAAAACCTGTCGAAGGTTCTCTATCCCGACGATTCCACATCGATGGGGCAGGAACTGCGTTTGATGCAGGAATACTTCTTTGTCAGTGCCTCGTTGCAGGACATTTTCGCGCAACATGTCACCTGTCCTGCCGATTTGCAGAAACTGCCCGACAATGTTGCCATCCATCTCAACGATACCCATCCCGCTACGGCGATTCCGGAGATGATGCGTCTGTTGCTTGATGAGCATGGTTTGGAATATGACAACGCCTGGGACATCACCCGCAGGGTGTTTTCCTATACCAATCATACCCTGTTGCCCGAGGCGCTGGAAACCTGGCCGTTGGATGTGTTCGGCAAGATTCTCCCCCGTCACCTGGATATCCTGTATCTCATCAATCACCACCATATGAACGATGTGAAATACAAGTTGCCGGGCGATACCAGTATCCTGGGCCGGATGTCGTTGTTTGACGACAACAGCAGACGGGTGCGCATGGCCAACCTGTCGATTGTGGGAAGTCATACGGTCAATGGTGTTGCCGAGTTGCATTCACAGTTGATGCAAAAGGGGATGTTTGCCGATTTCGTCCGTTTGTCTCCGGGCAAGCTCACCAACGTCACCAATGGGATCACCCCGATTCGCTGGCTGGTATTGTCCAATCCCGGTTTGGCAAACCTGATCAACGAAACCATCGGTGAGGATTGGGTGCATGATCTGACCAAGTTGAAAAGGCTGGAGGAACGGGCCGATGATCATGGATTCCAGGACCGTTTCATGGCGGTCAAGAAGGCCAACAAGGTTCGCCTGGCCCAGTTCATGACGGAAAGACACAACATCCACTTGAACGTTGACTTCATGTTCGATGTTCAAGTCAAGCGGATGCATGAATACAAGCGGCAATTGCTCAATCTGTTGCATGTCCTGACCCGGTATATCTGGATCCGTGACGGCATTAAACCTGATCTCCTGCCCCGGACGGTTCTGTTTGGCGGCAAGGCGGCTCCTGCGTATCACCAGGCCAAACTGATCATCCGCTTGATCAACGACGTGGCCGACATGGTGCGCAACGATCCGGTGGTGGCCAGCAAGCTGCAACTGGCCTTCATCCCCAATTACAATGTGTCGGCGGCAGAAATCATCATGCCTGCCTGCGAATTGTCAGAACAGATTTCGACTGCCGGCCTGGAGGCTTCGGGAACGGGCAACATGAAATTTGCCCTCAATGGGGCGTTGACCATCGGGACCATGGATGGGGCCAACATAGAAATTCGCAAGGAGGTCGGACCCGACAACATTTTCATCTTCGGTCTTGAATCCAATCGGACCGATGAGTTGTGGAAACACGGGTACAATCCCCATGAAGCCATCGAAAAGAATTCCGATCTCAAACGGATTCTCGGTATGATCCGGGATGGCTACTTCTGTCCCGAGGAGCCGAAGCGTTATCAACCCATCTACGATGCCTTGACGATGGGAGACCATTATTTGTTGACCGCCGACTATGCCGATTACATCGCATGTCAGGAGCGGGTTGATCAACTGTATCGCGATCAGCGTGCCTGGACACGTAAATCGATCATCAACGTGGCCAACATGGGATTCTTTTCCATTGATCGCACGGTTCAGACTTATGCTGAGCGGGTGTGGAAGATTAAACCGGTGAAATAATCGGTTGGGTGGAATCATCGAAAACCGGCTCCGGACGTTTCCGGGCCGGTTTTCTTTTGGTTTTTTCAGATCATTGGTTGATTGATCATTTTGGGCCGTGTCCCCAAGGGCATTTCGTTTGGGCAAATGAACTCATGTCACGAATATTGATCATCGATGACGATCCAGCGATCAGGGAGATTTCCAGCCGGATCCTGGGGCGTGCGGGTCATGTTCTGGAGTTGGTCAAATCGGCCGAAGAAGGGCTGGAACGGTGTGCCCAGGTCCGGTTTGACCTTGTGATCACCGATTTGACCCTGCCTGGAATGAATGGGGTCAAATTCTCAGAACTCTTGCTCCAACAACATCCCCATACACGGATCCTGATCTTCTCGGGACTCCTGACCGCCCCCGACGCATCCACAACCCAATGGGCATCGGCTTCCCTGGGATTGCGTTTTTTGGCCAAACCATTCCGTCCCAAGGAATTGTTATCGGCGGTCGAAGCGGTGCTGGTTGAAGACGGAACCTGCCATTGAGGACATTGCCTGACCCTGCTGAATTTCTTTATTCGCGGGAATGACACCTTTTCGTGGATCCGTCATTCCCGCGAATGAGGCAATGGCTCAATCGATATTGGCCATGACGCAGCGACGAATGAATCCATAATCGTAGTTTGCCAAGTCGCAAACCAACTTGAAATTATGGCCGGCATCGCGAAACCAACGGCGCGCATCTTCTTTTTGAATCGGATCCCGGTTGAACAGGGCATCGGAAATCGCTGAATCCAGGACCGCAATCCAAAGACGTTGTTCAGGGGTTTTAGGTGGTTCGTTCCACACGCTTTCGAAGGTTTCCATTTTTCTTGACTCCTGTTTTATGGCAAAGGGCTGATCACCAGGTTTGTATGCCTGAATGACGATCAAACCGTGTCGGTCCGATGCTTGGCTTCCCCACAAGCCATTCCATCCATCAGACCACGACTTTCAAAATAAAACTCCCCCAATTCGATCATTCTCCAAATCTTATTTTGCCCATCCCGGGTCTTTTGCCCCTCATGATAGGGAGATTGCACGATTCGGGCCTGTTTTCTTTCATGTAAAAAAATCGAAAATCATCAATAAGTTAAATGTTTATATGTCTGAAGCTGCAATCTGGTTTCAGGAGGATTGTAAAGTGTTTTTTACACCAGCATGTAAAATATATTTTTTTCCTCTCAGGGGCTAACCGTTCTGGAGGAAAAGACTTTCCCTGTTTGCAGTAACAAGTGTTTCTTTTTTACATGCGGGCATGGTACAAGGAACAAGGAAGATGAAAAATTGATCGTGAGGTGGTAACTGAAACTCCTGCTTGATTGAGGATGAGGTATGATCACAAGTGTGCTTCTCAAGGAAATGCCTTTCTTTCAATCATTTACCATGGGTGAGATTGACGCGCTCCTGCAAAACCCTGATTTGGTGGAAACTTATTCCCGTGGGGAATACATTATTGTTCAGGGCAGTGATCAAACCGAGGATGTGTTCATCCTGGTGCGCGGTGAGGTTGAAATCACCGATGCAGCGCATCAACACATCACCTATCTGGCGTCCGGGTCGATTTTTGGTGAAATATCCTTTATCACCCACCAGCCAAGAACGACCAATGTCGTCGCCCTGGGGGAGGTCATCGTCGTTCGGATCGACAAAAAATCGGTGGAAAAAGTGGATCTCAAACTACAACTCAGGATCAAGGATGGTTTGATCGACACGCTGATTTCCCGTTTGGCCGAAATGAACCAAAAATTGGTGGACAAGGATCGGGCCAACCAGGCATTGGTCAAAGCTTTGCGGGAGCGGGGATGGCTTGAGGAAGCGCCATGATTGCAATCGTCAGTTGCACCAGGTCAGTCAAAGCCGCCCATGACGTTCTGGAAAAAATAGTGTATGAACGTGACAGACATGGTCGTGTCGTGTGGTTATTTTTGTCTCTTTTGTGATCAGGAGGTGTACCCTTGAAGGAACTCCGAATTGGCATGTTGGGTTTGGGTACGGTGGCACGAGGGGTCGCCTCGATGATACGGCGTAATGGCCAGGGGATCGCGCATAGAACGGGCATCCCCTTGAGGTTGGTCCGGATTGCAACGCGCAATCCGGGAAAGACGTGGGGCTTGAATCTGGAAGGGGTTCGGGTGGATGCTGACGTGGATGCATTGACCCGGGCGGACGATGTGGATGTCGTGGTCGAATTGATGGGTGGGTTGGATCCGGCAGAGCGTTTGCTCTTGTCGGCGCTCGATCATGGAAAACATGTGGTGACTGCCAACAAGGCGCTGATTGCCGAACGGGGAATGAACCTGTTTGAAACGGCGCAAAAGAATAACCGCGAGCTCTCCTTCGAGGCAGCCGTCGCTGGAGCGGTTCCCATCGTCAAGGCCATTCGTGAAAGCCTGGCGGCCAATCACATTGAATCGATCCATGGGATCCTCAACGGAACCTGCAACTATATTCTGACTGAAATGCGTGAGCGGGGGCTTTCCTTTGACCAGACCCTTGCCGACGCACAAAAGAAAGGCTATGCCGAGGCTGACCCGTCCTTTGACGTGGATGGCATCGATACGGCGCATAAACTGGCGATTCTGTCGGCCATCGCCTGGGGTACGCCCCCCGATTTTCGTTCAATCCATGTCGAGGGAATTCGGCGGATCACCGATAGCGATATTACCTGGGCCGCTGAAATGGGGTATCGGATCAAACTATTGGCCATCGCCAAGCGTCGCGATCATGGTTTGGAACTCAGGGTGCAACCGACACTTGTGACGGTGTCCAGCATGGTGTCCCAGGTTGAGGGGGTGTTCAACGCCGTCTTTGTGAAGGGGGATTATGCGGGAACCACCATGTATCATGGTCGCGGGGCGGGGGAACAACCGACCGCCAGCGCTGTGGTTGCCGACCTGGTGGACTTGGCACGCAACCAGGGTGCGGGTTTGGCTTCGCGGGTGCCGCCCTTGTCGGTCATGCCGCAGCACCTGTCACCTTTGCCTGTCCATGACATTGCCGATTTGAAGTGTGAATATTATGTGCGGTTGGCGGTCGTTGACCGTCCCGGGGTATTGGCGGAAATCACTTCCATCCTTGCAAGCCATGGGATTTCCATTGATGCCATCCACCAAAAAGGCCGTGCGGTTTCACAGGAAGCGGTTGCTTTGGTCATCGTCACGCATGAATGTTTGGAAAAGGAGATGCAGGCAAGTCTGGCAGCCATGGAACGGTTGGAATCCGTTCGGGGGAAACCCATGGTCATCCGGATGGAATCGGGTTTGACTTGAAGCCAGCGCATCCAACAGAGACGCCATTCTTTGATGACCGTCAAGGTCGCCCGCTGTTCCGGGGAATGGCGGGAACAGGGTGATCGCCATGGCGGTGCTGGTGGTTTTGCAGAAGGCTTTGATGGAACATGTGGGTGTACGGTTCGGTCAGGAGATGCCGGACGTTCATCGTTTCGCGGCAAGGACGGGATGCGGGATCACCCTCCCTGATGATGTGCCCGATCTGCATTCGTCCATGTCGGGGTTGCTTGCATCGCTCTTGTTTCCAGGCCACACCTTGCGTTGGGATCAGGGATGGCCGCGCGGATACCTGGTTGCCCTGGGTGCGGGTTTGAATCCCGATCCTTCCCTGACCTGGGCCTCCTTGGCATTGACCCATTTGCAGCCGCACAGGGACCAGTTGTTGTTCGTCCATGATCCAGATGTTTCGATTTCAGTACGTCAGATTGAGGAATGGGTTGAGGCGTTACGGATTCCTTATGCCGAGCTGGGGTGGCGAATTCATGGTCCCGTCGGCAGGGAGATTGTGTTGTCCACCGCCATGGAGTGTCGGGTGGAGGTTGCCCCCTTTGCCTCTGCCATTCATGGTGGTTCACTGCAAAAACTGTTGCCCCGTGGCGCCGGATCGGGTCTGCTTCTGGCGTTATTGACGACGGGGCAATTGGTTTTGGCGCGGGAAGAGGTCAATCGCCAACGGATGGCGCGGGGGTTGATGTCGATGAATAGCCCTTGGATTCATGGGGTCGGGCGAGGAAGTGATTTTTTTGGTCATGGTCGTTCTGCGGGGGATCGGGGACGGTTTTGGAGCGATGATCCGGTGACTGCTGGACTGGCCCTTCAGGCGGGTTGGACTCCATTGGAATGGCACGCGACAAAGGACAATCAGGTGATGGATGACCGTGAGGATTGGCTTCATTTGACCAGATCCGTTGCACAGGCCGCCCGTATGGGACCGGTATTGGTCTGCTGTTCCAAGGATGCCACCCCTCATCCTGGTTCATGTGGTCATGTATTCCTGGATCATCTGGTGTTTCAACTTGCCGCTGACGGCCAGGGTCTTTTGGTCCTGGCTGAGGAGGTGCTGGAGGATCCCGGGACCGGGGGCAGGGAAAAGATATTTTGGGGATTTTCCCGCGGGCGCCAATTGGTGGCCAAACAACGTTTTTGGCGTCGCCGGACCTGGGGGGTGGGTGAACCGGTTTCCGTGGAGACGGTGCGGGGGCTTTGGCTGTCATGATGGCACCGCTGTCTTTTTCCAAAAAAATATGGAAAACCCGGAAGGAACCCCTCGATTGTCATCGGCAGTTGGCGCGGGAGGCGGGTCTGGAGCCCTTTTACGCGGGTATTTTCGCAGATCGTCACCTGACCGCAGTTGAGGATGTTCGGCGGTTTTTTGAGCCTAAACTGGGCATGTTGGCCGACCCTCTGGGGTTGCGGGACATGGAACTGGGGGTGGCCCGGATCATCCTTGCCCTGGAGCGAAAGGAAAAGATGGCGGTGTTTGGGGACTATGATGTCGATGGGGCGACTTCATCGGCGTTGTTGATCCGTTATTTCCGCATCCTTGGGGTGGAGCTTCATCTGTACGTTCCTGACCGTTTGACCGAGGGCTACGGCCCCAACGATGCCGCGATGCGTACCCTTGCCGGTGAAGGGGTGACGTTGGTGATCACGGTGGATTGTGGCATCACGGCGCATGAAGCGGTCGAGACCGCCCGTGGCCTTGGTATGGAGGTCATCATCACCGATCACCACCAACCACGGGACACTTTGCCGTCGGCGTTGGCGGTGATCAATCCCAACCGGGCGGATGAATCTTTTTCGCACAAGGAACTGGCGGGGGTTGGGGTTGCGTTTTATCTGGTCATGGCGTTGAATCGTGCGTTGCGTGAGCGGGGTTATTTTACCGGGATTCGGGCCGAACCTGACTTGAAGACATTGTTGGACCTGGTCGCCGTGGGGACGATTGCCGATGTCGCTCCCTTGATGGGGCTTAACAGAATCATGGTCAAGGTTGGGCTGTTGGCCACGGAACATACCCGACATGTGGGATTGCGCGTCTTGCAGGAAGCGGCCCGGTTGTCGGGAAGGCTTAGCGCCGGTCAGGTGGGATTTCAGATCGGTCCCCGGATCAACGCCGGTGGACGGTTGAGCCGGGGCCGCCTGGGGGCGGAATTGTTGGCGACCGACGATCCCGTGCGGGCTGGCGAGATCGCCCAATTTTTGGAACAGGCCAATCGGGAACGCCAGTTGATCGAAGAAAAGATTCAGAAACAGGCGTTTGCACAGATGATGCAGTTGCCGCCGGAGAAAAAAATTCTGGGACATGTCCTGGCGGATCGAAATTGGCATCCCGGTGTGGTGGGGATTGTGGCTTCCCGCATCGCTGAGAAGACCCATCGTCCGACCATCGTGATTGCACTGGATGAGCAGGGGATTGGCAAAGGATCAGCGCGTTCCATCCCCGGAGTCAACCTGTTGCAAGCCATTGATGCCTGTCAATCCCATCTCCTGGCATTCGGTGGGCACCATGCTGCGGCTGGCTTGACCATCGAACAGGGTCAATTACTGCCATTTGCCGAGGCGTTCAATCGATTCTTGGCGGAAAATACCCCGGAGGAGGTTTTTCAAATGGCCCTTTTGGTGGATGGCCATACGCGCTTGACCGACTTTCCGTTTGAGACGGTTGCGCAATTGGAACGGTTGCAACCTTTTGGGCGCGGAAATCCGGAACCGGTGTTTGTATTTGAAAATATTCGGGTGACCGGGCAACGTATTCTCAAGGATCGACATGTGAAATGTCACTTGGCGGATTTGGAGGACAACACCCTTGAGGCCATTGCCTTCAATGTGTTTCCCGGTCCGTTGGGCGAGGGGATCCTGTCGGGGCGGCAGCGATTGGATGTGGCGGGATCGTTGACCATCAACCGATTCCAGGGGCGTGAGCGGGTCCAACTGATTATTCGTGATGCCCGACTGGCGCAGCAGGGTTCACAAGGCATTTCCTCCATGGAGCATTGAAAGAGAATCATGGCCCGAGACAAACCCGATTATTTCTACAAACAATCCGCAGTGATTCCCGTGGTGCGCAAGGGGGGTGATCTGGAAGTGTTGTTGATCACCTCGCGCAAGAAGAAACGTTGGATCGTTCCCAAGGGGATCGTTGAAAAAAAATACACCCCCGCCGATTCCGCTGCCAAGGAGGCATTGGAGGAGGCGGGAATTCTTGGAAAAACCATCTCCCATCCCATCGGTAAATATCGTTATAAAAAGTGGGGGGGGGTGTGTACCGTGGAAGTGTTTGTCATGTTCGTGGAGCGGGAATTGGATCGATGGCTTGAATCCCAACGGGAACGGCGTTGGTTCGGGTTGGGCCGGGCGGTGAAACTGGTCGAGGAGTCGGGTTTGAGAAAACTCCTGGAACGTCTCGAAGGTTTTTTGTCAAAGCACCATGTCTGAGTGGTTGTTCTGGCTTGCGATTGGGGTGGGGGTGGGTGCCGTCGTGTATGGGGCGGCGTGCCTGCATCTTTACTTGACCCAGCACCGGAAGGTGTTTTTGGTTCTGCGAAAGGCTGAAGGGACGCCACGGGATTGGGGATTGGATTATGAATCCTTGACCATTTCCAATCGCGACCGGACGCTGCATGCTTGGTGGATTCCAGGATCCAAGGATCGACCGGTGCTCCTGTTTTGTCATGGCAATGGGGTCAGCATGCCCCATCTGGAACAACAGGTCATGTTTCTGCGCCCCTTGGGCATTGGTATTTTTTTGTTTGATTATCGGGGATATGGGGAGAGCGAGGGGGATCCCGACGAGGCGGGTTTGTGTGACGATACGGAGGCGGTCTGGCGGTATCTGACCCATCAGCGGGGCCTTAAGGGGGAAGATGTTTTGATTTATGGGCATTCCCTGGGTGGAGGGGTGGCGACCTGGCTGGCGGCGCGGTATCGGTGCGGCGGCGTGATTCTGGAAGGGACCTTCACCTCCATCCCCGACCTGGCCGCCGATCATTATCCCTGGCTCCCGGTACGCAAACTGGCGCGGATCGAGTTCAACAATCTTGCCCACATCGATGCCATCCAGGATCCGCTGCTCATCGTCCACAGCACCGAGGATACACTGATTCCTTATACCCATGCCGAACGGTTGTTCCACCGCGCCGGTTGTCCAAAGCGGTTGCTGCCCATCCGGGGGAAACACAAGGATGCCTTTGTTCAAACCGGCGCAGACGGTTTGGCCGCGTTGGGTGCATTCTTTCGGATTGCAGGTGCTTGAAGTACCAAAGATTTTTTCGGTTGATGCGGTCTATATGTTGCTTTAGACTGGTCTGAGACTGGAATGGTGAACGAGGGATGAAAATGGACACTGTGGGTGCGTTTGAGGCGAATACCCATCTGTCGGCGCTTCTGATGAGCGTTGCGCAGGGAGAGAAAATCACCCTCACCAAACATGGAGTACCCGTGGCGGTGATGTGTTCACCGGGTTTACACCCCAAACGGGATCGATATGAAATGGTTCAGGCACTGAGGGAATTCAGAGCCAATCATCTCCTTGGGAATCGTTCCCTTCGGTTATTGATTGAGGAAGGCAGGGATGAGGATTGTCTTCTGTAAAGGAGGGGGTATACGGAGTCATGAGGAGCAATGTTCAGGAGGAAAAGGGATGACCACAATCGCACTGCCTGTGGAGTTTGAAGAACCCTTCCAGAACTTGGCCCTGGAAACAGGCCGCTCTCTGGACGATCTGATGCGGGAAGCCATGGCCAATTATCTTGGGGATATGGCCGATACGGATGAAGCCAACCGGTGCTACCAGGAGTTCAGGAAATGTGGTGAGCCAGGGATCCCCTGGGAACAGGTCAAAACGGAAATGGATCGGAAGCATGGCCTATAAGGTCATCCTCACCGGCAAAGTTCGAAAACAGATCGAGACCTTGTCCCGCTCTGCCTGGGCCCGGGTGCGAATCGCCATTGACGGACTGGAAACCGATCCCAGACCTCCAGGGGCGGTCAAGATGAAAGGCCCCTTCGACACTTGGCGTATCCGTGTCGGGGTCTACCGGGTTCTCTATGTCATCGAAGATGAACGTCTTGTGGTGCTGGTTGTAAACGTCGGCCATCGGCGGGAGGTGTACCGATAGCCGTTTGGGAATCGTGGCGCGTGGTACAGATTTGAACCTGTGACCTTTGGCTCCGGAGGCCAATTGATGATGAGGCGACCATGAAGATGATCAAGCCAGATGGAGTTTGATCATGGCTGCCTGCGTCTGCCAGACTCCAACGCTCTGGAGGGGAATCGAGGAGAAGGAATATGAACTTCCAGGAACGCATCACATTTGATCCCGGAAAGAGAGGGGGGCGGCTCTGTATCCGTGGCATGCGAATTTCAGTTGATGATGTGTTGGAGATGCTGGCTTCCGGCATGAGCGAAACGGATATCCTGGAAGATTTTCCGGAGCTTGAGACCGAGGATATCCGGTCCTGCCTGTCCTGTGCCGCCGAGCGGGAACACAAGGGTCTGATTGTGTCGGCGGCATGAAGCTGTTTTTGGATCAGAACCTGTCCCGCCGTATGCTCCCCATGCTTCAAGAACGGTTTCCCGGAAGCACTCTGGCGGCCCAGTGCAGATGGACCAGGCCTCGGACAGGGATATTTGGAATTATGCCAAAGCGTATGATTTCATCATCGTGACCCGGGATGCAGATTTTTTGGCGATGAGCATTCTTTTTGGCGCGCCCCCACCGGTGATTTGCCTTCACCTGCCCAACCCCTCTTGGAAGGAAGCGGGCCAACGGCTTCTGGGTCTGGGCCGATCCATTCTGGAATCTCTGGAGAAAGGCGAGATTTCCTTTGTCGAAGTATCTCCATGAGCCGTTCCTTGCGGAAAAAGCCCAAGTGTGGCATCACCATGGCCCGGTCTGGGTAAAGAGGACAAGCGCCTGGGCAATCGGAAAATCCACCGGAGCAACCGGGTTCGGGTGGCCACGGGTGGGGCGCCTGTTCCCGGCAAGGTGCTGACTGATCCCTGGACCATGGACAAGGACGGCAAACAATACTTCCCCATGATCCGGGAAGAGTGCTGGATGCTTCCGGCTCGATTTGTGCGCAACATCATGGAGTGCCGGGGAACCAAGGTGACCCTGGAGAAGAATGCCGTGGCCAGGGGGGCCCGATCTCTTGCTCACTGGCTTGTTTACGATGTGATCGGCCTGTGGACCGGGGATGAACGATCGGAAATCATTCGGAAAGCCGAGGGGAGCCACAAGGGGAGGAAACCGCGTTTTCTGGTGGCGGTCACCGTTCACAAGGGCAAACGCCACCAGGGGGAAAACATCAATCAGATATCCTGAATAACCAGTTGTGGTTGCGAGACCAGACAAACTTGATGGTGTGGGACATGTTTTGACCCGTTGCGGGCGATTGCGATGGCCATGCGAACGAAGGGCGGGAATTGGGAATTGCCTGGGAATTGTGGCGCGCGGTACAGGATTTGAACCTGTGACCTTTGGCTCCGGAGGCCAACGCTCTATCCAACTGAGCTAACCGCGCCCGGGTCGAACATTCGGTGCAATGGCGACATCATAGTGAAGAAGATACGCTCCTGTCAAAGGTAACCAACGGGCTGTCTTGACAATAGGGGACAGGGACGATTACCGTGACACGGATTGGAACTTATTTCAGTGATCCTTGAAGGAGTCATCAGAAAAAATGAGCGATAAAATCATCCAAACCACCGACAACACGTTTCAACAGGATGTCCTCCAATCGGATCTGCCCGCTTTGGTGGACTTCTGGGCGGAATGGTGCGGACCCTGCAAACAGATTGGACCCTTTCTCGAAGAGATGGCCGACAAGTTCAAGGGGCGGCTCAAGGTCTGCAAATTGAACATCGACCATAATCCCAGTACCCCCGCGCAATATGGCGTGCGTGGCATTCCCACATTGATCATTTTCAAAAAGGGACAGATCGAAGCCACCAAGATTGGTGCCATGCCCAAGTCCAAGTTGTTCGAATGGGTTGAAGGGGTGCTCTGAGTCAGAAAAACTGGGGGCATATTCGCAGTTGCGAAAACGGTGAATGGCCCCCCGGTTTTTTTCAGGGTTGATATTTCATTGATTCTTTCAAAGTATGATTCGGGCGTGTTGACATTCAATCATTATTTTGAGTGTCAATCCGTTGTGGAGAGTCCCCACTGGACCAGGAATGCCTGAACGTTTTCCCGGGGGACGTTTTTCAGACAAAGACGTTTGTTACGCGATTTTTCCCCGGAAACAAGTTTGACGCGTCCTTTGGCGATCCCCATTTCCCGGGCGATGAAGCGGATGAGTGCCTGATTGGCGGCACCATCGACCGGAGGGGCATTCAGGGCGATGCGGATCTCAGTTCCACGCACACCGGTCACCCCTTCGCGGGATGAACGGGGTTGTACACATACCTGCAAAAAATAATCATCTCCCTGCCAGCGTCCGGCATCCATCGTACGATTACATCATCGGTGTGGAATGGGGTAATGGCAATCCGCCGCTGCCGATATTGGCCATTGTCAGCCCCATGACCAGTTGTTGTAACAGGGACAGTGCCAACAGTACGAACAGGACAGCCACCATCGGGGTGATGTCGAGGCCGGAGACGGTAGGAACCCAGTTTTTCAAAGGTTTGATGGCCGGTTCGGTCACCTGGAAGACGAATCGGGTCAAGGGATGACGCAGGTTCAATCCCATGGGACGGCGCTTTTTGAAGGTATACCAGGCATGGAAATGAAATCCGGCCCGTACACAAAGTAGCAACATGTACAGGGTGAGCAGGAGGTGGGTGAATGCCAGGAGTTCACCCAGAAACCCCATCAAGGCCCCACCCCCCATCCCTCCGCGCAGGAGTCCCACAACCAATCTTTGTACCAGTTGAATGGCCAGCAGGGCAGCGATGGGGGACAGATCCAGACCGGCGATGGGTGGAATCAGACGGCGGAACGGACCCATGACGGGTTCGGTTGCCTGTATCAGGAATTGTACGATGGGGTTGTAGGGATCAGGATTGACCCAGGAAAGCAGTACCCGTATCAGAATGAGCCAGGTATAGATGCCCAGGATGAAATCAAGCAAAATGGCCAATGAACCGGATAATCCCATTTGAATGTACCTTTTCTATTGAATGCGTCTTCGTCACGTCACCAAGCCGGGGTTCGTGATTCCCCGATTCCCCCCATCACGGGAATCCAGAGGGCGTCTCTTAATGTACTACGATCCCCATGCATCTTCGAGCGCAGCGAAAATTTTTCTGGAACAGGTTGTACCCGAATAAAATGATGACCCCTTTGGTCGCGGCCATGCCGCGCTATGATTTCCGGCCCAGTTCCCGGGAACGTTGCCAGGCGGCGGTGACGGCGCGCATCAAGGTACCCCGGATTCCCGCCTCTTCCAATACCTGCAATGCGGCAATGGTCGTTCCTCCCGGGGATGTGACCTGATTTTTCAACACACCGGGGTGTTGGCCCGTTTCCTGGACCAGTGCTGCCGATCCCTTGACGGTGTTGATGGCGAGCCAGGTGGCGAGATCGCGGGGCAGACCACAGGCGACCCCGCCATCGGAGAGGGCTTCGAGGATCAGATAAACATAGGCGGGTCCCGAACCCGACAGGGCGGTTACGCCGTCGATCAATGATTCATCCATGACCGTTCGAACGTCACCGACCGTTCCCAGGAGGGTCTCCGCCAAATGCAATTGCGGGGCGGTAACATGGGTGCCCGGACATAGAACCGTTACCCCTTCACCGATCAGAGCAGGGGTATTGGGCATGGAACGGATGACGGGTTGACCGGGTGGCAACCTTTGTTGCAGGTTGTCGAGGGTGATTCCTGCGGCAATGGAGACGACCAGTGCAGAAGGATGCAGGTGTGGGGTGATTTCGGCCAATACCGAGGGGACGACTCCGGGCTTGACGGCGATGACGACCAACGAGGAGTCTTTGACGGCGTGGAGGTTGTCGGCGGACAGAATGACTCCGGACGCTGTCAGTGCCTGTGCGCGGACGGGATCGGGTTCGGAAACCCGGATACGGTTGCCCTTGATTCCTGATTGTATCAATCCCTGGATGAGCGCAGTGGCCATGTTGCCACCACCGATGAGACACAGATTGGTTTCCAGCAAAGGATTGGCGGTCATATTGATCGTCTCTTCTTAATAGAAATAAGGGATCCCGCCTTCGCGGGAGGCGCGATAAATGGTCCCCCGGGTTTTGATTTTGTCGTGGTTTTTACATTCCTGGTTCCCTTCGGGGAAAATCAGAATCCTGGGGAATGCCCTTAACCGACTTCCTTGTTCTGGTCGATTCAGCGTTTACGTACCGAGCTTGGATTTCTTCCTGGCAGGGCACTGACCTTTTTCCAGGCGGCGTTGGCCTGAGCTTCGGATTTGAAGGGGCCTACCCAGATCCGAAGATAGGTATGATCCTTGACCATGAAGTCTTGCAGGTACACGGGGAGGCCGATGCGGCTTAACTCAGCCAATGCCTGATCGGCATGTTCGCTGCTTTCATAGGCGGCCAGTTTGAAGGCATAGGTTCCGGGAATGTGGGGGGAACGCTTCGCCTTGGTCGGCTCGGAGGAGGGTGGCATCTCAGGATCATGGGAAGCGGCCTCGGCAACGGGAGGCGCCGTCGGCAGGGAGATCTTGATGGGTTGGACGGCTGCCAGGGGTGAATGAGTCACCAGGGGTCGGTTGGATCGGATCGGTGCTCCGGAGGTCAGGGGTGAGTCGGGGCGAACGGTGGGCGGTTGGCCCATGATGGCAATGTGTTGGGGGTTGGACGACTCCGCCTCTTCCGCCATGGCCATGTCGGCCAGCCGGGTGGCGTTGGGATCGACGATCAAGGGGGATGTGTCCCGGGGTGATGCGGCGGGTTCATTTTGGGCTACCGGGACTTCCGGTCGCGGTGTGTCGCGGGTTTTCCAGAGGGCGGCGTGGACCCAGGGTGCGCCAGGTTTCTTTTGTAACAATCTGGAAAACCAGGCATGACCATCCGCAGGCTGTTGCTTCAGCATGGCCAGTTCCCCGATGAGGAACATGGCCATGTTTTCGGTTTCCTCCGGTAATCCAGGAGTGACCTTGTTGGCCTGTGCCGCTTCCAGTACCGCCTCGGCATGACTGCGGCCCATCATATAGGACACCATGACGCCGGGCCATTGCGCATCTTCCTTGAGATCCCGGATTCCAGAAAAGGCTTCTCGTCCTGGTTGGCCCAGACGTTCACGGGTGAGAAACAACCACATGGCATTGACGGTGTCGGTATCGTTTGCGCGGCGCACATCCTCAAAATCGGTCAACGCTTCGTCATATCGTTCCAACAGATACAGGACGACGCCACGCAGGAAATGAGCTTCACTGTTGGGTCCCGGTTTCAACCTCAAGGATTCGTACAAATCGACCAGTGACTGTTGATAGGCACCGCTGGCCAGATAGCTGCGACCACGATGCAGATAGGCAGGTTCATAATCGCGACGGAAACGGATGAACGCGCTGAAATCATCGATGGCATTTTCGTGACGCCCCTGGACGGAATACAATCGACCCCGATTGTAGAAGCTCCAGGAATGGCCCGGCTTGAGCTTGATGGCACGATCAAAATCGGCGATGGCCTGTTCGGTTCGTCCCAGGCGCGCAAGTGCCAGTCCGCGGTTTTGCAGCGTTAGATGATCCTTCGAATCCAATGCCTGGGCAATATTCAAATCTTCCAGGGCGCGCACGGGATCCCCCAGGGTCAGATGGATCGTCCCACGCAAGCGCCAGGCACGTTGATGATCCGATTTATGATCAATCGCCTGATTGCAATCATCGATGGCCTCCCGGGTCAGGGATGGTTCATTCCCGACCAGGCTTTTCTTATAGCGTGCCGCACATCGTCCTTCATAGGCGGCAGCCATTTGTTCGCGATTGTCGCTGCGGGTATCGATGGCCTGGCTGAACTGTTCGATGGCCTGATCCAGGTTTTCCCGACCCAAAGCCTCGGCCCCGGAAACCAATGATTCATTGATGGTTGGACCAGACCAGCAGGGTGTGGCAACCAGACACGTGATGAGAACCGGCCAAGTCAACCACAAAGCACTGTTGGAACGTATGTGTTGATTTTTCATAGGTGTCACTTGCATCCACAATGATTTCCGTTCGAGATGACCCTTTATCCCATGGTGCGACAATGGGTTGACGAAAGATCTGGAAATGATCATCGAACGATGATTTGAACAGGTTGGATGCAATATTTCTGCCAATTAACAGAAATTAGAAAGCGTTGGTATTCCACTGCCGTTTTGCATGATGACGATGGGTCCGTCATTTCATGGAAGATTGATAACACATCGAGATCATTTTGTTTTGTCTTTCTGGGCGACGATTCCCATGCCGGCGGCCTGTCCCAATCCTTTCTGGAGCAGTACCAGAGGGAGAGAAAGCAAGGCCAGAGGGGCATAAAAAGGGGCGCGACCATTATGAACCTGGAGACCGATCCGATCCACCAGCAAATTTTGTACTGATAATGCCCAGCCGAAAATATGCAGTGTGGACAAGGTTTGCACTACCTTGAATCCTTCCCTGGTGAGAAGTCGTGCCAGATTGTCACGAGAGAACAGATAGGTATGGCGAGGGTAGTGATGCCCACCCCAGTAGCGTCCAAACAGTCGCAGGTCCACACAAGCAGTATTGGGGGTTTCAACGTACAGTTGACCACCAGGTCGCAGCAGTTCCCGAATTCGCTGCAACACCTCGACCGGGTCGGTCAGGTGCTCGATCACATGGCTCAAGATGATGAGGTCCTGGCTTTCCGGAGGCAGGTCGATGGACTGCAGGGTGCCTTCCAGCACTTCACGACCTTTGCTCCGGGCAATTTCCACGGCCTTGGGATGGGGTTCGACACCTCGCAGGGTCCAGTTGGGTTCAAAACGGGCCAATTGGCCGATCAAGTGGCCGGTGGAACAGCCCACGTCCAGGATTTCTCCCTTTTCTCCCACCATGTTCCGAAAAAAAGAGGCCAGGCGACGGTAGTAAAGTTCTACCAAAATGCGCATCAAGGGGTGTTCCTCATTGCGGATGTTGGCATATTCGTCTTGATAAAACGTGGCCAACTCCTCCCGGGATGGCATGGGATCTTGACGGATCAAGTTGCAGTCAAGACAGCAGGTCAGATGGGTTCCCGGGGCACCCAGGCCGTATTCAAAATCCCGCATGGCGGTAAATCGGGGATCAAATCGTACGGAGCCACAAACAATACAGGGGATCGCATTCATGTCACTCGAACAATTCAGGATGATTTTCCGGGTTGATGTTGGGATGCTGCGAAAAGTGCATGGGATACTTGTTGGCGGCGTTGATCGGGGCCAGGTAATGGTTGATATAGTGCGGGTTCTCGGCAGTGATGCATCCAGGGAAGTCATTGGAGAATTGGGTGAATTTCTGCATCCGTTGCCATATTTCCTCCAAAGGTTCCTGGCGGATGGAGCCAAAACTCAATGGATTGTAAGAGCAGCCGAAAATATCACCAAAGCTGGAAATGCCGATCTTTTCCTTCCCCGCCGGGCAACGCTGTTTGAAAAAATAGGAAAAAACCCAGTCATAAGTGAGACGGGGATATTTTTTCAACAATTCTCGAACATGGCGTTGTTGTTCCGGGGAAAGGATTTCGGAATGTTCTGCCGCGCCGACCATGGCGATCTGTCCGCCACTGCTGTTGATCCCCCGATCATGGCAGTATTGAATGACCTCAATGGCGTCTTCCATGCGGTCGGGGGTCATGACTGCGGAGATCCCCAGCAAGATGCCGGAATCCTTGACCAGATCGATCCCTTGCATGACCTTCTGAAAGACTCCTTTGCCACGAATCCGGTCATTGACCTGCTCGTTCATGCTCTCCAGGCTCATGAAAATGCAATCCAGTCCGGCAGATTTGAGAGCGACAAGTCGTTCTTGAGTCAGCAACAAACCGTTGGTGACAATGGAGGTATAAAAGCCTTCGCGCTTGAAAATGCGAATGAGTTCAGGCAGTTCCTTGTACAATAAAGGTTCGCCGCCCAGCACGGTCATGACGAAGGCCCCCATTCGGGCCGATTCCTTGGCCAAGGCACGGTATTCGTCCAGGCTTAAGACATTGCCCTGGTCGGGGTCGTATTTGGCGATGGAACACATGTCGCAAGAGAGTTGACAACGGAACGTGGGAAACAGTTCAACGATGCGCAATGTGTTCTTTTTCAGAACCATGGCGCGGAAGAATCCCCGAAGTACGCGCAGGATCATGCGAGGGTGTTTGATGACCCAACGATTCGCATAATACTTTTTTACTTCATCAAGAATGCCCATAATTCAGACCTCTGAGGGTGAATCCTGGATTTTCAGACATTATGAATCATCATATACTTCTTGAAAATGGGATACAATCAGCTTTTTCATGGCATTGTGATTCGCTGAGTCCCCAATTTTCATGCCGTTCGATGGGGGCCCATCAGAATTCTGGACGGGGACCCATCCTGCCTGGACTCAAGGACTCGTCGGTCTTCGCCAGGTTTCATGATCAAAAGTCATGTTGCAATATGGCCGTGGTCCGGCGACACAGTTCGCGGCCAAAATCGGTCCACATTCCTTCACCCCAATAGCGATAACAGCTTGTTTGTGATGACAACAGGTGGAACAGGGCGTTATTATAACGGTATTCGTGTGCAACCAATTCGGGTTTTGGTATTTTTTGATGAAACAGGGCACTGGATTCTTCCATGGGTCCCAGGACGTTTTCATAACCTTTAACCCAGGAAATATGATGGGTCCAGGATCCCCCCTCCATGTGAAAGCGGTGGTCTTCCTGGCGGAGCGAGGTAATCACCTTTGCCAGGGTATCCGGCCCGTCTCCCGGCTGCATCCGTTCCCAGATTCGTCGCTGGAACAGCGGTTGAACCACCGGCAGGTCGGCTTCCTGGATGCCGGAGGCAAACAGGTGTTCCAAATATTCCGTGGCATTCATGGCGGGGTGCCGGCTTCCGGAACATTCGCGCATGACATCGATGAATTTTGGGGGGAATTCATTCATCATCACCCCACCATTCTCACCGTCGGCAATTTGGGTCACCAGAGAGGGGACTCGCCGGCCACCGAGTGTCGATGAATTCAAACTTTTCGCTTCATAATAAGGTTGCATCTGCCCGACCAGCTTGGTATCGGAACCCTGGGTTTTGATGATGGCGATGATGCTCTCGGTTCTGCCATCGGAATGGGTGCAGATCAGGCGGTGGGGAAGGTGAGGTTGCCGGGAGGGCGTTCCGGTGTCGGGTTGTTCGACCGTGTGTTCCTGTACCAAAACCCATTGGTAACCATTTTCTTTAAGCGTACGGATGAAATTCCAGGCAACATCGGGATGATTGGGCAGTGCCATCTCCGACGGGGAGAAACCGCGTACCCGATGCAGTGCCTCGACGCCGAAGATGGCGGCGAAATGGTGCCGCCATGCGGCGACATGCAGGCGATAGTCCTGAACCGGGGTGGAGGGGGCGACCGGGTGTCCCCAGGGGATCCCCAACCATTCCACACACCGTCGATATTCGGGTTGGCAGGTGATTTCCTTGAGGTCATCCAGGACACCGCCCGCGCCCATCTTGCGCAGACCATGAAACAGGGTGCCGGAATAGTCCAGCATGACCCGGGGTGAACGACCCTCATGGACCAACTGTTTGATCATACGCCCCATGCGGCGGTAGCAATCAAGAAAAACGGGGGCGTTATGGTTATCGCCCATGCCGGGGTGGTTCATCATGAAGTGCAGGTTGCTGATCACTTCCGCCTCGGTCAACGGTCCTCCTCCTGCGGGCACCAAAGGTTGATGCATATGCAGGGCAATGGCGAAGGCACTTTGCACGGCTGGAAATTGAATGTCGCTGTTTTCCAGGAAGGCAGGGCGGTCGCCAAGGGAGGCAAGTGATTCGGCCAGCCATCGATCCGAACCGGAAAGATTGGGCAAATCTTGAATGTTCTCTGGCAGTTCGTTCATGTCTGGCTCCTGGTTGCCCAATTTGAATACCGCATTCGGTTTTGGATTGGTCGTGTACAAAGGTCATTCCAAACAAAGATTTGGAATCAATGGCATGGATCGGTGATGTTGCATCCTTCGTTCCAGGCCGTTGCCTGGAATGAAGGAAATGATGCATTTGTGCTGGCGGCGGGATGGTGATGATCGAGAAGGAAATGGAGGCTGTGGGCAATCTTGTGAGCCTTCTTTCTCCTTGACCACTTTATTGAATCATCTGTGCCGGATGAACTCATAGATATTGAGGTAATCCCGACCTGGATGGTTCCAGGAATAATCCATGTTCATGCAATTGGTGCGAATTTTCTTCCAATATTCGTCATTGTGGTACAAACCGAATGCACGAAACATCGCGGATTCAATCCCGGCGTAGTCGGCAGATTCAAAAGAGAATCCATTGCGCATTTCCATGGGCTGCTGGGAGAAATCCCAGTCGAAGATGGTATCTGCCAGTCCGCCCACGGCGCGGACGATGGGGACCGTACCATAACGCATCGCGATCATCTGGGTCAGTCCACACGGTTCGAACAGGCTGGGAACGATGAACATGTCGGAACCGGCGTAGATCAGACGCGACAATTCTTCATTGAAGCCAATTTCCAGGTGACAATGGGGATTGTCGTTGAGAACGTGTTTCAGATGCCAAAAATTATCATTGATCCCGTATTCGGGACTGGTTCCCAGAAGAATGAACTGGGCATGGTTGTGGATGGCGGTGAACAGGGCATGGCGAATCAGGTGGACCCCTTTTTGGGTGTCGAGTCGTCCGACATAGGAGACAATGGGCCGGTCACATTGTTCCAACATCAAGCGATGGCGCAAGGCGGTCTTGTTGTCCCTTTTCCCTGGCAGGTTGTCTGTATCCCGAACTGAATAATGGTGCGGGATATGAGGATCCCATTCCGGATTCCACATGTCGTAATCCAGTCCGTTCAAGACGCCACCAAATTTCGAACCGTAGCGGTGCAGGGTGTGTCCCATCCCGTATCCTTGATCGGTATACATCGCTTCCCAGGCATGTTTGCGCGATACGGTGGTGACGAAGTTGGAATATACGATGGCGGCCTTGGTAAAGTTGATGGCAAAGGGGTTGTGATCATCCCCCATCCGTTCGAGAGAACAATAATGTTCCGGACGATTGAGACCGGTCGCATACAGGACTTCCACTCCAGCATGCCCCTGATGCTTGAAATTATGAATGGTGTGAATGACCCGTGAGGTATTCATTCCCAGAGGGGCGTAGATTTCATAAAGGAGGGTGGCGGTCAGACCGGTCTGCCAATCGTGGGAGTGGATGATGTCGGGGCGTTTGCCTGACTTGAACATGAATTCGAGGGCGGCACGGGTGAAGAAGGCATAGCGCATCGCCTCATCATAAAATCCATAGAAGGTTCCTCGATCAAAAAAATGATCATTGGAGTGGGGTTCGATGAAAAAGGCGAGTTGCCCATGGACATGACCCGAATACACCGTACAGTGGATGGCGCCATTCCACCATGGTACCCAAAGGTTGTCATAACATACCGTCAGGCCCCATACATGGTCATGACGGATGCAGTCATATTTGGGCAGGATCACCTCAACGGCATTACCCCGAATACTCAATTCACGGCTCAACCCGTAGACCATGTCGGCAAGTCCGCCGACTTTCGCAACCGGGGCCAATTCAGAAGAGATGGTGATGATATACATGGACCAAAGCCTCCAAAGGAAAATGGCCGGGCCGTCTCCTTGGTAACCAGGGAAGGATCAAGATTCCGGCGATATCAAACAACATGTGACGGTTGATGAATACAGCCAAACGAAGAGGGAGGTCCCGGAGGTCCGGGACCTCACGATTTCAGGATGGGTCCATGGTGGATGAACGTGCCATGTTTTCTGCAATCTGTTGGCCGGAAGCGTCGGCAGTATAATTCAGGGAATCGTCTCCTGACTGTTGGTGGATCAGGATGAGTCCGGCCAGAGGGGGAAGGGTCAGGGGCAGCGAATGGGGGCGTCCATGGGCCTGGATGGGGACGGTATGGATGACACCATTGCCGACATTGGAGCCAGAGTATTTTTCGGCATCACTGTTGAAAATTTCGGTATAGGATCCCGGTTTTCCGACCCCGAGGTGGAAATTTCCCCGGACAATGGGGGTGAAGTTGCAAACGATGACGATGTCTCCTGACTGGCGGCCACGGCGAATCCAGGCAAGGATGCTTTGGTGGTGATCGTTGCACTCGATCCATTCAAAGCCTTCAGGCTCATGATCCAGATCATGCAACGACAGCAGACCGCCATAGAGCCGGTTCAGATCCTGCACGGTGCGCCAGATCCCTTGATGAAAGGGAACCTGTTCCAGAAGATGCCAATCAAGGCTGACCAAGTGGTTCCATTGTTGTCCCTGGGCGAATTCATTTCCCATGAACAACAGTTTCTTGCCCGGATAAGTGAACATGAAGGTGTAATAGCAGCGGAGATTGGCAAATTTTTGCCATGTATCGCCCGTCATCTGGTCCAGGAGCGAACCTTTGCCATGGACTACTTCATCATGGGACAGGGGCAGAATAAAATTTTCATGGAAACAATAGAGCATGCCAAAGGTCAGATGATTGTGATGATGTGAGCGGTGGATGGGATCCTTGTGCATGTATTCCAGGGTATCGTTCATCCAACCCATGTTCCATTTGAATCCGAATCCCAAGCCGCCTGCGCTGATGGGACGGGACACCTGGGGCCAGGCGGTCGATTCTTCGGCGATGGTGATGGCGCCTTTGCCTTCTTCGTAGACCTTGGTATTGAGGGTACGGATGAATTCGATGGCCTCCAGATTTTCCTTGCCACCATACTGGTTGGGAATCCATTCGCCATTTTGCCGGGCGTAATCGTTGTAGAGCATGGAGGCGACCGCATCGACCCTGAGGGCATCGAGGTGGAACCGTTCGATCCAGAACAGGGCGTTGGCGATCAGGAAATTGCTGACCTCCTTGCGACCGAAATTGTAGACCAGGGTATTCCAATCAGGATGGAATCCTCGGCGGGGATCGGCGTGTTCATACAGGGCGGTACCGTCGAAATTTGCCAAACCATGACCATCGGTGGGAAAATGACCGACGACCCAGTCCATGATGACTCCGATGCCTGCCTGGTGCAGTCGGTCTACGAGATAACGCAGGTCGTCAGGTTGACCGTAACGGCAGGTGGGGGCGAACAATGCCGTGGGTTGGTAGCCCCAGGACCCCTCGAAGGGAAATTCGGAGAGGGGGAGGAATTCCACATGGGTAAAGCCCAGATCCTTGATATAGGGGACGAGTTCGTCCGCAATCTCACGGTAGGAAAGGCTACGGTTTCCCTCTTCGGGTTTGCGCCGCCACGATCCCAGATGAAGTTCATAGATGCTCATGGGTGCGTGGTAGTAATCATGCGATTTGCGCAGTTCCATCCATTTATGGTCATTCCATTCGTAGGTGCTCGGTGCTTGCACGATGGAGGCATTGCCAGGTGGGAGTTCCGAGGCGAAGGCGAACGGATCCGCCTTGTTGGGTTGCAGGTCGCCGAAGGGACCTTTGATTTCAAATTTATAGAGGTCACCGGCGTGAACCTGTGGGATGAACAGTTCCCAGAGGCCACATTCCTGCCGCAGACGCATGGAATGCCGGCGGCCATCCCATTGGTTGAAATTGCCAACGACGCTCACCCTTTGGGCATTCGGTGCCCAGACGGCGAAAAAGGTGCCATTGATGCCATCGATCTGTTTCGGGTGTGCCCCCAGATGATCATGGATGTGCCAGTGCCGCCCTTCCGAGAACAGATAGACATCGAGTTCGCCAAGAATGGGGGAAAAGCGATAGGGGTCCTCCAGGGGAGTGGGTCCGGTACCGAAATCAACGATGAAACGGTGACGGAAGCGGCCTGAATGATGCCTCAGGTGAGCTGCGTACAATCCCCAATCATGGATCCGTTCCATGCGGCCCAGGTTGTTGTCGGTATCGCAATCAACCAGTTCGGCATACAGGGCACCGGGAAGGAATGCCCGGACCACCATGGAGCCATCTTCGAGAAAATGCATTCCCAGGAATGCGAACGGATCCCGGCAATAACCGTTGACAATCTGATCAATGAAATAATGCGGATGAATGACGATATCCGGTTCCTGGTTGAGATGTGTCATGGTGCCCCTTTCTTGGACCGCGGCCGTTCTTTGAGGTGCGTTTGAGGGTGGTGCCATCCAGCGCAGGCCTTTCCCTTGATGTTCAGGTCTGACTTGCGTTCTTAAGCATATCGGAAATATACCATTCACCAGTTGGCATTGACCATGTTTTTTTGGTTTTGATGCGTTCAGGTTGGATTCATGCGATGAAGCCATGCCGCTCCAGGGCGAACCGGAATGCCCGTGCCAATGCCCGCCGACTCAGATTGTGCTTGATCAGAAAATCCTGTGCACCCTCATGGATTCCCCTGGACTGAAGCGCTTCATTTTCCATATCCGACATCATCAAAACAGGGGTATTGACAGCCTTGCTCTTGACTGTGCGAAAGGTCTCAATGCCTTGACTGTCAGGCAATGAAATATCCAACAATATCCAGTCAAAAGATTGTTGCTTTAATATTTCGACGGCCTTCTTCAAACTTTCAACGTGAATGATTGTGATTCTGTCGGGCAACAGGGGCGCCAATGGTTCGCCCTCGTACGCTTCAAACCATTCCTTGATCAACAACGCAAAAATGGGATCATCTTCAATGACCAACAAACGGTATTCACGATCAAAATCAAACTCCATATCATCAACTTCCAGGTAACCGGTAATCATGGCCTTGATCATAGCCGTTGGAGGCTTGCTGACAAAGGCCATATAGAAGTGAAGAACAAAGAAACAGATCATGGCGTAGGCCATGGAAAGATGAATACCTGCAACAATCGAAAGCAGTTCAGAAGGAATCCCAATCTTTGGCCAATCATTATAGTAAACAAACAAAAGACCACTTAACCACAATATGGGCGAAATGATGACACTCAGGACGAGATAAGCAACACGTTGCAGTGGGTTATGTTTCAGTCTGCGGGTTTTTTTGAAAGGATGGCGCAACAGGGGGTCGAATATCCCGCTGGAGTAGTAGTGAATGACCTCGAACATCTTTTCTGTCGTCGGAATATACTGACGCCATTCCCCAGTGATCAGATGCCAGAAAATTGTGAATATCCATAGCCAAATCAGGCTGAAAGCAAGGGTTCGATGCCATTGAGCCGCATGTTCGTATTCCAACCAATCCAATAAACCTGTCACATGGAATCCGGTAACGATCAAAGCAATGATCAAAAATGCCTGAGACCAATGCCAAAACCGTTCATAGCGGGAAAAGAATCGTTCTCTGTATTGAGACATCAGCCCCCTCCCTGCTTCATATTCCTTGATCTCATAAATATACGCATCGAGGCATGGATCAGGGTGCCCGTCAACGTTAGAATCACAAGCACACTTCCAATGGTATGCAATAACGGATTATTTTTCCTGCCAGGCATATAAATACCTTCAACACCATCCATGCGCCCGCCATTACGGTGACAATCCTTACACTTCAGTGCCTGCTCTTTAGGGGCAATCATATGTGTCAGAGGGAAACTCATGCTTGCCCTGATGAAGCCGACCTCTCCACTGAAAGGCATTCCCGCAGCCTTCATTCCCGCAGCCACGGAACGTCGCCAATCAGAAGATGCCTCGAAGGCCTCGTTGTCATCTGGACTGCTTCTGATCAGATGATTGACGACCATGGTCTTGTTGATCGGATCGTACGGCATCACCGCAAACATACGTTTGAAAGGCCAAATTCGTGCATCGGGTTCTCTGGCGTTTCCATGGATGTGGTTGATGTTGGCAATACTGGAATTGTCAAATTTATCTTCTAGGCTGATATATTCAACCTTGCCATTGAACCAATCGTAACGTGGCGTGATCATTCCGGCCCAAATGGATGTGCCATGGGTGGCGCTATGTTTGAACGTCATTTTTTCAGTAACATGCCCGAGTTCACGAAGAATTTCTGGAACCTCGGAATTGCCCGTCGCATTGCCCGCGGTCCGCCAATCCCAATGGACCATGGTCTCGATGCCACCCCGGGCGACGTAGGGGATATGACAGGTTTGGCAGGCGACCCGGTCGGTATGGTCATCGAGTTTGAAAGCGTTTGGATGGGGTGCGTTTCCATGGCAGGAAGCACATGAGGTATGTGTGGCATCAGATTTTCCAGGTCGATCAATTCCCAAAGAATCCTGGGCCTTGACTACATAACGCGATCCTGTGATGCGGTGACCATCGGCGTTGTGACAGGTGATGCACCCAAAATCCAGACCGCTCGCGTTCATGTGTACGTCAAGGGTGCCGTTGGGATTGATCAGGGATGAATCCAAGTCTCCATGTTTGGCACCATCTCCCGAACCCCCGTGAAAATGGCAAGAGCCACAATTGGCTCGACTTGGGCGCGCAACACTCTTTGCCAGAGCGACATAGTTGGGGCGTTTGATGACCTTTTCTCTAAATTTTAATTCCGACCATCCATAGTTATATTTTTTATAATTACCCGTTTGTTCATGGCAGATCAAACAGTCCACCATGTCATCTTCAACCCGGGATACTTCTGGATCTTGCCAGCCGAAACCAATATGGCACGAAGTACATTCACGCATGTTGCTTTTCGTTGAACCACAAAACGTGTTGATCACATGTTTTTTTCCATAGATTTTTCCGGTGGGGGGATCGGAGAATTCCCAGGTCCAATGAATATTTCTCCGCACCATGGCCGATGCCTCGGTGTGACAGGTCAGGCAGGCCCGCGTGACCTCACGACCCGATGCAAAGGGTCCTTCCAGGATTGGGAGTTTGTCATGTCGGGTTGTGGAAATGGGGTTTTCAAATCTTTGCTCTCCGCTGGCCCCGCCTGGAAAGTAAAGGGTCAAACAAGTCGTTAAGGCGAATATGAAAAAAGTGTCGTGGTAAAACCGTGACCGGACCATGACAATGTCCCTTGTGCAAACGCTCGGTTCTCTCCCCGATCTTTCCTGAAGGGTTGGAACTGTTGTGGGGGGCTGGAAAGGTGTTATTCCCAGCGGAATATGGAGACCTTGTGTCTATAATTTATGTCATCATTTGACCCGCTTCACACGGTTCGCAAAGAGGTCAACCGTAATGTCCAGAAAACGGACGATCCACAAAACCGGAAGAGTTGAACCATTCCATCTAGTGAAATGTTGATAAAACAGACATCAGTGGAATTCACGGATTCATGGCAGTATCATAATGGGAATGAGTGGTCATACGATAAACGGCATGTTCCAAATCTTGCAATAGTCCGATGATCACTGATGAAAGAATGTTCAACTGCCTGAGCAAACCCAACCCATCTTCCCGTGATTTGTCACTTCTGATGAGTTCAACCAGTTGATAGCCAATTTCATGAAACATCTCATGTGGTTGATTGATTGCTTTAAATTCTTGTAGATCTTTATATTCCAATCCATCGCCAAAATACCATCGTCCGAGGTTGCACGTCGAATGGTCCCTGATATTTCTATGACTAAAGTTACCAAGAGCCATTCCAATAATATCAGGTTCTGTACAATAGTACAATTCAAGCAAGTCTTTGCGCCATTGCAAATGATCCATCTGGGCCTGGTAAATAAGGCCAATCGGTTTCCCCGGCCATTTTTTGCTTGAATTCACCAAATTGACAAATTCACCTCTTTCCAGAGGTTTGCTTAAAAAATATCCTTGTCCCTGATCGCAACCGCTGAGAAGAAGACGATTATAGGTTGCACTATCTTCGATCCCTTCGGCAACAACCCTGAGGCCGATACGGTGCGCCATACGAATATTGGCTGACGAAATGTTATCCGCTTTATTATCGCGAGTGACAAAATCAACAATCGATTTGTCAAGTTTTATCAATGAAAAAGGATAAGTCACCAATACCGACAAGGAGGAAAACCCGGTTCCAAAGTCATCCAGCGCCAAGGAAATTCCAGCATTGACAAATTCTTTCATGCGGTTAATCGATACGGTACTCATCTCAGATAGGACTGTCTCGGTCAACTCAAACTGTAATCTGTGATAATCAATTTTATGCTCCAACTGCGTGCCGAAAAGAAGTAGATTCAAGTGGTCAATTTTTAGATCATGGCCAGAAACATTGACCGCAAAATGTAATTGGTTACAAGTTTCACTATCAACAAGCATTTTACGAATATCATCACTTAATAGATGAATAACCCTCTTTGTTAGAAACGGAGTAAATCCAGTTCGTTCACAATGCGGTATGAATTCTACTGGGGGAACCATTTTGGATCCCCTTTGCCAGCGAATCAATGCCTCGGCACCAATAATTTTTCCAGTCAAAAGAGAAATCTTGGGTTGATAGTGCAAAACAAATTCATTATTATCCAAACCCTGCATGATTTCAAAAAGTGTTGCCTCATCCTTCATTTGGTCTGCTCCACACTAGGATATCTCAATGAAAAAACACGATATCAGCGTTCACCATTTATTGGTTTCCGCCGTTGCCGAGGAATCTTTCGCTAAAAGGAGGACCGTGCTTTGTTGCACTATTGAAACCATACGCGATCATAACGATGCCCTACATTCCAATAGCTGTATAAAAGAGATATAATAAATATTTAAGATCTCATTCGCTCAGTGGTTGAGTGATAATACCTGGATTCGGCGGCAATGAATCAGAGCCTATGCCAATAAAATCATCCTACCGGATTGAGATTGGATTGCGATGAATGCAATCCAAGAGTGTTTCAATGGTTTCTTCCATATTTTCCAAGCCATAGAACTTTCTGACAGAATCGATACGCTCCAATATTTCTTTGCTTATCACAATGCTAACCATACCTTGATCTCGATCGATACTCTGTAGGATTTCCGACTGTTGTTTTAAGGTTATAAATTTTTCCATCCATAATCGTAAAGATACAATTGCACTATCAGAAGATCGTTCAGGTATGTCATTGAATTGGTCTAAGACCCATTTTTCAACATTGATACGGTATTGATCAATCATGAGTTGAATCTGATTGCGGATAACAAT
Source organism: Magnetococcales bacterium DCbin4 (assembly GCA_002753735.1). GTDB lineage: Bacteria > Pseudomonadota > Magnetococcia > Magnetococcales > UBA8363 > UBA8363. Next base: position 46,139 of record PEAN01000014.1, read on the forward strand.
AAAATTAGCATCTGTAATTGTTTTATCCAAGGCTTGAAACTCCAAAAGACTCGATCATCACAGACAACACTTGCCAAGTTTTATTGGGACCATGTTCACATGTCCTCGTTCATGGAGCCGGAGACGAATCAAACCGGCTCCATGAATGATTGTTACTCTGGTCTGCCAAGTTTCATCAATGGGGAAAACAATTCTCGACGTGATATTTCAGTCTGTGTGGTACATGAACGCCCAGTCTTTTTCATGATACTGTCCCGAGTGGCGATTACACGCTCATGGGCTGCAAATAGTTCTTCGTTGTTACAATACCCTGACATGTTCATGACCAAAGGTTCCATGAAATGCAAGCCTAGACGCTCATCGAACTGAATATGAACCTTACGCGGACTTCCCTGTACATTCAACCGAACCAAAAGACCCAGCGCTGAAGCGGAACTGGGATTGGCTTGTTCAAGCCATTGTGCCATTTCTTCATGATCTGGAGGGGGGATGAGGATACGAACCAGTCTCCAAGGAGTCAGGAGTAAGAACATCTTCCATCCATCAACCTCGCGAAAGGCCCGTGTACATGTGGAAAGGGAGGGGTTGGCGCCAAACCCCATTCCCTCCAGATCCCGCTCCCATGGTTCAAGACGCAAACCCGAGCCTGTTTCAGAGTAAAACTTGGCGAAAGCATTCATGAGAGGTTCAATGCTTGACAATTCAGAACCGTTGATGTGGTCCATGGCATCCTCATCTACGCAAGATTTTTTTCCAGACGAACTGCCAATGATTTGTAAAGCTTCAGTTCGCTGCCGTCACGAAGTGCCGAAATGAATCGACCAATCCAGGGGAGAAGAAACCGCTCTTTAAAGGCAACGGCATCGACATGTTCCACGGTTTTTGGGTTTTCCAAAAGATAAGCCAGGAACTCCAGCATCGTCCCCAGATAGTCTCCTGGCATCCCTTCTACAGGTTCCAAACCGGCATCGCGATAAACCTGCTCCAATTGCTTCACCGTATTCCCCCCCATTTGCCCTTCATTCCATACCGACATGAATGGCGGGGCTGGTGTTCGTGGGAAACCATTGAGGAACAGGTGCGTATGTTCTCCCTGCCATTGTTCCAGGGAGATCTTTTCCAGTTCCGCAACAACTTCCTCAAGCCATGGAAGTTGTCGCACCCAATCTTTCAGTTCTGCCAGCGCACCCCCCTGGGGATGCGCCAGCAATCCTGCAAGAACCTTCAACTCGATACTTGTGCTCAAATTTACCATGGGTAGGCGTAAATCCCTGCTGCCATGAAAAAGGCCCTCAACTGAAAACCACCATTGAGCACCAGCAACGATGCCGTCACGATGGGTACCTTGCCACTCCACGTCCCGAAAACGCACTTCAGTTCCATGAGCAGCGGGACAATCAAACCAAACAAGATGAATCCGATCAACCATCCATTATCATTCCATAACATATCAGCCGATCGATAACCACTTTCCGATCCGGAAAGGGTGAAGTTGAAGAAAGAGAAGATGATAATCAGCTCTGCGGTGATCAGGCCAAGGTCGATACGTTCGTAAAGCGCGCGAATGGTATGGTCTACCCGATGGTAGATGAAGATATACATGATGATGAGAAGCCATGCCATGGCAGTGGAAAAAGCAGACACGGTAAACAAAATGGGAACCGCCGGGTTGTGCCACAAGGTCACCGCCGGAAAACTTTGCAACAGGAGTCCGGTGTAAACTGCGGTACCGATTCCGGTAATGATCCCGACCCAGCCAAGAAAACCGTGAATTCTCTTGGCAAAATTTGCGATTTGGATCACAATCGGGAGTTTGAGGATGGGTCCCACGATCGGCCAGTTGAGGAGCCTGGGTTTTTCCACCATGTACGGCAAGGCATAGAGTATGGCCGTGATCTGAATCCACACGATGAACTGCGAACCCCATGCGATCCATGAATCCGGCTTATGGAATACACCGTATGGAGAGACAATGTAAAAGACTGCCCACGGATTCAGCAGATGCAAAAACAGCATCCCTGATCCAACCACCATCATGATGACACCGGAAATCGCTCCCCACATGACCAACTCTTTTTCCTCACTCAGATACATATGGGTGAGAAAACTCGTCGCAACCACCGCCGCTCCCATCCCCCCGAGGAACAAGTAGACCGCAAACCATGTCGTCCAATGTTGTTGGGTTGTATAAGTCAAAATTTCCATGGACCCCTCCTCACTTCTCCGGAATGTAATAAACGTTGGGGCGGGTGCCCAGATGTGCCATCAACGGTCGAGCCTTGCCCGATCGCACCAGTGCCGTGACAGGGGAGTCTGGTTGATCCAAATCCCCGAAAATCCGAGCGTAACCAACACAGGTTTGGACGCAGGCCGGTTCACCCCCCTTTTGCAGACGATGGTAGCAAAAGGAACACTTGTCCATACTGGGCGAATTCCGGTGCAAGCGTCCGTAGTATTCTTTGCCCTTTTGGATATCTTTTGCGGTTGCCGGATACCGGGCATCATAGGGGCAGGCCATGGCGCATGCGCCGCACCCCATACACAGAGAGGGTTCAACCAGTACGACCCCCTCCGGGGTTTTGTGGGTCGCACCGCTGGGACAAACACTCATACAGGGAGGATTGTCACAGTGGTTGCACAGTCGCGGAATGAAACGCCGTTGTACACCGGTTGTATCCCCGACTTCGCGATCATGGACGTAGGTTCGCCAATGATCCGCCCAAACGGGAGTCTGATTTTCCAAAGAACATGCGGCCATGCAGGCATTGCATCCGACACAGGTGGTCAGGTCAATGACCATTGCATAATGAGTCATGAATTTTTCTCCTTGTCGGACAGTCAGATTTTATCAATCCTGATGGTGAATTCCTGGGAACGAAACCCAGCGACCATCGGTTCCACCCAGTTGGGAATGAGCTTGTTGGTTGCAGTACCGATACCACTACTCAACCGCAGTGCCTTGTTCTCTACCCCAAAAGAGGAGTGCATGAAGAGCGAATCCGGATGCAACTGCGCGGTTACATAAGCCGTTCCATTGGCTTGCTGTCCTGAACGAATGTTGGTCAGACGTATCAGGTCTCCGGTTTTGATATTTAATACCTTGGCCCGATCCGGATGGATCCAGATTCCGGTATAGATGTCTTTTTTGAAGCGATTGATGGCCGCAATGACAGGATTGTTGCTGTTGGTGGAACCGTAGGAGACCGTCGGTGTCTTGCCGTAGGTGAAATAGAATTCGTTTTCCTCCAATGCATCGACCATGCTTTTGAGTTCGCGACATTGCGCGGGAATGGTAGAAGCCAGGACGTTGAAGGAAGGCCCCCGCCCCCCCATGGATTGCAGCCACTGGAAGAGGGTACCAAAAAACTCCAGACGCCCACTGGTCGTCGGCACTGCCATGTCTCTGGGCATGGAATGGCCGTGCATCAATTCTTCGCGGTGTTCTTCGAAGAAAATTCCCGTTTCTTTCAATGTACTCATGAGCTTGTCGACGGGAACGTGGATCCGCTCGGCGGTCGATGAAAAAGAGGTATCCCGGCACGCCCTGGAAAAAGGACTGTTGACACCCGCACTCTTGTATTTTTCAAACGCTACACGGGTTGCCTCGCCAGGGATCCCACTCAACGCTTCCAACATTTTATGGAAGTTTTCATCGGTACCGCTGATGATTTGACTCATCTTCAGCAAGATATCCGGGGTTTCCATGGTATCGTACAGCGGATCGATGGCCCTGAACCGGGTCACCAAGGCCAGATCATGGTTGACACCATTGCCGTACAGGGTTGGTTCATCCCGTTCCAGATAGGTTGGATTGGGCAGGACAACATCGGCATAAGGAACGGTATCGGAAGGCAACACATCCACGACCACCACCAGTTCCATGTTTTCATGAGACAGGATGGCCTTCCAGTTGGAATCGGGATAGTAGTGGCGCACCGGGTTGGCCGCATTGATCAAGATCGCCCTTGCAAGATAAGGTTGACCATTCAGACTGACCTTGCCTTCCACCGCTTCTCTGAAACCGGTATCCGCCAGAGCGGGCACTGCCACCCCTTCACGCCCGGCAGCACGTTCCTGGGCCGCAAAGACAAAAGACCACGCAGGATGTTTGTGGGGAAAGGTATCGGGATTGGAAAGGGCTTTGATCAACTCGCCAACAAACGGAACCCCGGCCATGGTTGTCATCAGCGGACCCGGCATGGCCTTGCCTTCAGCCTTGGCTTTGTGCCAGTTGGCGATCTTGTGCCGATATTCGGCGGCCATGATCCATCCACCCTTGGTATCGATACCGCCCACCAGGGTTTGAAGCATCGCTTGGGTCCGGCGCAACATGTTGATGTTGCCATAACGGGCACCATGCCAGCCCGGATCGATGATCGGGCGACCGGCATGGGAAAATTCTTCCGCAATGCGCCGGATGACCGTCGCCGGAATTCCGGTGACATGGCTGGCGGTTTCCGGGGTTTTATCTTTGATCTCATCCATTTGTGCCTGAAGCACCGTCAGGACGGGCTTACCGGCGACCTTCAACCCCTCTGGGGCGTTTAACATGGGTTTGATCTTGCGCCCTTTGGCATCCAGCGAATTTTTGTTGCTGTAACTCGGCAGGGCGACGATCTCGCCAGTCATTTCGTCTACCGCCAATGGGTGTCCTTCTTGATCCACGGACAATTGCCACTGGCCATCATCTCCACGGTGGGTCAGAAAGGGCAGATTGGTATGGTTTCGCACATAATCAGCATTGTACCAGCCTTTTTCCAACATCACTTGCATCACAGCGATCAGAAAATCCAGATCGGTTCCGGGACGTATACGGATCCATTCGTCTGCTTTGGCAGCCGTTTCGGAAAGCCGTGTATCCAAGGCGACTACCCGTGCACCACGTTTGCGTCCAGTGGCGAAACGTACCATGCGCGAAGTCGAAACCGCGCCAATCGAAGCATTATTGGCGATGAAGAGAATATAGTTGGCATTGTCAAAATCGGGCAAAACTTCGTCATGAATGTTGAAGTTTCCCGTGACCGAATCGGTCCCGAGGTGCCCGGAAGCGACACAATGCTGCATTGGCGAAGCGATAATGTTGGGTACGCCATTGGACAAAGCGAACGGTACCGCCCAGTTCATGTAGAACACACAGGAGGTCCATCCCCCCACCATGGTCCATTCCCAAGGCTGAATCTTTGCCGATTTCGATTTTGACTCGATGTAATTCCATGCCTCTTCCCAGGTGGCGACGCGGAATTTTCCTTCCCCCCTTTTGCTCCCTTCCACCCGAATGAGCGGCGTTTTGATCCGATCCACATCGTAGACCTGACGTACACCCGCCTGACCTCTGGCACACATTTTGCCACGGTTGAGTGTTGAATTGGGATTGCCATCCAGCTTGGTAATCCTGCGCTCTTTGTCCTTCCCAACAACGGTTGCCTTGATGTTGCAGAGAGAGGAACAGAAATTGCAAATGCTGTATACCGTTTCTTCCTGTTCCACCTCCTCAACCTTTGCTCGTGCCTCACGCACCAGGCTGAGAGGTTTGAGCAGCCCTAATCCGGCCAGACCGCCGGTTGCCCACATGAAACCACGTCTCGTCAGTTTTGGATAATGCCATGCCATGCCATAATCTCCCCAGATTGTTCATCCAGTGATCAGTTCACGAATCTTGTATAGACAACCTTTGTGCCAGACTGGGACAGGCATCGGCGGGATGAGGTGGATATGCTCCGTTATTCCTTGTTACATAAGCAGAAAAAAAACTATGAAAAGATGACTTCCAAACGTTTATCAATCCAAAAACACAATGGAAAACTCCTTCGAAACTGTCTAAAATGGCATAGACAGATTTCTTCGACTGACATTTCTGACAGAAGGACATCCGATCCATGGAGCCCGGACAGCCTCATGTTCCTTTGACCTCTATTCCGCTCAAAAATTTACTTAACAGTTATTTAGAACCTGCAATCCTCGTTGACAAAAATTTTTCGATTCAGGGTTATAATGACTCCTATATAAGTCAATACGGGGATGTTGATATTTCAAAGGATAGGAAGTGTTACGAAATATCTCATTCGTTCTCCAGGCCTTGCGACCAGGAAGGGGAATCTTGTCCCATGCGGTCATGCATGGAGTCGGGACACGCCAACAAGATGATGCATGTCCATGAGACTTCCCGGGGCCGGGAATATGTTGAAGTGGAAATGCGTCCCATTTCAGGAGAGGACGGACAACCGGAATATTTCCTTGAAATTTTGAAACCAAGCCACATTGCCCAGGCGACCGCATCTTTGGTGGGGTTGGTGGGCACGTCCGAACCTTTCAACCATATGGTCGACATGATTCGGCGGGTTGCTCCAAGTCGGATTTCGGTATTTTTGTCTGGGGCCTCGGGAACCGGAAAAGAGGTTGTGGCGCGGGCGATCCATGATTCCAGTGATCGTAGCGACAAACCTTTCGTTCCAGTGGAATGTTCAGGACTGACTGAAACCTTGTTTGAAAGTGAACTGTTCGGTCATGAAAAGGGGGCCTTCACGGGGGCCTACTCCAAAAAGAAGGGGTTGGTCGAGGCGGCGCATGGGGGTACCTTGTTTTTGGATGAAATAGGCGATGTCCCCTTGCCATTGCAGGTCAAACTCCTCAGGCTCCTTGAGACCAAAACCTACCGTAAAGTGGGGAGCATCGATACCCTTCACACCGACTTTCGCTTGATCTCTGCGACGAACCAGAATCTGGCTTCCATGGTGGAGTCGGGGGCGTTTCGTCTCGATCTCTACTACCGTATTTCCGTATTTCCCATCCATGTCCCATCTTTGAAAGAGCGAAAAAAAGATATCCCCCTGTTGGTGGAGACGTTGATCCAACGAATGGAAGGATTTTGCTGCTATGGCATCACCTCCCAGGCGATCAAGGCGCTGGAAAACTACCACTTTCCGGGTAATATTCGGGAACTGCTCAATTTTTTGGAACGGGCCTCACTCCTTGCCGAAAATGAACCGATCGATGTCAAGCATCTTCCGGAAATTTTCCACGGCGCTTCGACCGACAACGAAATCGATGATCTTCCTGAGGGTACCGTCGTTTCCCTCAAAGAGGCGGAACGGCGCTACATCAAACAGGTTCTTGAGAGAAACCATGGAGATCGACGTTGTTTGGCGGATCAGTTGGGCATCAGCGAACGGACCCTCTATCGCAAGATTGAGGAAATCCTGGGCCAGTGATGTTTTCACTGGGTCAGCAGTACAAAATATAACCCCCATGGAAGGGGCATTGGTGTCTGGTGAAAATGGCGTCCCCAACGGGAGTCGAACCCGTGTTACCGGCGTGAGAGGCCAGCGTCCTAGGCCACTAGACGATGGGGACGTTGCACGAAAAAAAGACATTGTGCCCTGGTTGCATGGGTTTGGGCAAGAGTATTTGTTACCGGGGCAGTCTTTCAGAGTGGCAATATGGCAATGACTGTATCAGACCACCTTGATGGGAATCGTGGAAGGTTTGCGGCGTTTCCCGGCTTTTTCAAGGGCTTCAAGGTATTCCTGCCATAACACATTTTGCCGGACGCCCAGTTCATACAAGGTATCCCAGGAATACAGACCGCTGTCGTGGTCATCGCTGAAGGCCAGTTTGACGGCGTAGTGACCCACCGGGGTGATGGATTGGAGGGTTACATCCTGTTTGCCATCGATCAACTGTGCCTGATCCGGGGTGTGTCCGCTGCATTTGGCACATGGACACATGACCCGCAGGTATTCCATGGGATAGTCGAAGACCTCCCCATTGGACCAGGTGATCTTGAGCAGACGGTCTTTGGTGATCTGGCGGATTTGGGTCGGTTGGAACTGGCTGCCGAATGACATGGATGGCATCTTCCCTATGATCAAGAAAAAGGGGATCCCGTGTTCACGGGAATGACAGAGGACTACTCCAGGGTTTTAGATTTGCTTTAGCCCATGCTTTGGCATTCCTCGCGCAAAGTTATTGGGACAATATTGCTTTTTCAAGGGTTGCGGAACTTCAAGAAAACCATGAATCCATAACTGAGAACAGAATGGGGTTTGTGGGGGGTGTCCTCAGATCGTTGATTCTGATGACGAGGCAACCCTTTACTCGAAGCATGCGTCATCACCTGATCAGCGCCCAACCAACATCCCGGGTGCCATCCCCCTGGCATGATTTTTCTTGATTGTTTTTCTGGATGTGAAGACAGTCTTGATTTTCTCCGCTTTTATTCATCAGGTCAACGGATGGTGCTTGTTCCACTCGTGGGATCTGCCCCCAGTGGGGCGTTGGAAAGTGCTTCCAATTGTTGACGCTGATATTGATAGTCGGGATCGGACAGCAGTTGCCGCCAATCGCCCGGTGCGATCCGATAAGAATCCAGAAGGGATCCGATCTCCTCGGTGTTGTACTTCGGCCCCGGATTCGGCTGGGACAACCTTGTTTCCCAGGCGGCCAAGACGCCCAGGCGGGCCGCTTCGTTGTCTGCCATCGATCCCGTACAGCACAATACCAGGTCACATCCCGCCTGAATGGCCCGTTGGGTCCGGGTCTGCAAATCACCGTCCAGCGCCGACATTTCAATGGCATCGGAGACCAACAATCCCTGATAGCCCCATTGATGGCGTAACAGACGGGTCATGATTTCAGGCGACCAGGTGGCGGGTTGATGGGCATCAAGGGCCTTGGCGATCAGATGGGCCGTCATCATGGCGGGCAGTTTGGGGGCCAGTTGTCTGAAAGGCAACAGTTCTCTTGATTCCAATTCTTCTCTGTCCTTTTCGATGACGGGCAAATGCCGGTGGGAATCGACCATGGCTGCGCCATGACCGGGAAAATGTTTTCCCACCGCCATGCACCCGCTCGTGGCCAAACCATCAAGCCAGGCGTCGGCCAGTCGGACCACCTGTTCGGGATGTTGACCCCAGGCGCGGTCACCGATGACCGGATGGGCCCCCGCTTCCCTCAAATCCAGGACCGGAGCGCAATTGACGCCAAATCCAAGGGCGCTGAGTTCCCGGCCACACAGATGACCCCATTGATGGGCCAGTTGGATTCCCCGGGCGGGATTGCGTTCGTATGCCCGTCCCAGTGTTTCGGCGGTGGGATACCGGGTCAACGGGGCGCGGAGACGTTGGACACGTCCCCCTTCCTGATCCAGCCACAGGGTCGGTGGCGGATTGGAGGCGGCACGGATGGCGTGAATGAGCGCGACAACTTCATCCAGCGTTCCCAGGTTGCGTGAAAAAAGAATGACACCAGCCGGCTTATGCTCCATAATCCAGTGTTGCTCATTGGATGTTAAGGTGTTTCCGGAGAGTCCAATCACTAAATGCCCAGCGGGATGGAATAGTGTTTTCATAAACAGCCATGTCTTCCTATCATCCAAATATCTCCATGCGTATCTTTTGGACCCTGGCTACCTTTTCTTATTCAGCCTGGATCTTTTATTTGTCTTCAGGGGTGGTCGAAGTTCCACTGCCCGATTTTCCTTTCCAAGACAAAATGTTGCATATGACCGCCTATGGCATCCTGGCGACTTCGACCTGGTTGATGCTGCGGCAATGGCCTTTTTTTCAACGTCCATGGATCTGGGCCTGGATCTATGCCTCCACCTACGGGGTCACCGATGAATGGCATCAATACTACGTTCCCGGACGCTATGTCGATGTCTGGGATTGTGTTGCCGATGCCGTGGGTGCCGCGTTCTTCCTGGTGATCATTGAGTACATTCGCTATCGCCGTGAAAATGTCAAGGATCCGGAGATTTATTTTCATTCTCCCAAGAGTGCCCAACGTTTGGCCCAGAAGTTGGGACAAATGAGGGACCAAGGGCGGTTACCTCCACCCGGTTATCGTGAAAGGCAGCGCCTCCATCAGGTGCCACCGGAGCGGCAGCCGTCAGAACGTTGAGGGATTTCCCTTCGGCAAACATCATTCCTTGCGGCAATCCATGGCACAGCGTCAATCCGGGGCGTACCGCTCCGGTCAGGGTTGCCCGCATCGTCAGACGGCCCGTTGGGCTGGTGACGGCAACCCAATGGCCATCGCTGATGTTGCGAACCCGGGCATCGTCCGGGTGCATCCACAACCGTGGGGGTTCCCAGGTCCGACGTGCGGTCGGCAGGTGGGAAAATGTGGTGTTGAGGGTTTCCACCGAAGGGGGTGTCATGAAATCGAGGGGGAATGGGGAATGGGGGGATTGCCGATCACGGGCATTGACTGGCCAGTGATCGGGCATGATCGGCATCCCGGGGTGTGACCAGCGCGGATAAAAATGGAACCGGCCATCATCGGTGGGAAATCGAGTTTCAAACTGTCGTTGTTCCCCGGGTGGGCGACAATCCATCCAACCTTGTTCTTCCCAGGTCTCCAGGGGAGGGTAGTTGGACGCGGCCAAAACCTGGTGTATCCGTTGCAGAGAGGTTCCCTCAAATGCCGGTTCCGTATAGCCCATGGTCCGTGCCAGTGCGTTGACCACCTCATGGTTGCAGCGGGCCCCACCGCGTGGCGGGAGACACCCTTTGCCCACCTGCAAGGTATATTGGCCATAGGATTTGAACAGGTCATCCTGCTCCAAAAACGTTGTAGCGGGCCAGAGAACATCGGCAAAACGGGCGGTGTCGCTCATGACCTGTTCATGGACGACGGTGAACAGATCTTCGCGCATCAATCCTTGATGGACCTTGTTGAGATCGGGACAGGAGGCGGCAGGGTTGGCGTTGAAGACCAGAAGTGCCTGAATGGGAGGATTGAGGTGGGGGTCGGTCAGCAAGGGACCCAGGCGGCTCATGTCGAGGATGCGGGTGGGGGTGGTGAGTAATCGGGTCTGGCGAACGGGTTCATTTTGGATATGAAAGGCATCGCCGGTGGCAAACAGGGCGCCGCCCCCTGGATGGCTCCAGGCTCCGGTCATGGCGGCGAGACAGGCGACGGCGTGGACATTGACGGCACCGTTGTTTTGGCGGCTCATCCCCAGCCCGATGCGGATGAAGGGGGCACGGGCTGAGCCCAGTTGGCGGGCAAAGGTGCGGATGGTCTGGGGATCCAGGCCGGTGATTTCTGCGGCCCATTCGGGGGTTTTGGCTTCCAGATGCCGGGCCATGGCGGGGTCGAAGTCGGTACGGGTGGACAGATAATCGTGATCGGCCAACCCTTCTCGCAACAGAACGCCCATCAGGGCGACTGCCAGGGCGCCATCGGTCCCGGGGCGGGGTTGAATGTGGTCATGGGCGAGGCGGGCGGTCCGGTTGAGATAGGGATCCACAACCACCAGACGTGCCCCCTTTTTTTTGGCTTTTCTGACATGCCCCATGAGGCTGACATGGGTGACGGCGGCATCCATGCCCCAAAGCATGACCATGTCACTGTCGGCAATGTCGGCGGGATCGGGTCCGATGGCCTGTCCCACCCCGGCACGCCAACCGGAAAAACCAATGGGGTAGCAGATGGTTCCCAGCATACGGGAAAATCCGGCCCGATGGGTCAGCCGTTCCACCGCGCCCCGTTGCACGATCCCCATGGTTCCGCCATAAAAGAAGGGAAACACCGCCTCGGGGGTGAATTGTTCCATGATCGCCCGCAGCCGGTGCGCCACCAGTTCCAGGCTTTCGTCCCAGCTTGCGGTTCGAAACCGCCCCGATCCCTTGGGACCGGTACGGATCATGGGGGAGAGGATGCGTGGACCCTCCTGGAGATCACGATAACGGGCAACTTTGCCGCAGATGATCCCCTGGGTGAAGGGATGGTCACGACGGCCATGGATCGCTTTGATCCGATGGTGTTCCACAACCACTTCCAGGGCGCAGGCTCCGGGACAGTCGAGGGGACAGACCAGGTGATGGCGGTGTTCGGACATGGGGCGACCTTGATGGTAGAGAGGGGAGCGTTCATTTCATGGATCAATCGCATATTGTGGCATTGTTTTCCGCCTTCAGGGAAGCCAATCCGCATCCTCGGGGTGAATTGAACTCCGAAACCCCGTTTCAACATTTGGTGGCGGTGGTGTTATCGGCCCAGTCCACCGATGTCGGCGTCAATCGCGTCACTCCGGGATTGTTTCGGACGGCACCGACTCCCGAGGCGATGGTGGCACTGGGGGAGGAGGGGATCGCCGACCACATCCGTTCACTGGGGCTGTATCATTCCAAGGCACGCTACATCCATGCCCTGAGCCGTATTCTTCTGGAACGACACCAGGGGGAGGTTCCTGATGATCGGGCATCGTTGGAATCTCTGCCCGGGGTTGGGCGGAAAACGGCCAATGTGGTTCTGAATGTGTGTTTCGGCCATCCAACGCTCGCGGTCGATACCCATGTGTTCCGGCTGGCCCGGCGTTTGGGTCTGGCTCGGGGTGAAACACCCGAGGCGGTGGAGCGCGAACTGGTCGAGATCATCCCCCCCGAATTCATGCGCCATGCCCATCATTGGTTGATCCTGCACGGGCGTTATGTGTGCACCGCCAGAAAACCCAAATGCCCATCCTGCATGCTGACCCCCTGGTGCCCCAGACTGGGGGTGGAGGGCGAGGGGGTGCATGGGGGATAATGCATCTGTGCGAACGAACCCCCTGTCAGGAGGGGTTGCGGGATGGTCATGCTCAGCACCCCCATCCTTATTGGAACCATTGAAAAAAATAGAGGGCTTGAGGGATTGCCCCCAGGGTTTTGACTCTCAATCATAAGCTCCAATTTTTGCTTTCGATTTTGTTTTCGACCATGGAAACCAAGTCAAAAGCATTGCATGGAAACCTTATTGTTTCAATTCAAAAACAAAGTCAACACCCAGGGGGCAATCCCTCAAGCCCCATTTTTTTCTCAATAATTTCAATGTAAATGGGGTGCTGAATCGTTGCGCGACCATCTTTATGATGGGTGAAATGTTCAATAAGCGTCGGCTACGGCCTCTTTCACCAAAAGGCTCAACTGTTCAAAGCCAAAGCTGGGCATGGGGCGACCGTTGACGAAAAATTCCGGTGTGGCCCGGACATTGAGGCGTTGCCCATCCTGGACATCCTGTTGCACAACCTGCACAACTTCAGGATGGTTCATATCCTCCGACAACCGTTTCCGATCCACCTCCAGGGTTCCCAACAGGGTGTGAGCGCGCATGGGTTGGGACTGGTGTTCGATGACCCAGCGACTTTGGTTGCCGAACAGCAACTCCAGGGATTGCCAAAACTTGCCCTGACGATGCGCTGCCTCCAGCATGGCCACCACCTGGTCCGATCCGGGATGAAGCGGGGCATAGCGCATCTCCACCTTCACCTTGCCCGGATACTGCTCGATCAACTGCGCGACCAGGGGATGGAATTCCCGGCAGGTTTCGCAGGCGGGATCAAAAAACTCCACAATGGTGACTTTGGCGTCATGGGGACCTTTGATCGGGGCACCTTCCCGATGCAACGCAGCCATGTTGTCGCGCGTGGCGGCACTCTGTTGACCGGCCTTGTGTTCCTGAAACAACACCATGGCAACGAAAAAAATCAGCAGCAGCGCACCACCGACGGAAATAAAGAGAATTTTTCGGTTCATGATGATTTGAGCCTCCTTACGAAAATCAGCAGCACACCAATCAGCGTGAATGTCAAAAGGGACATGGTGGGGATGGTCAGAACCCCGAAGAGGGCAAAATATGTTTTTGAACAGGGAATACCCTGCACGCAGGGCTGCATACGTTCCGGAATGATTCCGGCGACCAGGAGTACCTGGAACAGGGAAATAAGCCAACCCACCCCTGTTAACGCACCGGCATGGCGCACCACGTTCGGGTCATAGGGGAACAGCCCCAGGGCCAGAATCAACGCCAGGGGGTACATGGCGATGCGTTGATACCAACACAGATTGCAGACCGGAACGCCCATGACTTCGCTGAGGAAGAGGCTTCCAAGAGTGGCGCAGGCGGCGACGATCCAGGCGACAAAGAGCAGAGTCCATCCAGGCGGTACATTCTTCGAAGACAGGTCGTTTTCCGTACGGTCACGATGCAATGGAACCTCCTTCGGAAGCTGAATCCAGGGAAAAACCGTGCGGTGATGGCTTTCCGTCAGATCATGTCAATGGCAGGTCGTCTCATGACGTTTTGAATTTCAGCAATCGCCGACCATTGAAAATCACCAGCAGGCTGGTGCCCATATCCGCCAGCACTGCCATCCACAGGGTGGCCAGGCCCAGGCCGGCCAACATGAGGAAGAAGCCCTTGATGCCAATGGCCAGGGCAATGTTTTCCCACAAAATGCGCCGGGTTGCACGTCCGAGGCGTACGAATTCCCCGATCCGGCGCAGGTCGTCGTTCATGATGGCCACGTCAGCGGTCTCCAGGGCGGTGTCGGTGCCCGTGCTCCCCATGGCGATGCCGATGGAGGCTCGTGCCAGGGCCGGGGCGTCATTAATGCCGTCGCCTACCATGGCGACCGTCCCGAACCGTTCCATCAGCTCTTCGATGGCGAGCAGTTTTTCTTCCGGCAACAATTCGGCGCGCACATGATTGATCCCGGCATGTCGGGCGATGGCCTGGGCAGTAGCGGCGTTATCACCGGTCAACATGGTTAAGGCAATTCCCAGATCATGGAGATCCTGAATCGCCTCCGGCGTGGTTTCCCGCATGCGATCAGAGACGGCGATGATCGCCAGTGGTTCGCTGGACGAGGCCAATACCACCACCGTCTTTTCGTCCCGTTCCAGCGGGAGGAGGATGGCTTCAACCTCCGGGCGACAAAGTCCCAGTTCTTCCAACATGCGGTGGTTGCCGATGTAATGCACCGCACCCGAAACCGTACCGCGTGCGCCGCGTCCGACAATGGCTTCAAACTGCCGAACATGGAGCAGGGGGCGTTCCCTGCCCCAGGCCCTGGTGATGGCGGCGGCCACCGGGTGTTCGGAGTGGGCCTCCAGGCTGGCCGCCAGACGCAGGATCTGATCCCGGTTCCTCCCGCCCAGGACGACCAGATCCGTCATTTCCAATTGACCATGGGTCAGGGTGCCGGTCTTATCCAGGGCAATGGCCTTCAGTGCATGGGCCTGTTCCAGGTAGAGGCCGCCCTTGATCAGAATGCCGCGTCGGGTCGCTGCGGCCAAGCCGCTCACCACCGTTACCGGGGTGGAGATCACCAGGGCGCAGGGGCAGGCGACAACCAGCATCACCAGGGCATTGTAGAACCAGGTGACAAAGGGTTCGTCGAACACCAGGGGGGGCACGACGGCGATCATCCCCGCGATCCCTACCACGATCGGAGTGTAGTATTTGGCGAACTGGTCTACGAAACGTTGCATCGGTGCCCGTTTGGCCTGGGCTTCTTGAACGGTGTCAATGATTCGTGCCAGAGTGGAGTGTTTGAAGTCGGCGGTGATACGGTATTCAAGAACCCCCAACCCGTTGATCGCACCAGCGAACAAGGGATGACCGACCTCCTTCATGATGGGAGTGCTTTCTCCGGTGATGGGGGCCTGGTTGACATCTGAACTGCCCGACGTCACCACGCCATCCAGGGCGATGCGCTCACCGGGTTTGACCCTGGCCAGACAACCTGCTGCCACGGTGGCGGCATTCACGGTTTCCCACGCCCCGGCTTCGTTTTGAATGGTGACGGTTTCCGGGGCCAGCGACATCAGTTCCCGCACGGCATTGCGTGCCCGGTCCATGGACAGGGCCTCGATGC
Source organism: Magnetococcales bacterium DCbin4 (assembly GCA_002753735.1). Classification (GTDB taxonomy): domain Bacteria; phylum Pseudomonadota; class Magnetococcia; order Magnetococcales; family UBA8363; genus UBA8363. The sequence goes on from PEAN01000014.1 coordinate 61,779, forward strand.
GCTCGGCCAGGCCGAAGAGAAAGATCACCATCGCTGCCTCGGGCCATTGGCCGATGACCATGGCTCCCAGCACCGCCAGGCTCATCAAGAAACTGATATTGAGGGAGAGATGACGCAAGGAGATCCAGCCTCGTTTCAACGTGCCAACGCCGCCTGTCAGGATCGAAAGCGTGGCCAGACCGGCGATCCAGGGCGACATCTCGTCAACTCCGCTCCAGACCAGGATTTCCGCGACGCAGGCGATGACTCCGGAGAAGGCGGTCACCCACCACTCCCGACGGGATACGGCGGGCGGAAGCGACAGGGGACGTGTTTGATCCATTTCCGACGCCATCGTCCCATCCCCGGGGTCCGGTTCCATGTCGATGGTGCGCAGGGCGGCGATGATCGCCATACGGTCCACGCCACTGTGCATCAGCACCAATTCCTTGCGGATGAAGTCGAAATCCATGTGCAGGATCTCCTTCATGTCGGCCAGTGCCTTGCGGATCAGGTTCGCCTCGGTGGGGCAACACAGTTTGGTGATCCGTAATACCATGCGCTTGCCGTCTGGGAGGGGCGGTGGTGGCGTCAAGGGTGGCGCGATCACTTGGGCATTGGTGGCGCAGTGGCTGGAGCAGCAGGCATGGGAGTCGTGGGAAGGCATGACAATCTCCGCTGGAACGCTTCTGGAAACCATGAGATGATTGAACACCCTGTAGCAACTACGGGGTCAAGACTTTTTTTTGGAGGGTGTCATGCGAATTGGCGAACTGGCCAAACGGGCGGGTTGCGACGTGGAAACCGTGCGTTACTATGAGCGGGAAGGTCTGCTGGCGAAACCGGAGCGGGAACCTTCCGGCTACCGCTGTTATGGCGCGCTTCATCAGGAAACCTTGCAGTTCATACGACACGGGCGCTCCCTGGGGATGAAGTTGGCCGAGATCCGGCTCCTGCTGGATTTCCGTCATCACCCGGAGGAAGATTGTGCAGGGGTTGATGCGCTCCTTGATGTACAGATCGCCCGGGTAGAGGAACAGATCAGCGCCATGGGTACCCTCAAGGAACAGTTGATTGCCCTGAGGGGGGAGTGCGAACAGCGGCAAACCAATCGAACCTGCGGCATTCTGCGCGCGTTCAATCAGGCGGCACAGGGGCAGGCATGTCCTTGCCACAGGGAGGGGTAGGGCGTTTGATTGGGTGCCGTCAAGGGAGGGATCAACATTCCCTCCCTCCCTCCCTCCCTTGCTTTGGCCTCCTGGCTGGTGGGGCGGCGTCATTCTGGTAAAATTCATATCAGATCATCAATAATCAAGGTTGGTGACCGGTTGGATCAATTCGCCCTTGAGGATCCATTCGAGGGTTTGGGTGATGGTGCCGACGTCGTTGTCAAAGCAACCATGGGTCGCTTTGGTGTTGCGTACGCCGGTGGATATTTCCCGATCTTTGACAACAAACAGTTGCCCCTCATGGCCTTTCCAATGATCCTGCCATTGTTTGACATCCTCAATGGCTTTGGGATTCCACAGACTTTTATCAGGTTTTTTGCAAAAGACATTGTGCAACCCGAGAATTGGTGTCTTTTCCCATTTTTCCAGTGACCGGCTGACCAGATACAAAAGAGACTTGCCGTAGATGGGTTTTTCCGGAGTGGGGAGTCCGTCCTCTTTTTCCCTTTCGTCCGAAAGCAGATGGATGTGGGTTTTGGCGAGGATCCCGCTGTAATGGGTATTGGCGAATTCGACGGTGCAGGCGGGGGCGAAAAGACTGCATGTCGTCACCTCCAATGGGGCGATCCCATCGATCCTGGCTTTGAGCAGGTGTCCCAGAATGATGGAACCAGCCGAATGGCCGACGATATGGATGTGCAAACGGTCGGCATGGTGCTCTTTCAGCTTATTCAGCGCCTGCAACAGTAAATAGCCGCCATTCTTGTCTTGGATACAGGCTTGGGCATTTTGTTTGATCTCGGTCCAGATGGGCTTGGCAATGGTTTTACCCACACCGACTTCGATCATCCGATCCTTGGCTTCACCAATCTTTTCGACCAACTCCCTGAAACTCAATTGTTGGCGTCCTTCTTCCGTGATCCGGTTGACGGTATCTTCCAAAATGAATCTTATCGATTCCATCGCCCCGGTGTTCCAGGTCAGAAACAAGGGATAGACGCCGTTGGCAACGAAACAGGGAGCCAGATGGCGGATGCGTTTGATTGATGTCTTTTCCGAGTTCAATCCCCCGAGGGCATGGATCACCAGGTTCAATGGCGTTTTGGAATCAGGGAATTTGTCATCGAACCATTTCTTGGGCTGGATATGGGCAACATCATCAATGTACGCTTCGGCGTTTTCAAATTCGACCAGACGGGTGACGGCCCGGCCTTCGTTTTCCATTACGACGGTATGACGATAGGCGCTCGCTTCCGTCCAGGGGGCGGTGGGATCTTCCTTGGCGGTGGTTGAAGTCCTCCTGCGAACGAACGAGGTCTCTTCAGGACGGATCAAGTCATGATAGGACATGTTGGAAACATCGACATGTTTGGGTGAAATCGCTTCTTTTTGAGGGACACCCAGACCGCATACCCAGGCGTCGCTGCCATTTTCGACCCAATCATCATAGGTGAGGATGGCAAATCCACCCATGCCCCAGCGTGTCCCCCATGAATTTTGCACGATGAATCCACGTTCGTTATATCCGACCAGGGCGAAGGCGTGACCGCCATTGATTTCTTCCGGAAAAGAGATGGAGGGGAGTGAATCGTGCGAGAAGGGTTCCCGGGTGGATGACAGTTTCCATCCTTTGTGAACCTTGGCTGATACATAGATGGCTCCGGTTTCTTGAATCGCAGCCTGCATGTCGACTACGGATTGCCGGTCAATCCGGTAATAAACCCCCAGGGGACGTTGCGCCGCCTCGATATCCCATCCTTTTTTGGGGGAGACGAATTTGACTTTGCCACGGACGCGATAGGGCCAGGTCGATTCGAAGCAGACACCATGTTTATGCCATGCCTTGAGGGCACCCCGGCAACTGGAACCCTCGTAGTCCTCTCCCGGCCATTCATCATAGAAACGGGCCAGATGATAGAGCATGCGTGGGCTGACCGATGGGAAGGGATAAGGATTTTTCGAGTCATTGCCACGGGTCAGATACCACCGGTACCACAACAGATAATTGACGACACAGGCGAGTCCGAATCCGGTACAGGCCCCCTCCTGTCCTTGATCGAGGATCAGATTGGCATTGATGTAGTTTTCCAATCCTTGTTCGATCATTTCTTCGGACGGCCACCGTGGAATCAGGGAACGGACTGGAGGGCAGTACATCCGATCCCTCAAGTCCAATCGATCCGGTCTGGCATCCAGTTCAGGTAATTTGAACCCCATATTGATACTCCTTGAAAATTTGATTAAATTCACGTAATGCTGAAAATGAGCAGATTAAAATCTTAATATGAAACACTATGAAAATCAAAACTATTATAGTTATTGATATTCACAAATCAAACTATATACGGTGGGTGCATCCATCTTGATTCAAGCATGGTTCGGGTACCATCGGATTGGGTTCGGTTATTGCATTGACGGTACAGGGATTGGGGGGATGAATTTTGATGCTGGTCATTTCCGGGTTCGTATCGATCAACGGACCTTGAACCAGGGAATGGCCCCCACCATGATGAACAGGAAGGTTTTTTTGATTGCTCAAGCGCGTGGGTCCTGCATGAATTCAAAGGAATCGTCTGTGACAGATCTGGTGGCTGAGAATCGCCAATTGCGTGAAACCATCCAGGCGATGCGTGAAACCCTGGAACAGTTGGCGCATGACAAGAAAAGTGCGGTTCATGCGGCACATGTGGCCCGGGAAGAGGAAGTCATGCTGTTGCGGCGGATGGTTGCTGCGATGCGGGATGAACTGGATCACCTGGCCCATGAAAAACGAGTGGAGGTGCAGCAGGTTTTGGTCGAAGGGCGCAAGGAGGTGGGACAACTCAAAGAAACGGTGGGTGCGCTCCGGGAGAAGTTGGATGAACTCAACCATCGCCGCGGACGAGATCTACAGGAGGTCCAGGCGCAGTCCCGGATCGAGGGGCGTTATCTGGAGCAGACCATTTCTGCCCTGCGAGACGAGATGGAGGTGATGCGGCACGCCCACCGTGAAGAGATCCAGGAGATTCGTCTGCGGGTTCGGGATGAACGCAAACATTTGGAAGAGATGATCGTGGTCTTGAGAGAAAAGTTGGAGCGGCAGTCATGTCCATGATGACGGAGAAAGAGGCGGGACGGACACAGGTTGCTCCTGCGGGGGTTGCACAGCGGTTATCGCAGATGGAAATGTTGTTGAGCATTTCCCGGCAGGTGGCGGCCAACGAAACGTTGGAGGAGATGCTCAAGACCATCATCCAGCTGACAACGGAGAAAATCCATTCGGAGCGGGGTTCAATATTTCTCAACGATGAACGGACGGGGGAACTTTATACCCGCTATGCCCAGGGCAACATTCGCCGGGAGATTCGCATCCTCAACAATCAGGGGGTTGCCGGCCATGTCTTCCAGTCGGGCCAGGGGGTGATCATTCCCGACGCCTACCAGGACGAACGGTTCGACTCTTCGGTGGACAAGGAAACCGGGTTCGTCACCCGCAGCATTCTGTGTGCCCCCATCCGAACGGCAAAGGGGGTGGTGATCGGTGTGGTGCAAAGCCTCAACAAACGGGAAGGGGTGTTTACCGAGGAGGACCTCAAACTGTTGGAGGCGATGACGCAACAGGCATCCATCGTTTTGGAAAACACCCAGCAGATCGAGCGGATGGAAATCACCCGCAAGCTGGAGATGGAATTTTTGGAGATGGTTTCCGACATCACCTCGGAAATTGAAATCGATAGTCTCCTGCAAAAGGTGATCCGTGAAGCGACGCGATTGTTGCAGGCGGACCGTGGTACCTTGTTCCTCAATGATGAAAAGACCAATGAATTGTTTTCCCGGGTCGCCATGGGGGGATCCATCGGCGAAATCCGCCTTCCCAATCATGTGGGGATTGCCGGGGCGGTGTTCACCTCCGGTGAAACCATCAACATTCCCTACGCCTATGCCGATTTGCGTTTCAATCCCGCGTTTGACAAAAAAACCGGATATTTCACCCGTTCCATCATTTGTATCCCCGTGGTCAACAAGGAAGGGCGGACCATCGGGGTGACCCAAATGCTCAATAAAAAGGGGGGATCCTTCAACCAGGAGGATGAATCCCGGCTCAAGGCATTCACCGCTCAGGTCGCCATTGCCCTGGAGAATGCCAAGCTGTTCGAAGATGTTCAGCGGATGAAAAATTATAATGAGAGCGTGCTGGAAAGTATGACCAACGGAGTGATCACCATCAATGCGGAGGGGATCATCGAGACCGCCAATGCCGCCAGCCTGAAAATTCTCCGGGTGGCATTGGACGAAGTGCTGAAAAAACCTGCGCGTGAGTTTTTCATCGACAACGCCTGGGTCATGGAACGGGTTGACCTGGTCTCCAAGGCGCGCAAGGAAGCGGCGTTGATGGATGTGGAACTGGATACCCCCAAGGGAAAGGTTTCAGCAAATCTGACCATTCTCCCTTTGATCAGCGGCGACGACAAGGATTTGGGTACCTTGATCATGATCGAGGACATTTCCAGTGAAAAACGGATGAAATCGACCATGTCGCGCTACATGGATCCAGGGTTGGCGGCGCAGTTGATGGATGGGGAGGTGGATCTGCTGGGGGGGAAGAGTGTCGAGGCGACGGTGGTTTTTACCGATATTCGCAGTTTCACCACCTTGACCGAAGAGCTTGGCCCGCAAGGGACCGTCAAACTGTTGAACGAATATTTCACCCTCATGGTGGACTGTATCCAGGAAGAGGGGGGAATGCTCGACAAGTTCATCGGCGATGCGATGATGGCAGCATTTGGCTTGCCGATTCCCAAGGGTGATGACGAAGATCGGGCGGTCCGGGCTGCCATTGCCATGATCGATACCTTGAACGGGTTCAATGTCAAACGGGCCAGGGAAGGCAAGATGGCGGTTCACATGGGGATCGGCCTCAATACCGACACGGTGGTATCGGGTAATATCGGTTCGCCCAAACGGATGGACTACACCATGATCGGCGATGGGGTCAATCTGGCGGCCCGTCTGGAAAGCGCCTGCAAACAATATGCGGCGCAAATCCTCATCAGTGAAAATACGTTCAGAAAATTGCGCGGTACCTATCGCATTCGTGAAGTGGACAAGGTCATCGTCAAAGGCAAGACCAGACCCGTCAGTATCTACGAGGTGTTGGACTACCATAATGAGGAGAGTTTCCCCAATCTGATGGAATCGGTCAATTATTTCAAGGACGGGTTTCATCACTATCAAGGGGGGCGATTCGAAAAGGCGATTATCGGGTTTCAAGAGGCATTGAAACTTAATCCGGCCGATGCCTTGGTGACCATGTATATCGGGCGTTGTGAGCAATTGTTGGCCCATCCCCCCGAGGGTCATTGGGATGGGGTGTGGGTGATGGAAACCAAGTAGCATTGAATCGGTCCGTTTGTTTGCGGACTTTGATCGACCCTGATCATCATCGGGTGGAAAGATCGTTGGATCACAAGGATGTACTCATGAATCAAGACAGGATTACGACGCCGGAGGATCTTTATTCTGCTTTGGATGCCCTGACGGTCAAGGCCAAGCAGGGGGGGTTGGGGCCGGTATGGATGGGGTTGTTGTTCGATGCCATCGATGGCATGTTGCGGCTTGAACCGGGATTGTGCAGCCCGGGGGGGGGAGATCGGGCCAAGGTCAATCAAAGAGGCAAATACCGGGTGGCCGCCAGGGGTAACGGCAATCTTGTCCATGCAGGAAAAAAAGTTTCGGTGGAGATTCGGGATATGAGTGCCCAGGGGTTTGGCATCCATGCTCCGGCTTCCCTTCCTGTGGGGGCCAATGTCATGTTGGAGGTGATTTCCGGGCAGGGTGGCAAGGATTTGTATTCCTGTTATGTCCAGAATTGTCGTCAAAACGATGGAAACTATCGGATTGGGCTGAGAATTTTTGATATGCCGCCCTGTTTCTGAACATCCAGTCCCATACCGCAACCCGCCTGGGACAGATCGTATGCAAACGCATTGACGATCGGTTTGGAATCCTGAGGCGTTGTTCTGCGTGTGGGCGTATTTCAAAATCTTGGGGAAAAATATGCCGGTCTGGGGGGGTGCGGGCAATGATTGCCGCACCGATTTTGCCCTTGACCTGGATGTGTTCCGCTGGAGTGTCGGGAGTGCGATTGATTGAGTTGCGACAATCATATGATAAATCATGTATTTATAGGATGATCGGCAAAAAGTGTCATGAGGCGGTAGAATTAGCACATGAATTGCATTCCCGTTGGTAAAGCCAGGAACCGCCAAAGGGTCTGCCCTGGATACGGTTTTTCTGGACTGCCATTATAAATTCCGCTAAACTTGATAACGGGAAAGTTTCAACAAGATTTAATAAATGGGCCTCTGTCCAGAACAAGTCCATCTCCGTTACCCGGTTGATGTGGGGAGTGAGTCAGGGGAGAAAGAGAGAACCATTATGGCCATGATCGCAACCAGCAGTGTTGGACTGCAAAATCTTTCCAGCAAAACCGATCCGACCGTCAAATCCATCAATGATGTTTTTAAACAGCTTGGAAGCGGTTTGAAAACAGGACAAGGATTTGAGAGCGCCGCTCTGATTGCCATCGCTGACCGGTTTACCAGTCAGATCCAAGGTGCCAATCTGGCCAGATCCCAGATCAATGATGGCATCTCTCTGACTCAGATCGCCGATGCAGCGTTGAGTGAAGTTGAAACCGGCATGCAAAGAATTCAGGAGTTGGCTACCCAGAGTGCCAATGCCTCCTTGAATGATTCTGATCGGCAGGCTTTGCAAAAAGAGGTCGATGCCATTCAGGGCGGGATCCAGTCGATCTTGACCGATACCAGCTTCAACGACATCAATCTTCTGACCACCGATCAAACGTTGTCGTTCCAGACCGGTCCCGGCTCCGACAATCAGACTCAGTTGCAGCTTCGCGATCTGAGTGCCGTGTTCACCCCAGTGGATGTGACGACCCGGGAGGGCGCTGAAAATGCCCTGAGTGCCGCCAGTGATGCGCTGAAACGGATCAGCGAACAAAGATCAGCCATGGGAACTGCCGAATCCCAACTTGTCAGCGTGGCCGATACCCTTTCGCAACTTTCCGAAACCCTGTCGTTTTCCCATGGCAGCATGCTCAATGCCGATATGGCCGAAGGGGCCTCCAATGCCATCGCCCTTTCTCTGCGTACCCAGGCGACCCTGGCCCTCCAAACCCAGGCGGACAAACTGTCCTCTTCCCGGGTCCAGCAGCTTTTGCAATAGCCAAAATTTCCTGGTTGACCTTCAATAAGTTCCAGGTGGGGAAAAAAATCCCCACCTTTTTTTTTCCCTTTTCCCCCCTGTTGACACGGTCGACGGACATTCCAGTCCCATGGCGGCGTTCCGGGGCGGGTCTGTCGAATTATTTCTGTTTTAACTAGTTGAATAATATAGAAAAAAATAAAGAACCGAAATCTCATCCTTTCTGCGGGCTCCGGGATGCCGATTGGCACGAAGTTGGCAATTCCCATGTGTATCGCCGTTTAGATTCAGGACAGGGATTCAAGTTCCGGGATTCGTGGTTTTCCTTGTTGTGCAGTGAACCCGGACAAACACGCTGAGGTATGGTCCTATGGGCATCTCTGTATCGCTTTCGAGTCGCCGGGCAGCGGAAATCAATCCGTCATTGTTTGCAAGACATCCGACTGATCTTCAGGAGGAGATCGAAGATTACAAACGCGAGACCATCCGTCTTTCCAGAGTTTATGATCTGCATCGCAAACTTGGCGAGACCTTGGATCTGGATTCAATGTTGGAGGCTTTTTCACGTTGGTTGTCACCCCGGATCAATCATGATCTGGTGGCGTATCGGCATTCGGGTCGGGGCAGGATCCCGACGGCCTGTTCCTGTCATGGACCGCATCGACAGACACTGTTGGATGTGGCGATGCGTCTTTTGGAGAATCCTGAGGATATCGAGGCGTGTGACAGGGTGGAACGGTTGGGTTTGGTGTTTCAACGGTGGTCTTTGGATGAGGAAGGCAATGAATGTTTGTTGCTGATCCATCAGGAGGATGCATCGCGAAGGTTTGGGGATTGGGAAGAGGTGGAATCGATTCTGGATGATTTGCGTGGGCCGTTGGAGCGGGCTTTGGTTTATGAAGATCTGTATGAACAGGCGCGTAAGGATGCACTGACGGGGTTGGTGAATCGAAGGGTTTTCATGGAGCGGGCGGAACAGGAACGTGTCCAGGCGGATCGGTATGGGTGTCCCTTGGTCTTGGCATGTTTGGATTTGGACTATTTCAAGGAAATCAATGACACCCTGGGACACGGTGAGGGAGATGACGTATTGCGCAAGGTATCGCGTGCTTTTTCATCAATGATCCGTGATGCTGATTTGCTGGCACGGACAGGTGGGGATGAATTTGCGCTGATTTTGCCCAACACGTCGTTGGCCAATGCCCGGGGGTTGATGGCGCGAATTTGTGAAGCGGTACGGGCGTTGAAGATCGGGGTACCGGGATCGACCATGTTGGGGGTCAGTATTGGTTTGGCGCAATGGGAAAAGGGAGATTCTCTTGCAACCTGGTGGGAAAAGGCGGATGCGGCACTGTACCGTGCCAAATCGGGTGGACGTTCTCAGGTTGCCATTTGAAACGTTTTTTCGGGGATCAAGAAAAATGCGTCTTGGGATTTCCCACAGGATTTTGCAAAGATTCTTCTCCGGGGGAAAAATCACTCCAGGCGGTGTTATTGGTCACTTCTTTCGAAACTGAGTATGATATTCCCATCCAGGATATGCTTTTCCTCGGGGAAAACAAGGTATTCCTGGCAACATTCCTCTCCTTTGCGGGGGGATATGAAATCAAAACTGGAACCCTGGGGGCGATCCCCGAAAGCCCTTTTCCCTTGGTCATCGTGAATGTTGATCCCTTGGGAATGTCCTGGGATTGGGCCTTGCCTCCAGGAGTTTGATGATGTTATTGCTTGCATTCGAAAGGTGTTCATGATCGTCTGAAAGGTGAATTGACCCATGGATTGTTTTGCAGATGTGAAGTTCACAACATTTTATTTTAAAACTTTTATGTACCAATTTTTCTTTAACTGGTTTTCTTACAATCGGAAAATCCATGCCCTGAAGCGAGATGACTATGATTTTAACGTCGAGAAACATCCTGTAAGAAATAAGCATCATGGGAAGTGGGGGTGGAAATCAACCGCGATCAACGGTATCCGCTATCGGGATTACTCCGATTATGACGAATATATTGCTCACCAAAAGGCCAAGTGGGATGAAATGATTGCAGCCAAGGGGGGGTTGACTGCTGCGGAAGTCGTCAGCTATCGAAAAAAGTTTTTCAGGCGTTTTAGAAAATTGCATTCGTTGATTCCACTGGATGCACGAATCCTTTGTCTTGGGGCGCGCCAGGGAACCGAAGTGGAGGTGCTGCGAGATCTTGGATTTGTTCATGCCCAGGGAATCGACTTGAATCCGGGACCGGACAATCCCTGGGTCGTTCCCGGTGATTTCATGAATATCGATTCTCCCGATGGTGCTGTTGATTTGATTTATAGTAATGCGGTGGATCACGCTTTTGATCTGGACCGATTCTTTAAGGAGCACTCAAGAGTTCTCAAGAAAGATGGTTATGTACTCTATGATTTGGCGGTTGGGTCCAATGGTCAGGGAAGTGGTGTTTTTGAATCAGTCGAATGGGAATCGGATGAGCATATTTTTCATATTCTTTTGAAAAACTTCGACCGTGTGATCCACGTAGCTTCCGAACCCAATTGGAAATGGATATTGCTGCAAGGGAGCCGCTTCTCTGCATGACTTGTCAAAAATATGGCACAGCGTCACCTTGTCCGAGCGATACCAAGTTTGTGAAACTTCAATCTCTCTTGGAACCTTCGAGGTGATGGAGCTGGTTTGGAGCAATGTTATTGAGGGGGCAGGCGTCTGATTGCACCTACTTCAGGTGCAGCAGCAATTTATCTTGGCTCTTCCAGCGTTAAATGTGGGTAAATACATCGTTTCACTGCAATATAATGATTTTAAATAATTATTAAAAGAAAAAAGGGGGCTTAAGGGATTGCCCCCAGGGTGTTGAT
>PEAN01000098.1 GCA_002753735.1 Magnetococcales bacterium DCbin4
GTAAAAAACAAAATCAAAATCAACACCCTGGGGGCAATCCCCCAGACCCCTTTTTTTTTTCAATAATTTTTTGAGTGTCAATAATCCCTGATCAATGAATGTGACAAAGTAGAATTATTCAGGGATATCAAACAAAATCATAGCCCTGGAAACGATCCTGCATCATGATCGAACAGGTGGGGGCAATATTTTCCCGAGCATCAGCCCCCTACCGACGATTGTTGCCCACCAGACCGTTTGGAACCTTTGCTTGTCCGGCATCCTCGTAGCACACTGCAAAGATCACTCCCGAATAAAGCCTGGCGATCATCATGAATGTCCGGCGGATTGAATGGGCGTTGCATTGAAACAATGGGAGAATCCGTGGTGTCCAGAGCATTTGCCGATCTCAGGGAATTTTTGGCCTTTCTGAAGATGCATGGCGCGTTGGTTCATGTCGATGCGGAAGTGGATCCAAGGTTGGAACTGACCGAAATCAGCCGCCGCTTGCTGCTTTCTGGAGGACCCGCGGTGGTATTCAACCGGGTCAAAGGATCTTCGATGCGGGTGGTTGCCAATCTTTTTGGCGACGAACGGCGGATCGGGATGGCCCTCGGACGGTTGCCGGAAGAGTTGACGACACTGGGAGAAGAACTGGCCCAACTCAAACAACCACAACCCCCCTCCAAACCTGGAGACCTGATCCGGTTGGCCCGGCTGTATGCCAAAGGGCGGTTCATGCCGGTACGCACCGTCTTTCGTCCCCCCTGCCGGGAAACGGTTTGGCGTGGCGACCAGGTGGATCTTGGATTGTTGCCGATCGTCACCTGTTGGCCCGAAGATGCGGGACGCCTGATCACCTGGCCCCTGGTCATCACCCGGGGACGCCGGGGGGGCCCGGTCAACATCGGGGTCTACCGGATGCAGGTTCTGGGAAAGAACAAGGTCATCATGCGTTGGCTCAAACATCGGGGCGGGGCATTGCATGCCGCCGAATATGATCACAAAATGCCCGTAGCAGTCGCCATCGGCTGCGATCCGGCAACCCTCCTGGCGGCCGTCACCCCGGTTCCGGAAAATCTTTCGGAATATGCCTTTGCCGGATTGTTGCGCGAACGTCGGGTTGCAACTGCCCGGGGATTGCATCCCGGTCTGCCGGTACCGGCGACGGCGGAAATCATCCTGGAAGGGTTCGTCGATGTCCAGGATCTGGCCAAGGAAGGACCGTTTGGCGATCATACCGGATATTACAACGATGTCGAATTGTTCCCGGTCATGACGGTGGAACGGATCACCATGCGCCAAAACCCCCTGTATTTATCAACCTATACCGGACGCCCCCCCGATGAACCCGCCATTTTGGCAGTCGCCCTGAACCGCATCTTCACCCCCTTGTTGAAAAAACAATTCCCCGAAATCACCGGCTTTCACCTGTCCATGGCCGCAGCTTCCTATCGGGTGGCGGTTGTCGGGTTGAGAAAAAGCTATCCGGGCCATGGATTTCGAGTCATGATGGCGGTTTGGGGGTTTTTACGTCAATTCCTCTATACCAAATACGTCATCGTAGTTGATGAAGAGGTCGCACTCGACAACCCTGAACAGGTCATGGCAGCGGTCGCCCGCAACTGCCATGGCAACCGGGATCTGGTCCGGCTGGAACACACCCCGATCGATTATTTGGATTTTGCATCGTGTCACAGCGGTTTGGGAGGAAAACTCGGAATCGATGCAACCACCAAGATCGGGATCGAACTTGCAGCGGTCAACACCCTCGAAACGGAACCCGGCTCCGGCGGATGGATCGCCGATCTGATCGCCAGCCACGGGGTGATGACCCATGTACATCTGTGGTTTCAAGGGGCCATGGCGGTCGTCTGCGTGGATGGCAAAACCCCGGAACGAGGCGTGATGGCAGCCCGCATTCTATTGAAACAGGTCGATCCCCGAACCGGTCCACGACATTTCTGGATCGTTGATGATGATTGCCGCCCCGATTCATGGGATGACCTTCTGTGGTCCATGGCGACCCGGACCGATCCTGGTCGGGATTTGATCGTGGATCGGGAAACGGGACGTTTCGCCATGAACGCCACCCGGAGGACCTTTGCCGAAACCGGGCGTCACTGGGGCAAACCGTTGCTCCCTGATCCTCAAACCGTGAAAAAAGTAACCCTGCGTTGGTCGGAATATGGTTTTTCACATGATTAAACGATACTGGCCGCCATGGAGCCTGTTGTTGCTCCTGACATTGACCACCCCCCGGTTCACCACCGCCACCGATGCAACCCAACCATGGCATGGCAAAGTGATTTTCGTGCAGGATGGAGACTCCCTGAAGGTCAAGGTTGGCCATCGGATTGAGACCCTCCGTCTTCAGGGGATCGATGCGCCGGAACATGGCCAACCTTTTGCGAAGGATGCCACCCGTTTCGTCAAACGGGCAACCTTGGGCCGGGAGGTACGCGTCAACCCCATCGAATTGGATTTGTATCACAGAATGTTGGCAGACGTTTTCCTGACCGATGGTCGCAGTTTGAATCAGGAACTGGTCAAAGAGGGGCTGGCCTGGCACAACACGAACTATTCACACGATCCGTTGTTGAAAAAACTGGAACAGCAGGCACGCCGTGAACATCGGGGACTGTGGGCGGATGGCCATCCGGTGGCACCCTGGAAATGGCGTCATCGTCACAGGAAATGATCTGTGAATCACAATGAGCTGTAGGGATTGCGCCGTTTTTTGGCCAGGATGAAACCCGCCAACATCCCCAATCCCAGGACGGTGGCTCCGGAAACAAAAAATGAGGTATCCGACTGTCGTTCCAACAAGCGCTTTTCATCCAAGGCATGCATCAATTCGTTGTTCATCTGTTCAAACTTGATTTTAAGCTGCTTGTTTTCGTTATCGACCTTCAACGTGTTCTGCATGAGGGAACGCAACCGTTCCAGTTCCGCCCGATCCTGGTTGAGAATTTGATTGCTCTGTCTGACTTCGTTGAATTTTTTCTCCAGAGCATCCCGTTCAACCCGCAACGATTCCATCGTCTGTTCCAATTCGGCCACACGCAACGATGCAGGCACCTTATCCGTCAGATAACGGTCGAGAATCCACCCATCCTTGTCATTTTCATCGCGAACACGACTCCAACCATTGCCATTTTTTTCCAGAACGCGCAATTTCATTCCGCTCTTGAGCATGCGTATGATCCGGTAGTTGACTTCCGGTCCACTGCGCATGGAAATATCCACGCTGTCGGCAACGTAGCTCATGTTGCCGGATGCCTCCACGGCATCGAGAACGTTCGGGAACAAACAAAGACCGATCCCAGCCATTGCAAGCAACGCAGGCAATCGCTTAAGCGTCACCCAGCTCTGGCGAAGAAAATGGGACATCATGGACCAACGTTGGTTTGTTGTTTGCACGATTGCTTTCCTGACCGGATCACGGCATTCCCAACCTTGAAGGAGATTGACATGCCCATTGAAGAGCGGGTTGACAAAGCGCGTGTTCTCATCGAATCCCTCCCCTACATGCGACGATTCGAGGGCAAGACCTTCGTCATCAAGTACGGAGGACACGCCATGGTGGATGATGCACTCAAGGTTTCCTTTGTCAAGGATATCATCCTCATGCGTCAAGTCGGTATCAAGCCGGTCGTCGTTCACGGCGGCGGCCCCCAGATCGGACAGACCATGACCCGTATGGGACTCAAACCACATTTTGTTGACGGACTGAGGGTCACGGACCAAGAGACTGTCAATGTAGTTGAGATGGTGTTGGCAGGCAAGGTAAACAAGGACATCGTCAGCCTGATCAACCTCAACGGGGGACGTGCGGTGGGCATTTCGGGCAAGGATGGCCATACCATCCAGGCCCGCAAGCGTCAGCATGTGCGTCAGGGACCTGAATTGCAAACTCCTGAAATCATTGATTTGGGATGGGTCGGTGATGTGGAACGCATCGACACGACCTTGTTGGATCTCCTGTCACAGTCCACCTTGATACCCGTCGTCGCCCCAGTCGGTGTGGGAGAAGGGGGTGAAACCTATAATATCAATGCCGATACCGTATCCGGGGCACTGGCAATCGCCTTGAAGGCGGAAAAATTGATTTTGTTGACTGATGTTCTGGGCGTCAAGGACAAGTCGGGCCGCCTGATCAGTGAATTGAAGACCAGCGATGTCGGCGGATTGATTCATCAAGGCGTCGTGACCGGAGGAATGATCCCCAAGGTGGAAACCTGCGTCAAGGCGCGGGAAGGGGGGGTTGTTTCCACCCATATCATCGACGGTCGTATCGAACATGCCTTGCTGTTGGAAATTTTTACCGACAAAGGGGTGGGAACCTGTGTTCGCTGAATCGTACCCCGGGCCGGACCACGAACGTTCATTCAAATAACGAGAATCTTATTGAACACAACTGACAAAAAAAATTCTTCCCTGCCGCCAGTCGAATCCCGGGATGCATTGATTGCCTGGTTCCAGGAAGGCAATAAACCTCGCCATCAATGGCGGATCGGAACGGAACATGAAAAATTCGGGTTCAGGAAAAAGGATCTGACCCCGATTGCCTTTGAAGGTCATGATGGAATTCGTGCCGTATTGGTAAAGATGGCGGAAAAATTTGGTTGGGAAATCACGTTGGAAGCGGGTCTTCCCATCGCCCTGGTCAAGGGAGCCGCTGCAATCACCCTGGAGCCTGGCGGGCAATTGGAACTTTCCGGTGCCCCCCTGCAAACCATTCATGAAACCCAGGATGAACTCAACGAACATTTGCATCAACTGGGACAGGTTTGCCGCGATCTGGACATCGCTTTTCTGGGGATTGGTGTTCAACCCAAATGGTTATTCCATGAAATCCCCTGGATGCCCAAGGGGCGGTATCGGGTGATGCGGGAGTACCTTCCCACCCGTGGCCAACTCAGCCTGGACATGATGACCCGTACCACGACGGTTCAAGCCAATCTGGATTATGCCGACGAACGGGACATGGTGCGCAAATTTCGTTTGATGATGGCAGTGCAACCGGTTGTGACCGCCCTGTTCGCCAATTCCCCTTTCATCGACGGCAAACCCAACGGATTCCGCAGCTATCGGGCACACATATGGCAGCATACCGACCCCGACCGTTGTGGTTTGTTGCCCTTCGTATTCGATCCCGATTTCGGATTTGAACGATACATGGAATATGCCCTGGATGTTCCGATGTTGTTTTATTATCGAGAGGGACGCTATCTCCCAGCGGGAGGCGTCCCGTTCCGACAATTTCTGGCGGGTCACTTCCCTCCCCTCCCGGGTCAAAGGCCGACCCTTGATGATTGGGCTTTACATCTTTCCACTCTTTTTCCTGATGTCCGTCTCAAACGTTATTTGGAAACCCGTGGTGCCGATGCTGGCAATTCCGCGACATTGTGTGCATTGCCCGCCTTCTGGAAAGGGCTCATGTATGACGACGATTCCCTGGAAGGGGCATGGGATCGTGTCGCGGAATGGACTTTGGCGGAACGCCGGTATCTTCATGCCGAAGTGCCAAAACATGGATTGAGCACAGCGCTGCCGGGAGGCGGTACGTTGCAGAAACTGGCCCTGGAACTGTTGGATCTGGCGCGCGATGGATTGAAGACCCATAATGCACGCAATACCAATGGCTGTGACGAATCCATTTTTCTTAAAGTACTCTTTCAGTGGGCCGAGTCGGGAAGATCTCCCGCGGACCGCCTTCTGGATGCCTATCATGGACGCTGGAATGGGCGGGTGGATCCGGTATTCCTCGAGGAAGAGTTTGAATCTTTCTATGGCGAGTGTTCGTAAGGGTCTGAAGCAGATATCATGAATTTTTTCCTGGAGCGCCGGGCATGATTTCCATGTTCTTTGTTGCCGCCTTGATCACTGGTTTGATCGCCGGAGTGATTGCGGGTCTGTTCGGGGTGGGAGGTGGCATCATCATCGTTCCCGCACTGCTTGTCCTGTATGCCAGCCATGACATCCATCCCGAGATCATCATGCATCTGGCGGTCGGAACCTCCCTGGCCACGATTGTGGTGACCAACATTTCCGCAACCTTCAACCATCATCGACGTGGTGCGGTCGATTGGAAACATGTCCTTCAATTCATTCCCGGAATCCTGTTGGGTGCCTGGCTGGGATCACAACTTGCCGCAATCATGAATGGCAGTCTGTTGCGCCTGTTATTCGGTTGTTTTGAAATCATCGTGGGCCTCGAAATGTTGCGTGGAAGAAAGGGAGAGGGATCGGGCATCCCGTTGCTTTCCGGATTGTTCAATCCTGTCCTTGGTTTATTGATCGGAACCATTTCCAGCCTGTTCGGGATTGGAGGTGGTACGCTGGCGGTTCCGGTCTTGAACCTGATCCGAGGTTTGCCGATGCTCAAATCGGTGGGCTCAGCTTCAGCCATGGGATTCTTTCTCGCCTGTTCCGGGGCGATGGGGTACATCCAGGCAGGCATGGGCAACCCCCATCTTCCGCCCGGGGCGTTCGGCTTCATTCTCCCCCAGGCGTTTCTGGGCATCGTTTGCGGCACCTTGTTGACCACCCCCATCGGTGTCCGCCTGGCTCATGCCTTACCTCAAAAACAGTTGAAACGAGGATTTGGCTTGTTTTTGATTGTGATCGGTATCAAGTTGATCATGAAGTAGATCCAGTGGTTCTTAAAACATTGTTGAGTGGCAGATATATTTGGGCATGTTAACGTTCAAATAATATACAATTTTGGTATCGAACACATTCAACCACCAGGTTCCCTCGCAACTGGGTTTGAACCGCTCGGACTAAAACGAATCAAGATCCAACTGATCCCATAACAGATAGGCCAACCCACATCCATCCCATTTCCGGAGGGGGGGTATGAATTTGGGATCACATGTTCACCTGGACGCATATTGGACGGATATTGCTTGCCATTTCAGTGATCCTAATCAATTTTTGAGTGTTTCAAGAGAGAAGGTCCGAGCCAAACGATAACACATGCAAAAAATTATGCTGGATATCTTGACAATTTGAATCAAGACAATCATATTCTCTGTCCATGGGGCCATAGCTCAGATGGGAGAGCGCTTGAATGGCATTCAAGAGGCCGGCGGTTCGATCCCGCCTGGCTCCACCAATTTGATTTTAAAGGAAATTCTCCTTTGCATAACCGCCTCTCGGGGCGGTTTTCGCTTTTTGGGAATTCCTCAATGTTTCCAACGGTTACGGCGATATTGGCGAAATCTTGCCACCTGTCCCTCCCGATTGGCCCATCCGGACAGATTTTTGGCAGAATCGGAGCCGAATCTGACAAATTTCAGTGGACGTGGATGGTGAAATTCAGGACAATCGGGGCATAGAGAAACTGGTTTCGCGAGACCCTACGCCAAAATCTCGGATTTCGGACAATGGCCGTCGGAACCGCCTTCTCCTGATCGGTTCCTTGAAAATCAAAATTGATACGAATTCAGGCCGCTTTTCGCAGGTACTGGTGATGCAAACCGCCCAGGTGCGAAATGGTGACAATCTTTCCTGAATCTTTCGTCTGGACCGGTCGATGCTCAGGGCAATCCTTTTGCAGGCCCAAGTGGGTGCGCGAATTGTGGTAATAAGCCAAATATCCTTCCATGACGCGCTTCAGATGATCTTCGTTCAAAATGATAACATGGTCCAATACATCATTTCTGACTGACCCGATGATCCTTTCAGCGTAGGGATTTTGCCACGGACTTGCCGGAGCGGTGATCACCTCCTCCACACCCATGGCGCAGACGGTTTTTTTGCACTCCGGGCTCCGGCATGGGAAATCGCGATCTCGATTGAGACCTTGATCTTTGAAAATGCGAAATCGAACTGAATTCAGGCGGCCATGTGTCTGTATTCGTGGTGTAGACCACCTACACAAGGAAAAGATACAACTTTCCCGGCATCCAGTGGTGGGACAGGCCGATGTTCCGGACAGTCCTTGGCCAGACCCTGATGGGTTCTTTGGCTGTGATAGTACTCCAGATAGGAAGACATCAAACGCTGCAGATGTTCCTCATTCAAGACAGTGAGCATGTTTTCCAAAATGGTTCTCATAAAGGCGTTGACCCTAATGGATTTGTCATGACGGATATAGCACAACCGCATGACAGGTTCGTGAGGGCTTTGCTTTCTGATCCGGGAAGAGCGGGAGCCTTACTGCGAGAACGGTTGCCGAAAGAAATATCCGAGTTGTTGTCACCTGAACCTCCGATTCTGCTGGATGGCTCATTCGTTGATGAGGAGTTGCGTAGCCATCTGACAGATCGGCTTTTTCAGGCAAAAACAATCATGGGTCGATCAGCGCTTTTGTATGTTCTCATCGAGCATAAGAGTTTTCCAGACCGTCGAGTTGGCTGGCAGGTTGTCAAATACACGGTTGAGTGGTGGAAACAGTGGGAGCGTGAAAACCCTGATTGGGAGATGATGCCGCCTGTCGTTCCCTTTGTCTTTTACCATGGGACGTCTGAGTGGCGAATTCCTGATGAATTTTTGGCTTTGGTGGATGCGGAGGAAGGTTGGAAACCATGGCTTTTGAATCTCCGCTTTGCTGTCATGGATCTTGGCAAGATCGAAGATCGAATGTTGTCCAGATTCCCCGAGTTGCGAGCTTGGTTGCTGGCGGTGAAGTACGCGACGCGGGAAGGCGGACAACCGGGGATCAAGAAGTTGCTGGTCGAGGCTCTTCTAGAAGTCCCGGGGGACCAGTACGTCATCATTCGGTATATCGTGGAGACCTTTGGAAGTTACGACGAGCAGACAGTCCGTGAAATCATCCGGCGGGTTCGACCGGAGGAGGAGGAAAAAATGATGTCACAATTTGCACAAGATATTATCGCTAAAGGTAAGCCTCAATGGTTACAGGAAGGACGACAAGAAGGACGACAAGAAGGACGACAAGAAGGACGACAGGAAGGACGACAGGAAGAAGCTGCATCATTTCTCTTACGCTTGCTTCAACGGCGTTTCGGACCATTGCCCGAATCGATGATTAAAAAGGTCGATTCCACCGACCTACCAACTTTGGAAACGTGGGGAGAACGGGTTTTAGATGCCCAATCCCTGGAAGATGTTTTCTCGGACAAGATGTAATTGCCGTGGCTTCTGAATTTTACATGAACGGTCTGTGTTTCTAGCAGAAATTGATCGCTCATGCGAGATTCAAAATGAACTTGCTCCCCATGGTGTAGACGATTTCGGCTCCTTTGGAAGAAAACGTTTTAGGACAATACGTTATGACGAAATCATAAAATCTCGCCCACCAAGATTTTCCTGAAAACTTTCTCCGTTTTCCCGAAAAAAGGTAAAATCCCGTGCAGAGAATGGTTCGACCCCAGATCGGTTCGCTCCATCAATTAAAGTTATTAAGAAAGTCTCAAAATTGAAGTCGTCCTTCAGGGCGGCTTTTTTGCTTCTAAAAAATACAATATTTTCAATTGTTAACGTGACATATTCGAAATGCCCTTCGGTCTTAACCCGGACCCGCGCACACCGAAAACCGCGTTCCCCATTCTCTCTCGGCCCGAATTCCCCAAAACCTGTGGACCAGACATTTCTCTTTCAATATCAATGAGAATAGCTGGTCCACAGCTTCAGGACCAGTTCGATGGGGTGTTTGCTTCCGGAGATTGAGCAAACAGTATCAAACTGTGGTCTGGTGTTACCGCGCTTGGATAGCTGGTAGGCGTGGAGGGAATCCTTCACCTGACTTGGCTGAAGCATGGGCAGTGCAAGCAACGTGTCGGTGGGTGACCTTGGTCACTCATTGGTGATCACCGCCCCCATGTTCGCGCAGGCGATGAGCCTTCATGCAAAGCCTGCCTGCTCTTTGGGGGAAGGAAATTTGTGCGGTAGCGGTAGTGAGACATCACAAGTTGCATTCGGTAGTTTTTGCACCGGATGAGGAGAACGCATCAATGTCCGCCGCGCTTCGTCCCTGTGGATGGCGCTTCCGCTCCAGAAGCCGCCGGATGATCAGAATGTTGTGCTGGCACACTGGGTAGAACGGATGGTCAGAGCGGTACAATATCTTTCAGTCTGTTGCCCTCCCGCTCAGCACACCAACCGGTCCCGTCCCGCCGCCTTGGCCCGATACAACCGGTCGTCAGCCGCCTTCACCAGGGATGCTGGGAGGAGATCACGGGAGGGGATCATACTTACACCGCCCATGCTGATGGTGACATGATCAGCCACTTTTGAATGATGGTGGGGCAAACCAAGTGCATGGATGGTCTCTCGCAGCTTGTTGCCAACCACGATCAAGCCATCCAGATTGGTGTCAGGTAACACGCACACAAACTCCTCGCCTCCATAACGGGCCAGCAGATCCACGCTCCTGGGCATGGCGTCTGCCAGGGCCCGCGCCACTTGCTTGAGGCACTCGTCTCCCTCTGCATGTCCATAGTGGTCATTGAATGGTTTGAAAAAATCGATATCCATCAAGATCAATGACAAGTGAGCCTGATCCCGCGACGCACGGTTCCACTCCTGCTCCAGGTATTGATCAAAATGGCGTCGATTGGGAATCCCGGTCAGGCCATCCCGCATGGCCATGTTCTGTAAAATGGTGTTCAATTTGGAAAGCTGATCGTTTTTGCTCTCCAGTTGGGCATTCAGTTCTTGCAAAACGACCATGCTTTTTCGCAAGGCCAGATGGGTCTTGACCCGCGCCTCCACAATCGCCAGCGAGATGGGCTTGCTGATGTAATCGACAGCCCCGAGCGACAACCCCTTGGCTTCGTCCGCCACCTCTCCCATGGCTGTGATGAAAATGACCGGAATTTTTTGTGTGATCGGATCGGCCTGCAACCGTTCCAAGACCTGATAGCCATCCACCCCCGGCATCATGATGTCCAGCAGGATCAGATCGGGTGGCGGCACGGTCCGCACACGCTGCAAGGCCTGTTCGCCGTTCTTGGCCAGCAAAAGATCATAATCCGGCTCCAACAACTCCTGGAGCAGATGCAAATTGAACGGCTCGTCATCGACAAGCAGCAGGGTCATGCGATTTTCTTCCATGATTCACGCTCCTTCCGGGATTCTGATCTGAAAGGAACCGGCCCAATCCAACAGACATGCCAGCGCCGCGTCAAACTCGTACTCTTCAATCCGGGCAGCCATCTCCAGCAGAGGTCCGCCGGTCGGATCACCGGCCATGCGCCGCAATTCGGCCAGTTTTGCGCCACTTTTAGAATGACCCGAACGCAACAGACGGACCAACTCTTGAACACGTTGGGTCACCTCGTCCATGTTCACAAGGATCGTCTCCGTGCGGCGGGTGGGGAGGACGGGAGTGGATGCCTGTTCGTGTACCCAAGGGGCGAGTTCTGCCCACAACACGGTTGCCCGCTGTTCCAGCAAGGTCAGTTCCGCCGCGTCGGCATGGCAATGTCCTGTGTTTAGACAGGTTTCCAATTTCATGGCCGCCTGGGCGAGCGGGAGTGCACCCAGGGAGCCGGCCACCCCCTTGAGCGTATGGGCCAGTCGCAATGCTCCGGCACCATCCCCGCAGGTCACAAGATGCCGCATGCGAGAGGCGACATCATGATAATCCTTATGGAATTCCAGCAGCAGTTTCTTGAAGAAACTTGCCTTCCCTCCGGTTTTCCGAACTCCGGCGGGGATATCGATGGCTGTCAGACCCTTGGGCAAGCGTTCCTCCGGCACCGCGTCGGGCGCAGGGCATCCGGGTCGCCCCTCGCGCCTGCCTGCGGCAATCCAGCTCACCAGCGCCTCGAAGAGCAGGTCGGGATCAATCGGCTTGGCAATATGGTCATCCATGCCCGCTGCCAGACATTTTTCCCGATCCCCGGCCATGACATGCGCGGTCATGGCCAGAATGGGCAGATTGTGCCAACGGGGATCACGGCGCATCTCCCGTGCCACCGCATACCCATCCATTTTGGGCATTTGCACATCCATCAGCACCAGATCAAACGACTTTCGGTCCAACCAATCCAGTGCCTCCAGGCCGTTGCTGGCCAGAGTCACGAACAGACCGTTGGACTCCAGCAACTCCGTGGCGACCTGCTGGTTGATCCGGTTGTCTTCGACCAGCAGCACATGCGCACCCAGAATGCCATGGATGGCTTCTCCGTCCCGTCTTTTGGTGGTACTTTTGTGACGCCTGGATCGCCCATCTTCCCGGGCGGCGCTTCCCGTGGCGAATCCCTCTCCGTCAAATAACGCGGTAAAACGAAAGGTGCTGCCGCTTCCGGGGTGGCTCTCCACCTGGATCTCACCCCCCATCAGCGAAACCAGCCGTTTGCAGATGGAGAGACCCAGACCGGTTCCCCCATATCGACGCGTCGTGGAAGAGTCCGCCTGGATGAAAGCCTGGAACAGCTTTTCCCGCTGCTCCTCGCTCATGCCGATCCCGGTATCCTGAATGATGAAACTCAGCCGAATCCGTGCATTCGTGTCTTCCAATCGCGCCACGGAGAGCCGGATATGACCCGTTTCGGTGAACTTGACCGCATTGTTGCCAAGATTGATCAGCACCTGTCCCAGACGCAACGGATCGCCCACCAGCACCTCCGGAACCGACTCGGCACGGGAGACCTCCAAAAGCAGTCCTTTTTCTTCCGCCTTGGCGCCAATCATGTTGACCAGGTTGTCCAACACCTCATCCAGCCGGAACTCGATATGCTCCATGGTCAGTTTGCCGGCCTCGATTTTGGAGAAGTCGAGAATGTCGTTGAGAATACCCAGCAGATTGCGGGCGGAGTATTGAATCTTGCTCAGATATTCCCGCTGTTTGTCCGTCAGATGGGTTTGCAGGGCCAGATGGGTCATACCCATGATGGCATTCATCGGTGTGCGGATTTCATGGCTCATGTTGGCCAGGAAATCTCCCTTGAGACGATTGGCCTGATCCGCCAGCTCCCTGGCATCGATCAGAGCCTGTTCCACCGCCTTGCGGGAGGTCAAATCGGTGAGTATGCCGACGAACATCCGTTCATCGCCGATCCCCAACTCGCTGACCGCCAGATTCAAAGGAAACGTCGACCCATCGCGTCGTCGCCCTTCCACCTCACGACCGACCCCGATGATGGTGCGCGCGCCGCTTTCCAGATAGCGGCGCAAATAGCCGTCATGGGCCTCGCGATACGGGGAAGGCATGAGCATCTTGACGTTCTGGCCGATGACCTGTTCGGCTTGGTAGCCGAACAAGGTTTCCGCCGCCGGATTGAACAAACGTACCGTACCCGTCACATCGATGGTGATGATGCCATTGACTGCGGTTTCGACAATCGCCCGGACCGTGGCTTCGCTGTGACGCAGGCGGTTTTCGGATTGTTTGCGCAAGGTGATATCCGTCATGATGCCCACAAACATGCGCACACCACCCACCACCATCTCGCTGACCGTCAACTCAACCGGAACCGTGCTGCCATCGGACCGGGAGCCTTCCAACTCCGTGGCCACGCCGATGATGTGACGGATACCTGTCTCCAGATAGCTCCTCAGGCTTTGATCGTAGGCCGCATGATAGTGTGCGGGCATCAACAGCTTGACGCTCTGTCCGACGATCTGATCTACGGCATAACCGAACAATCGTTCCGCGGCAGCGTTGAAAGAGTGTATCCGCCCAGTGGCGTCCATGGTAACAATGGCGTTGGCCGCCTTCTCGATGATGACACGTTTCATCTGAAAGAGGGTTTCCTCCAGATCTTTTTGCGTTTGCTCCCTTTGTTGCACCATTTGGGACATCAACTGGGTGAGATATTCCAACCCACCAAAATCCTCTTCCAACAGAGGCTGTCCGCTGGCCATCAACAACTGGTTAGCCGTTTGACGCAACGATGCCAACACCTTGGATTGCGACAACAACTCTTGATGCAGACGTTCGTTGAGTTGATGCAATTCCTCCGAAGAGAGGTTCAGGCTGCGGTCACACAAGGCGATGTCACGTTCATAACGTTCATAGGCGGCGTTGACACCGCGCAAGAAACCCATGACATCCAGTCCCGACACCCACGTCTGACTGTCTTCCTGGTGCGAGTCCGTCCTTTGTGCCAACCATGCCTCGACATCACCATCATCCTCCAGTCCCAGGGCTTTTTGCAGTTGCCGTTGCAAAAGACGATGCATCGTTCAGAGATCCTCGGTGATCAAGGCAATGGTCATGGTCAGGTTATGCAACGCACAGGTTCGGGTGGCTCCCAAAGGACCGATTTCACTGTGGGCATAGAATCCCGTCACGGTATGCTGACGACCCAGTCTGTCACGGACCATCTCCAGTTCCTCGACAATTTGATCGCCCATGATAAGTTTGCGACCGACGCAACTGATCAACAAGCCCAATCCAGGACTCCTGGTCATTTGTGGCTCCTGCACGCAATCTGCCGCCTGACCGGCGCCGCTCACCATTTTGGCACTGGTGACATGCATGAGGCGCACATAACCGTCCGGGTCAACAACCCCGCCCAGAATCAATCCGCCACGGGATCGATCCACGTCGAGAACCGTGCGAATCACGCCGGGATCCGTGGAACAGGGTCTGGCATGATGCATTTCGAACGGGAAACGCAACCCGGAATCGGGCAATTCCCTGGCGTATTCCCCCAGATAACGACTGTAGAGATCCAGTGCCGGTTCTCCGTCGAGTTCCAGCAGCACAGAACCCTCGCACCGTGTCACTTTGCGCATGGGACCAAAAGGAACCCATCCGCCTTGGGAACATCGACGGATCGCCAAGTGGTCGCCGTACAGTCCCACGGCGACCACACGCCGCGAGGAAACCTCAGACGAAGACATCACCAGGGGTTGTC
>PEAN01000099.1 GCA_002753735.1 Magnetococcales bacterium DCbin4
CTTCGAAGGACCTACCTTCATCTCTTGTGCAGCATGGCTACTTTCAGGCGATCATTACGACCTCCTTTCCGTGCCTTCGTGGCACACAATCGTCCGCATACCGAACCATCTTGTATCCCAATTCCGCCATCCTCTTATCCAGAGGGTGAAGGTAGATATTGGCGAGCAATGGGCTGATGACTGAACCCTGGGGGGTCCCACTCGTTGGTTTCCAGGAGTTCATCCCCTCCATCACTTCCTGCTGAAGGTATCTTACCAATAACTTCAATACCTTCCCATCACTCACCTTCTCCCGTACCCTGTCCATCAACCGGTCTTGCGGAATGGTGTCAAAATACTTCTTCAGGTCAGCATCCACCACCCAGGTGTATCCTTCCTTTAGCAGTCCATCCACCTCCCTGAGAGCATCCTTGCATCCCCGGCCAGGTCTGAATCCATAACTCATGGGCAAAAATTCCCGTTCGTATATTGGTTCCAGAACCATCTTGATCGCCGTTTGTACAATCCGGTCCTTGACTGTCGGAATCCCCAGTGGACGTGTTTGTCCCGGAGCCTTGGGTATATTCACCCTCCTGACTGCCTCCGGTTTATACTGGCCACTCTTCAATTCCTTCTCAATTTCCATCAAATAACGATCTGCGCCCGATCTGAACCGTTCCACACTCACTTGATCAATACCTGCTGCCCCGCGATTCTTTTCCACCTTCTTCCACGCCGCCAGCAGGGTTCCAGGACGTACCACTTTGTCAATCAAACTGTACCACTTCCCTCCTTCTACACCTCTTTCCAGTGTTGCCAACATGTTTGGTGTCCAGATAGACGCCTCAACCCAACTCCATTCTTGCGGTATGTCGGATCTCTCTCGCTCGTGTAGCCTCTCAGGCACTTTGCTGACTGTGTTTCCCACTTGCATCCATCCTTTCCTTCCACATCCACCTTCCTACCTCCCTTCCCTTCACATGGCTTTGCTCTCCATGCTTCTCGGATCCAATGATTTAGACCCATCGGTACTATGAAGGCTCTGACTCCTGCCAGTGTCACTTCACTGACAGGTCTCCCCGCTTACCTCGCCTTACCTTCTCACCGTTCCATCTCCAACCACTTGATGTGCCTCCATGTCGTTTATCGCCATCTAACGCATGGAATGATTTTCAGGCTTCGCCGTCAGACCGCAGGCTCGCCGCAACATCCTGCCGAATCGAGTTCGTCTCCTACGGACCGGTGATTCGTTTCCAGTTGCTTTCCACCCCGCCTCACGGCGACGCAGTTTCCTTCAACTACAGAGCTGTGGCATACTCTGGCTCGGACTTTCACCAAGCTGATTAAGACGCCGTCACGGGCGCACGGTCTGGGGGATTGCCCCCAGGGTTTTGACTTTGATTTTGACTGAAAACAAGAAGGTTTCCATGTTCCGCTTTTGACTTTGTTTCTAAAGTCAAAACCCTTGGGGAAATCCATTGATTCCATTTCAAAATAAAAATTACATTAATATTTACTTGAAAAAACAAAGTCAAAAACTGAAGCATGGAAACCTTCTTATTTAAATTCAAAAACAAAACCAACACCAACACCCCGGGGGCAATCCCCCAGACCCCTTTTTTCTTTTAATATTTTTATACATATCAGTCAAATGTCAGCAATCCTCCCCAATTAATGAATGTGACAAAGTTGAATTACTGGCTTGAGGCATTTCCATGGATCCCGCAGCAATCGCCATCGTCCCCTATCTGAACATGCGCCCCTACCGCCATCTACCCCCCCCAAAAGGATACCAACTCGTCTGTCTCCCCCCCCAACCCATGATGGACGCCCTGCACCAGGGAAAACTCATCGCCGGAGCCATTCCCGTCGGCGGATTGCCACAACTCCCGGCAGGCCGGTTTGAAACCTTGAGCTACGGCATCGCCGCCCGAGGGCCGGTACACAGCGTCGCCGTTTTTTCCCGTATCGAGTTCAACGACTTCTCCGCACATTCCACGATCAGAATCACGACGGAATCGGTCTCCTCGGTCCGCCTGCTCTATCTCCTGTGGGACCATCGACCAAACAAGACCGGCATCCCAACCCGTGCCAACGCCAATACCCCACCCGATGGCGAACTGCTCATCGGCGACGCCGCCCTGAAACGACGACGGCAAGGAGATGACCGTTTTGTCACCGACCTTGCAGAACGCTGGCAAGACGACACCGGCCATCCCTTTGTTTTCGCCCGCTGGGTGGTTGCCAACAACGATCCACACCATCGAAACACCCTCATCCCATGGCTCGCGGAGGTCGAAGCAAAACGTCTGGAATTGCTGGAAAAAACCGCCACTGAACTCCATCTTGGCCTGTCCAGATCCGAAATATCAACCTACCTGAGCCATATCACCTGGTCGTTGGGACCTGAAGAAGAGGCGGGTCAACAATTATTTTTGCATGAATGGCGACAACGCGGACGAACCCCCGTATTCCAAACGAGTTCCCCATGAATCACAATCGGCTTGATCCAACCCGGGCCATGAATGCGCTCACCTCATGGCCTTTGGGAGAACTCATGCGTCTGGCGCACGTCAGACGTACCCAATACCACCCCGGCAACCAGGTCACCTGGGTCTTCGACACCAATCCAAACCATACCAATATTTGTCAAACCCGTTGTTCCTTTTGTGCTTTCTGGCGCGATGAAAAGACGGGATATACCCTGACCCCGGATCAGTTGGTCACACGACTCTCCCCCGCCATTCACCAAGGTGCAACCACCATTCTGATCCAGGGAGGACACAACCCCGCCATCACCCTTGCCGACTGGGTCACCCTGATCCGAACCCTCACCCACGCCTTCCCCAAAGTCCATCTGCATCCATTCAGCCCTCCTGAAATCGTGTTCATGGCACAAACAGAAAAAACAACCACCCAACACATCCTGGCCACACTGTGGGAAGAAGGGATCCGCACCCTTCCAGGAGGCGGGGCGGAAGTGTTGTCCGACAACATCCGGAAAAAAATTTCACCCCTCAAATGCAGTGCCACCCAATGGCTTGAACTCATGGAACAAGCACACCTCATGGGGTTCAAAACCACGGCAACCCTGATGTACGGTCACATCGAAACCCCCAACGATCTCATCAACCACCTCATGGCACTGCGAGCGTTGCAGGATCGCACCGGAGGCTTTTCCTCCTTTGTCCCCTGGTCGTTCAAACCGGGAGATACCCCTCTGGGACGACGCATTATTCAAAGTACTATTCCCATTGATTATTTACGCATCATCGCCACGGCCAGGCTGGTGCTGGACAATGTTTCCCATATTCAAAGTTCCTGGTTCAGCGAACATTGGAGCGTTGGCCAATTGGGTCTTTTAGCGGGAGCGGATGATTTCGGAGGTTTGCTCTTCGAGGAACATGTGTTGCAGCAGGCGGGCCACGCACCCAGGAGTAACAAGGAACGGGTACTGCACGCCATCAGGGGCATGGGATTTGAACCCGTTCAGCGCGACAGCCTGTACCGGCCCGTAACGTGACATGAATATTTCATAACGGATTCAGCACTCAATTTGCGCTGAAATTATTGAGAAAAAAAGGGGTCTGGGGAATTGCCCCCAGGGTGTTTATTTTAGAAACAAAGTCAAAATCGGAACATGGAAACCTTCTTGTTTTAAGTCAAAATCAAAGTCAAAACCCTGGGGGCAATCCCCCAGACCCCTTTTTTCTTTCAATCATTGAATCCGGAGGGGACCTGGGCAGTTACCAATATTTCTTGGCAAATCAGTATTCCGGCGTTTCCCCGGCCAAGGCTTGATGAAACGCCCGTTGAAACCCGGAATAACGGTTTTGACGAATGGCATTTTTCATGGCACGGGTCAAATCAAGGTAAAAATGAAGATTATGTAAGGTCATCAAACGCAGTCCGAGGATTTCACGGGTGGTGTACAGATGGCGCAGATAGGCGCGACTGTACTGCTGACAGGTTTCACAACCGCAGTAGGGATCGATCGGTCCCGGGTCATCCCGGTTTTCGGAACGTTTGATGTTGAACGGCCCTTTTCGGGTGAACAATTGACCGTTGCGGGCATTGCGGGTTGGCAGGACACAGTCGAACATGTCCACGCCACAGGCGACGGCATCCACGATGTCTTCCGGCTTGCCCACCCCCATGAGATAACGGGGTTGATTCACCGGCAATTGTTGCGGAGCGTAGGACAAAACCTCCAACATGGTCGCACGCGACTCACCCACCGACAATCCGCCCATGGCATAGCCATCAAAGCCCAGATCCACCAATCCCGCCGCCGACTCCCGACGCAATCCTTCATCGATCCCCCCTTGCATGATGCCAAACAGGGCACGATCCGATTTTTCCGGATTCCGGGCCTGCTTGCACCGCGCCGCCCAGCGCAGGGACAGGGCCATGGCTGCGGCAACCCGTTCACGGGGGGCGTCGGCGGGGGGACATTCATCCAGTTGCATCATGATGTCGGAACCCAGGGTTTCCTGAACGCCAATGGCCGCTTCCGGGGATAAAAAATGTTTGGAACCATCGATATGGGATTGAAACATGGCCCCTTCTTCACGGATGCGGCAGAGCGCCCCCAGACTGAAAACCTGATAGCCCCCCGAATCGGTCAGGATCGGACGATCCCAGTTCATGAACCGATGCAGACCACCCAGGCGGGCCACCTGATCGGCACCGGGCCGCAAAAACAGATGATAGGTGTTGGCCAGGACAATCTGGGCACCCACCCCCTTGAGTTCGCCAGGGGTCATCGCCTTGACCGTCGCCTGGGTCCCCACAGGCATGAAAATGGGGGTCTCGACCATCCCATGCGCAGTATGCACCCTCCCCATCCGGGCACCACACGGGTCGGTGGCCATCAATTCAAATGAAAATGCCGAGGTCATTCAATCCTTCCATCCATTGCAAACCCCTGGGACGTGTGGATCAGAAAATAAAGGGATCACAAGGGTGAACCCCCTAATTTTCTCTTGATCCCTATGGCCACAACAGGGAAGCATCACCATAAGAATAGAAACGATAGCCCTGGGTCAATGCATGGTCATAGTCGCGATCCAACCGTTGCAACCCCACGAACGCCGCCACCAATAACAATAAACTTGAACGCGGCAAATGAAAATTGGTGATCAAACCATCGATCACCCGAAATTCATCCCCGGGTTGCAGGAACAATTCCGTCTCGCCCTCCCAGGAATCCAACCCGCCCCGTTGCCGCACCGCACTTTCCAAAGTGCGCGCCACCGTCGTCCCCACCGCCACCACCCTGCCACCACGGGCACGGGTTTCCCGAATGGCCGTTACCGTCTCCGTCGGCAGGCGACACCATTCGGCATGCAATTTTTGCCCGGAAGGGGTCAACTCCCGCAACGGTTGAAAGGTGCCCAGCCCCACATGCAGCGTCGTCCAAGCGCAGGCGATGCCCCGATCATGCAACACCTGCAACAATTCCCGGGTGAAATGTAAACCCGCCGTCGGTGCCGCCACCGCACCACCATGACGGGCAAACACCGTCTGATACCGTTCCCGATCGCCCCGTCCCGGGACCGGTTCGATATAGGGCGGTAACGGAACCCGTCCATACCGATCCAACACCGATTCCAAAGAGTGCCCGGGATGATGCAACGCCACCTGGAATCCGGCACGGCAACGCTCCAGAATCTCCACTTCAAAATCGGGACCAATCCGCACCCGTCCCCCCGGGTGGACCCGTTTATTGCTTTTGACCAATGCCTCCCAGATCCCCTCTTTTTCCACAGGACGCAACAGGAACACCTCCATGCGCCCCCCCGTCGGTCGATGCCCCAACAAACGCGCCGCCAGCACGCGGGTATCATTGAAGATCAACAAATCACCCGGTTGCAGAAGGGAAGGGAGATCGAAAACGTTCCGGTCCAGGATTCCCTCCCGCCGACTCACCAACAACCGCGCCGAATCCCTGGGCGTCGCCGGAATCTGGGCAATCCGTTCCCTGGGCAGCGTGAATTCAAACTGATCCAGACTCAAGGGTGAGGAAAAATCAAACACGCCGCCATCCATGGATGCCATGACTGAATACGAACAACATCATGGCCACTACCACGATGGAAGGTCCAGAGGGGGTATCCCAATGGAAAGAGACCAGCAGACCCAGGGAAACCGACAACATCCCGATCACGGAACCCATCAATGCCATGGCTTCGGGAGACCGGACCAGATTGCGTGCGGTTGCAGCAGGGATGATGAGCATGGAGGTCACCAACAGGATACCGATGATTTTCATGGTCATGGCAATCACCATGGCGATCAGGAACATGAAGACCAAATGGATGCGATCCACCGCCACCCCTTCGGCACGTGCCATGTCTTCATGGACCGTCATGAGCAACAGGGGATGCCACAATCTGGCCAGGACCGCCAAGACCAGGACGCCACCCAACAGGATACCCACCACATCCGCCAACGAGACCGCAAGGATGTCGCCAAAAAGATATCCCATCAAGTCCATGCGGATCTGGGACATGAACCCCAGCACCACCAAGCCCAGCGACAAGGTTCCGTGCGACAGGATACCCAACAGGGTATCACTGGCAAGGCTTTTCTGCCGCCGCAAAAAATACAGAACCAGAGCGATGGCGCCGCTGACGATCACCACACCCAGCGTGGGATCCGTCTGGAATGCAAATCCCAAAGCAACCCCCAACAAGGCGCCGTGCGCCATGGTATCACCAAAATAGGCCATGCGCCGCCATACGACGAAGCATCCCAAAGGTCCACTGACCGCAGCCACTCCCAGCCCCGCCAGCCATGATAAAAGCAGAAAATCGGCCATTGGCATTCAGGTTCCACCCACGAAGTTCAATTTCATCCCCGATCCCTCAATGATCTTTGCAGCGGTGATGATGGTGGTAATACAAGGCCAACGATTCGACGACCTGGGCGCCAAAGAGTTCCTTGAACTCGGGGTGATTGCTGACCTGTTCGGGTTGACCGGTACAACAAACGTGGTGATTGAGACATACCACCCGATCAGTTGCCCGCATGACGATATGCAAATCATGAGAGACCAACAATACCCCGCAGGAGAATTGATCACGCAAGGTACCGATCAGACGATACAATTCAAGCTCGCCCGCATAATCCACCCCCTGGACCGGTTCATCCAGTACCAGGACATCGGGCCGTCCAAGCATGGCCCGAGCCAGCACCATCCGTTTGAATTCCCCCCCCGATAATCCATGCACTGGAGACGGGTACAGATGGGCCACCCCGGTCAATTCCAAAGCTTCTCTGATGGAAGATTCGGTTTTTCTTTCCATACCCAGATTGAGAAACCGCCCCACAGTCATGGGCATGACCGGATCGATGGGAATATTTTGTGGGACGTACCCCATACGGATTCCTGGTTTGCGCCATACCTGAGACGCCCGACAGGAGCGGATGCCCAAAAGGATTTTGAGCAGCGTCGTCTTGCCCGCCCCATTGGGTCCCACCACGGTGACGATTTCCCCGGCGTGGACTTCGATACTGACCCGGTCGAGAATTTTTCTCCCCCCAAAAGATTGATCAAGCTCCCGGGCCGCCAACAACAGAGTGTCCGGCCCCCGGTTTTCAGTCATCGATTTCCTCCCTGACAGTCGGGACACACCCCTTCCAATTCCAGGTTGACCGTTTCAAGGTCGAAACCGATATCCCGAGCCACCTGGGGAATGACACTGGCAATCGCCATGGATTCAGTTTCAGCCACGCTGCCACAATCGCGACAAATCCAAAACTGGGCACGCCGACCATGCCCTGGACGGGTACATGCAACATAGGCATTGCGGATTCCGATACGGTGGACAAACCCCATGGTGATGAGAAATTCCAAAGATCGATAGACCGCCATGGGTGCGGGCCGCCGTCCCATCTGCCCCGACATCCGTTCCAGAATGTCATAGGCCCCCAGACATCGATGGCTGCCGGACAGGATTGCCAGGACTTCACGCCGTTGGGAGGTCAAACGGACCTTTTTTTGTTCACAAATGACATCCGCCTTACCAAGGATGTGTTCCTGGCAATGGTCATGGTCATGCTGCGAGGGGAGGAATACCGAGGTCATTCATTCACCCTATGGGCCGAACACAATCAAATTGACGCGATCATCATTGACTGTTACGATATATCATTATTTTGCCCTTTGCCAATTTATTTCAATGTGATGATGGGAGTCACCACCATGAAGCACACCCGCTTCACCGCCTCTGTCCGGGGAATGATTCTGGTTTGTTGTGTATGGATGGGGAGTGTCCCTTCCCGGGCTGACCCTTCCCCCCGGGTGGTGGCAAGCATCAAGCCCATACACGCCCTGGTATCGGGAGTGATGCGGGGAGTTGGCGAACCGGAATTGTTGCTTCCGGGATCGGCCTCACCCCATGCCCATGCACTGCGCCCTTCCGAGATGGCTTTGTTGACCCGAGCCGACTTGATCTTCTGGGTTGGCGCAGAGCTGGAAACATTCCTGATCAAACCGTTACAACAACGGAGGCAAAACGTCCGGATCGTCACCCTGCATCAAGCCCCGGGGATCCACCTGCTACCCAACCGGGAACAGGGGGGGAACCTGGATCACCATGCTGATGAACACGGGAAACATCTTCATGGGACCATGGACATGCATCTTTGGCTGGACCCGGTCAACGCCAGCGCCATGGTCCGTCTGATCCGCCAATCCCTGGAACAGGCCGATCCATCACATGCCGGTCAATATCGGGAAAATGCACAACGCCTGGAACAAAGGATCGAAGCATTCACCACGGAAACCGCACAGCGACTGGCAGGGATCAAGAATAAACCGTTCATCGTGTTCCATGACGCCTACCACTATTTTGAAAACCGGTTCGGTCTGGCCGTAGCCGGGTTTGTCAGCGTCAACCCCGAACGCCCGATTTCCGCTCGCAGGTTGCAGGAAATTCATACCCTGCTCAAAGACAGCGGTGCCTCCTGCATTTTTTCCGAGCCTCAGTTTGAACCTGCACTCGTCGATGCCATCGTGCGTGATCAACCGATCCGAAAAGGGACGCTCGATCCTGTAGGAAGTGATACGCCGATGGGAGAAGAGGGTTGGTTCGTGTTGATGAATCAATTGGTATCCAACTTGACGAAATGTTTGTCCTCCCCTTGAATTCATCAATCAAACCCGAGCCCCTGTTGTTCAACATATATTTAAATATAATTTTATAATAATATTTTCTTTTAGGAGCCAGGCATAATATCTTTATGACAATTCAGATTTCAATCTTGGAGGGAAAGATAATGAAGACTAGAACTATCATTCTTGTTGATCTAAGTTATTATCATCCTGGATCCACAAGCATTATCGCTGCCCCGCTCAGTATTGCCTATGTGGCTGCCTTTCTCCTTAAAATGCTCCCCGACCAATTCCGCGTATTCTTGATCAAAGATCCCATGCAGTTCCTGGAACTTGCCAATCAGGAACAACCAGTGATCTGCGCCTTTTCCAACTATATCTGGAACATGAACCTACAGATGGAAGCAGCACGCCATATCAAGAAACTGCATCCTCGTTGCGTGACCGTCATGGGTGGACCAAACTTCAACTTTTCTGAACCGGAATGGATGGATGCGTTCGCCAGGAAATACTCTTGTATTGATTTTTTCATCGAGGGCGAAGGCGAGTCCAGATTTCTCAACCTGGCCTGCTGTGGTATTGCCCACGGATTTGATATCAATGCCATGAAACGTGCCAATCCTGCAGGCGTTGCCTTCATCCACCCACAATATGGTAACTATGTAAACAATAGTCTTGCGCATACGCCAGAAACATGGAATGGTCTCGACGAAGCGTTCTTGGATGTGAAACACGGTGGCCTCAGGGACATCAATGATATCCCCTCCCCCTACCTGACCGGGTTGCTGGATCCATTCCTGCTCAATCCCGATTTTTCCCCAATCATTGAAACCAATCGCGGATGTCCCTACTCATGCACATTCTGCAACTGGGGCTCGATGGATAAGGCCAAGGCCAAAATGTTTGAAATGGATCGCATTACCAGGGAACTTGATTATATCGCCAGTAAAAATGTGGGGCAGAATAATCGCTTTTATATAGGAGATGCCAATTTTGGTTTGTTCCCACGGGATGAAGAAATCGCTCTTCTTCTGAGAGATATTCACGAGCGATATGGATTTCCTAATCGCCTTTTTTTTTATACCGCCAAGAACAGTTCAGAGAGAGTCCTGCGCATCGGAGATATTCTCAAACACATGATCAACACCGATTTGCTGACCATGTCCCGACAATCCATGGACGATCAAGTGTTGGCGAATATCAAACGTTCCAACATCAGGATGGAAACCTTCAACTCGATCAACCAATTAGCAAAACAACTCGGCTTCGAAGCCTCGGTATAGATTATCTACTCCCTACCGGGAGAAACCAAAGAAAGTTTCTTCCAGGGAATTCGCAAATTAGAGCAGGAAGGGGTAGCAGGGATCCATCTTTTTCCTGCCATGCTTCTCAACGGTTCGGAAATGGGAACCCTGGAAAGCCGGAGAAAATATGGACTCCGGGGGGAATATCGCCTGATTGAAGGCAGTTATGGCACTTTTCCTCCCTTGTCGGCGATGGAATTTGAGGAAATCATTACCCAAACCAACACCATGACCCGCGCAGATCACCTGGAAATCAGACTGTTCCATTTTTTCTTGTATGTGTTCCTCGATACAAAAATATTCAAACATGTGGAATTTCTGTTACCCAGAAGTAAAGGCCATGGGATTTTGCAACTGATCGAAAGGTTGGTGATGGGTTATCCAAATGCTGAAGCACCTTTGCAGGTCTTGATCGGAAACTTTATTACTCAGGCAGGAAATGAACTGCATGCCACCGTTCCAGACCGGGTTACCGCCGAAGATGTCCAGAAAGTCATGGGCAGCCGGGCCAAATTGAATCCATTGTATACCGTCAAACTGCTCTTCGATCCGGAAGTACGTAGCGCTTTTTATCGGTTTGTACAAAGCGAAATCCAGGCAATGGTTGATGATTCAGCACCCGAGGAGATGGACGCGATTTTCGACTATATGGATGCCTGCATTTATCCCTTTGATGGAATCCTGACTCGAAAGATCCCATTAATACTAGATATTCCCGTATTTAAAGACTACCTTGCAGATGGCAACCGCACAGGCAGAACGTTCCTCCTCCCCAGGCCGAGAGAATATGTTTTTTCCAAGAATCATACCTACCAATCCTTGCTGAAACAGAATGATGACAGCTTGACCAAGGCGGAAAAAATTTATTGGATAATCACCCATCACAATAACGAGTCTATTCGTAATGCTCTGACCTATAGACTCCAAGAGGAGCCATCGGTCTGAGTGCAGAAATATATTATCCTGCACCAGTTAAACCTCACCTGGTTTGGGATACGTGGTTTTTGTCATCATTATTGAGAAAGAAAAGCGGGATCAAGGGATTGCCCCCAGGGTTTTGATTTTGTTTTTCACGCGCCACTTCACCCGAAGAATGAATTGACTAAACCTGGGTTTCGGAAACGTTCAAATCACGCCAGCGGATGGTTCCCAGGCCCCGTTCTTCCCCTTTGGCCAAAAATGGCACCTGTTCGGGACGCAGTTGCAGATATCCCAGACAATAGCTGTCCAGGGCGACCTCATCCAGAGAAGCGATCAAGGTATCTTCCCGTTGGACATCATCCAGACTGCCACCGGTTGGTCCGTTGTGTTTCAACACCCGGACGGCATCCATCACCGTCAATGTCGGTCGTACCGCAGCCGCCAGATCGACGATGGAAGCATGAATGTCCTGATGCAATTGATTGCGCCGCCCCCCCAACACCCCGTACCAATTTTTCATCGCCAAGGTGCAACCGCTCAAGGAATGATGCTTGACGATGGGCAGGTTGATCACCTTGTCCACTTCGTGAAACAATCGATTCACGGGCCAGATTTTCAATAATGAACCTCCCATGTCCGTCGGGAGGAAATCGTTCTTGCCCGGCAGAAAGACTCGGGCATGAGCCTCCTGGGCCGCCTGTTCGATGCCTGAACGGAAAAAACATCGTCCCGGATCATTCAGGGAAACATCCGTCACCCACACCACGTTGGCCCCAGCCTCCCGACACAGCCGGGCCATGGCCGCCACCAGCTCCGGCCCGGTATTGGCCGCCTGTTCCGGCATCCGATCCCAACCGACATTGGGTTTGAGCAACACCCGGTCACCTTTTTGGACAAAACGTTCCATGCCTCCCAACCGATGGACCGCCTCGCGCAGCATCGATTCCACATGCTGACCATGAACAATGGCCATCACCGGATGCAAAGGATTGGGATCAACCCGAAACTCCTTCAGTTTCAGAGTCTGTTCTTCCCGGCGTCGCACCGGTTCGTCCCCATGCAACCACACCCCACCCCCGACCAGCACCGTGGAAACACCCGTCAACATCCCCACCCGCCGCACAAACTGGCGACGGGTCAACTCCGGCTGGACCTTGCCCGGAGCGTGTTTTTTTCTGTGTCCGGTCATGGCTTTAAAAATTCCTTTAAAGGTTGCTCAAGGGCCTCCAACGCCATGCCAAAGACACCCAATAGCTGGTTTCCATGTTCCACCAGAAACCAATCCCCTTCATAAGGATCCCGAATGAGCAGATGCGGAATACCGCCTTCCTTAACAACGGTCGTAGGAATCTGCTCCTTGGCGAGAAAATCCAGCAACGCCTGCTTGCGTTGACGCAACTCCTCGGGAGACCCAGTCATGAGAAAGGATTGAAAAAGGGTATCGTCACGTTTGAAGGTTCGCTCCAGGACGTGGTCGAAAAAAGAGAGACCGTGATAATTTTCCTTGATGAACCGGGTTTCGACCACCGTACCCAACTCCGGGAAACCGATGACCAACTCAGCCGAACCCGTTTTTTTG
This sequence comes from Magnetococcales bacterium DCbin4, assembly GCA_002753735.1. Lineage (GTDB taxonomy): Bacteria > Pseudomonadota > Magnetococcia > Magnetococcales > UBA8363 > UBA8363. The sequence continues at coordinate 12,905 of PEAN01000099.1, forward strand.
CGCAGCCGATCCGCCCATTGACCAGCCCATGCCGCCAAAGGGAGATCGGGAACAAAGGCGGTCATCTTGATGAACAGACCCCCCTGGATAAAATTGATTCCCTGTCCAAGGTCAAATCCCATGGCCCCGACGGCAAGAGACTTGACGTTCGCGGGGGTTTCATTCATCAGCGTGCCAAAGGCATGCAACGGCTCCCCCATGTCAAAGATATCGATGGTAACCTGGGGTGAACGCTGCTCCCCTTCGGGGGCATATTCCGCTACGACCAATCCTTTGAATCCCGCATTCAGATAGAATTCGGCATGACCATTAACGTAATCGGACAGGTTCTCCCGGGTGAACTGACGCAAGGGACCAAGGCGGGATAACGGCGGAAACTTGTCGGGGATCCAAGAGGTATCCCTGACCGATGCGTCTGACCGGGACAGATCAAGCACCTCCGGATCATACTGTTGTCCCTTGATCCAGATCCCTAGAGCAAGGATGGGGAGCAGAAGGATCAATGCCCCCCGAATCCAGGGATGGGGTTCTTCGGGAGATGCCATGAAGTCAGGCCATGGTGGAGGAAAGGGTCAGATTGCGATGAGCCTCCCGGAGCTGAGAGACGATCGGCAAACCGTAGGGACAGGCATTGGCGCACCCGGGGGTGGCGCAATCAAGGCAGTGACGCGCCGACTGTTCGAGTGCGGCATAGGCTTCCATGGCCCGCTTCTGATCGCCATAATCCTTGAAATACATATGGTACCGTTGAATGGCGGCAATATTAACCTTCTTGTCGCAGGAGCCGGCGCAATCGCCGCAACCGGTCCGGCAATATCCGGCACCATGAAGCGCTGCATAATGATCCAACGCCTTCCGGTCACTGGCGGTCAAGGTTTTGCCAGAAGCGGGGAGATACAAATCCAGGTCCTGGGCCGATTTGAAGGTGATGACCAGCCCGCTGATCTCCTCGTGTTGCAACACCCATTTCAGCGCTGCCTGCTCAAACTGACCCGCTTCGAGTTTCGCCCCACTTTCCTTGGCCCCCGCCAGGGTTTTCATGGCGATCACCCCGACCCCCTTTTGCCGCGCCAGACTCATGACATCGGGAATCCGGGGAAATTTCATGAAATTGAAGGCAATCATGATGACATCGAAATGACCGGAATTGACCGCCGCCGTCATCAAGGGTTCCATGTTGTGCGGACCATGGGATGAAACAGCCAGGTGTTTGACTTTTCCGGCTTTCTTCAACCGGTCCACCGCCGTCAGCATGTTTTCGTCCAACAGGCGGCGTTTTTCCTGTTCCAGGTCGTCTTTTTCCCCGATGGCATGAACGAACACCAGGTCCAGATAGTCGGTCCCCATCCGCTTCAGGCTATTCTCCACCGCGCCAACGTATTCTTCCACGGTGGTGCCCAGGCCCAGATGGCTTTTTCCCTCCTGGTAGGGGATGGGACGGCAAAATTTTGAGGCAATCGTGATTTTTCCCCGATCCTTGATCCGTTTCATCGCCTCGCCAAAATGATCTTCGCTGGGACCATAGTCGGGAGCGGTATCAAAATAGTTGATTCCCCGGTCAATCGCCCGCAAAATCAGGGAACCGGAAGGGACGCTCCCCGCCCCGAAGGAAATGTCACTCATCTTGATTCCGGTTTTGCCCAGGTCGCGAAAACGACGAACATCGGCACGCGCCGGGGTTTCCTCGGCGTGTGCCGGGGCGCCCAGTACCATGGCGGTGGCGGCCAGTGCGGAAGATTGGATGAATTCACGACGTTTCATGGATCAACGCT
>PEAN01000015.1 GCA_002753735.1 Magnetococcales bacterium DCbin4
GCGTAATATCACACAGATGCTTGCAGATACACCGAGAGCAAGAAAACGACAGGACATTCGCTTTCTTTGCGAAATTTAACGCATATGGGGGATTGCCCTCAGGGTGTTGATCTTGTTTTTGAATTTAAACAAAAAGGTTTCCATGCTTTGGTTTTTGACTTTGTTTCTAAAGTCAAAACCCTGGGGGCAATCCCCCAGACCCCTTTTTTTTCTTATAATTTCCAAATGCGATTGCCCTGGTTGCCCGGATGGTTTGGCTATATTTTTTCCTGCAATGAAATCCATTCCAGGACCTTTTTGCGAATGGAGTCCGGATTGTTGCGGGTCCGGTCTTCGCTGATCCACTCCAACAGCCAGCGCTGAAGTTCTCCAAGCCAGGGACCCGGTCGCCGTCGGACCACATCACGAATGTCACCGCCACTCAGGGCAAGGTCGCTGTTGCACAGTGTGATGCAGGCGCGGCGCAAACCTCGGCAACGGTCGATGACTCGGGAATATTCGGTCGGATTTTTCTTGTCGCCGGCAGGGGGTGACTTGTAAACGGCATGTTTCCAATGGAAAATCAGTGCGACCAATCCTTCGACGGGGAGCGATTCCCCGAGCAGGCGTCGCAGTGCACGGTCACTGAATGGGAAACTCAGGTTCAGGTTGTTGATTATGTTAAGTATTTTCTTTTGTCGCCTCCTGGAGAATCCATATCGGTTCAACATGGAGATGATCAGGTGGATGGTCTTTTCCTGGGTGGCGCCCTCTTCAATTTTTTGCACGGAACGCAGTTCTTTGGCGTGGAAGACCAAGCCCGCCAGAATCACCGTCCAGCGCAAATCCAAGAGTGAAATATCTTCTTCCCTGGGGGACTGGGAAATATTGACCATGGTTTGTAATGCATGTTGCCAGACGGTGGTTCCATGTTCCCCGCCCGGCTGGAGAATATGACGCAATCCATGCAATTCCGGCAGCATTGCCATTCCCAGTTCCGAATCAAACAGGGTCAACAGCAATTCCCGACTTTGGAGCGTATCCAGGGCAAAGGAAAAAATACGATCCAGTTCGACCCGTATCCGTTCCGGGGGGACCTGATCCAGGGAAATCTTCAAGCTTGATTGGAGATCATTGGGATTGGGGACGGCGGAGAGTTGCAGGGAAAAGCGGAACAGACGGATGGCCCGCAACGGGTCGCCGCGCAAAGTTTCATCACCGTTGACCAGTCGGATGCGCCCCGAGGCGAGATCACCCCGTCCATTGAACGGATCGATCAGGGGACCGTCGGGCCAGGCATAGGCCATGGCGTTGACGGTGATGTCCCGGTGCAGCAAATCTTCTTCCACGGTTGGGGTTTGGGCGGGACGATGGCGAAATTTCGAGATTTCAATCGTCTTTGGCTTCTCCCATCCCTTCAATGGTACAAAGACCGATTTTTCCCCACTGCCGCCTCCGACCGCATCATGTCCCTCTTGACGCAAGGATTCCAGGCATTGTTCCAGTGGGCGGGGCGTGAGTATGTTCAGATCGTTGCTCAGGGGGCATCCCTGTAGCACATTGCGTACGGCACTTCCAACCAGATGAATGGGTCCGATCAATTGGTTGAGTTCATCCAAAAGGCTTGCAATGAACGGTGGGAAGCCGTTTCTTAAAGAGGGTAGCATGACAACACATCCAGTCGCCGAAGACGAAAGGGAAAGGTTTGAAGGCACATGAAAGATAAAAAGATCACCGGTGCCGTCACTGTCCTTACCATGGGATGCCGAGTGAATCAATTCGAAACCGACCTGATTCTTGAAATGGGGAACGATCATGGCTTTTGTACCACCCATTCCCTGGATGAGGCGGATGTCATCGTGGTCAATACCTGTTCCGTCACCCGGGAGAGCGAGCGGCAGGCGCGCAAATTGGTACGCAGGCTGGTCCGCGAGCATCCCGCCGCCCGTCTGGTCATCACAGGTTGTTATGCACAACGATCACCGGAAACCTTTGCCAATCATCCCAATGTTGAACTGGTTGTTGGCAATGCCGACAAGAAACAGCTGTGGGATCTGTGGTCCCGGCACCTCCGGCAGGAGGTTTTAGACTGCACCACGACACTGGCAGGGGGGGATTCCGGGGTCCATGGTGGTGGCATCGCGCTGCAGGGGCCTTTGTTGGAGCATTCCCCGGACCGCGCCCGTACCCTGTTGCAGATTCAGGATGGCTGTGACCGGCAGTGTACCTACTGCCTCATTCCCCGGGTCCGTGGCCCCGGTTTGAGCATGGATCCCGGACGTGTCTTGAGTCAGGCGCAACGTTTCCTGGCATCGGGCAGCCGGGAGTTGGTTCTGTTGGGAATCGATATCGGATCCTATGGCAGGGAGTTGTCGCCACCTTCCTCCCTGGCTGAAATGGTGGATGCACTGTTACCGCTTTGCACCGAGGCCCGTTTGCGTCTTTCCTCGGTGGATCCCATGGATTTGGATGACCGCTTGCTGGAACGGTTCCATCCCGGTTCTCCCTTGTGTCCCCATCTGCATCTTTCCATCCAGAGTGGCGACGACCTGGTCCGCAAACGGATGGGGCGCCATGGCAGTCGGCAAGAGATCCTGGATCGCATTCATCGATTGCGTCACATCAACCCCGGGATTGTCCTGGGGGCCGATCTGATTGCCGGGTTTCCCACGGAATCGGAAGAAGCCTTTGGCAACACCCTGGATCTGGTTGAAGCGGGTGGATTGACTTTGTTGCATGTGTTTCCCTATTCCCGGAGGCCCGATACCCCTGCGGCCCACTTCCCATCCAGAGTCCATCTTTCTGAACAGACGATTCGTCAACGCGCCGCCGCGTTGCGACATATGGGAAAAGAAATGTTCAGAAGGCGGATTGAAGAACGGTTGCTTCGGACTGCCGATGTCCTTGTGGAACGATTGGATGGGGGGGATGCCTGGGGAACCTCGGAGGATTACCAGACGGTCCGTTTCGCCAATCTTCTCGGTGATCCCCATGGTTCCATACGCCGTGTCCGGCTGACCGGATACGACCCGGTCGCAGAATCTTTTTCGGGGGTTGTTCCATCATTCTCCACAGGGTTATCCACAGCATCTGTGGATAACTCATGAAAAACCCTGCTTTCAATACACTATAATCGATCTGATGAAAGTTTGATCCCACCCACCATGCATCTTTAGATCGAAGAAAAACGGCCTTCTTCAACTGATGTTGAAGAAGGCCGTAGAACGATCGGTGATGCGTGAAGCGATCAGGAGCTGTAATACATGAGGAACTCAACGGGATGGGGGGTGTGTTCCATGCGGTAGACCTCACCCATCTTCAGGTTGATCCAGGCATCGATGAGGTCATCGCTGAACACGTTGCCTTTTTTCAAGAATTCGCGATCCTTGGAGAGTTCTTCCAACGCTTCCCGCAACGAGCCGCAAACGGTGGGGATGCTCTTCAATTCCTCGGGGGGGAGATCATAGAGGTTCTTTTCCATCGGAGGACCCGGATCGATCTTGTTTTCGATGCCGTCAAGACCCGCCATCAGGATGGCTGCAAAGGCGAGATAGGGGTTGGAGGCGGGATCGGGGAAACGAACTTCGCAACGCTTGGCCTTGGGATTGCTGGCGGCGGGAATCCGGATGCTCGCGGAACGGTTGCGGGCGGAATGGGCCAGCAGCACCGGGGCTTCAAAGCCAGGGATCAGGCGTTTGTAGGAGTTGGTGGTGGAGTTGGTGAAGCCGTTGAGGGCGCGGGCATGTTTCTTGATGCCCCCGATGAACCACAGGGCTTCCTGGGACAGATCGGCATATTGGTTGCCGGCAAAGGTGGGTTGGCCGTTCTTCCAGATGGACACATGGCAGTGCATGCCCGAACCGTTGTCGCCGGAAAGGGGCTTGGGCATGAAGGTGGCGGTTTTGCCCGCGGCATGGGAGACGTTGTGCACGACGTATTTGTATTTTTGGATATTGTCGGCCATCAAGGTCAACTTGTCGAAGCGCATGTCGATTTCGCATTGACCGGCGGTGGCGACTTCGTGATGGTGAAACTCGATGTTCAATCCCATTTCTTCCATCATCGTACACATTTCGGACCGCAGATCCTGGAAGGAATCGACGGGTGGCACGGGGAAATAGCCGCCTTTGACACCAGGCCGATGGCCATGGTTGCCGTCTTCATAATCGGCATTGCTGTTCCAGCTGCCTTCCTCGGAATCCAGTTCGACCTGGGCATAGTTGATGCCGGCACCGAACCGGGCGGAGTCGAAGATGAAAAATTCAGCTTCGGGACCGAAGAAGGCGGTATCGCCGATGCCGGTGTATTGCAGATAGGCTTCGGCCCGTTTGGCGACGGCTCTGGGGTCACGGGAATAGCCTTCACCGGTGAACGGATCATGAATGTCGGCGATGAGCACCAGGGTGGTCGCTTCGGTGAAGGGATCCAGGACTGCAGTCGTGGGATCGGGTTTGAAGACCATGTCGGAATGGTTGATTTCGCACCAACCGGCAATGGATGAACCATCGAAACCGAAGCCATTTTCGAAGACATCTTCGTTGAACATGCGGACCGGACAGGTAATATGTTGCCACTTGCCGTGAAAGTCGGTGAAACGGAAGTCAACGAACCTCACGTCGTGTTCCTTGACCATGGCCATAACCTTTTTTACCGCTTCTTGATCAGCCATTCTGCCAATCCTCTCTCTACATGGATGTTGATGTTTTGCCCTGTGGTCATGTCATGCCGATGAATCATGGAACGACAGGGTGCGACGGGGGAAACATGAAGCACCGGAGTTACGTTAAAAGGATCCGGTGTCAAGGTTGTATCCCTTTTCGTCATGGAATGCCAGATCCAATCCTTCGGTTTCCTGGTCACGGTCGGCACGCAGGCCAACCGTGGCATCGACGATCTTGAGAATGATGAAGGTCAGGGTGCCGCTCCAGGCGAGGGTGGCGATGACGCCCAGTGCCTGAACGCCGACCTGGTGCAGCATCGATCCGCCACTGGCGAGGCCGGTTCCACCCAACATGGGTGCGGCAAACACCCCCGTCAGAATGGTTCCGAGGATGCCGCCGACGCCGTGGACCGGGGAGACGTCAAGGGAATCGTCGATTTTCAGTCGTTGTCTGATCAATTGCGTGAACCAGTAGCAGACCCAGCCGGCGAGTAATCCGATGAAGGCGGCCCCTGCGGGTCCGACGAATCCGGAAGCGGGTGTGATGGTTCCAAGACCCGCCACCATGCCGGTGACGATTCCCAGGATGCTGGCCTTGCCATGGCGAACCCATTCCATGGTCATCCAGGCCAGGGAACCCGTTGCGGCACCGAGGTGGGTGACCAGAATCGCCATGCCCGCATTGCCGTTGGCGGCGAGGGCGCTGCCACCGTTGAAACCAAACCATCCAACCCACAACATGGAGGCGCCGGTAAAGACCATGGTCATGTTGTGTGGCATCATGGGGGTTTTGGGAAATCCACGACGGTTTCCGATGACGAGGGCGGCGATCAGGGCGGCAATTCCCGCATTGATATGGACGACCGAACCGCCGGCAAAATCCATGAATCCCAATTGTGCCAGCCAACCCCCTCCCCAGACCCAGTGGCACAACGGGGCGTAGATGAAGATGACCCATAATGATGAGAACCACAGGACTGCCGAAAAGCGAGCCCTTTCGGCAAATCCGCCGATCACCAGGGCTGGGGTGATGATGGCGAAGGTCATTTGAAACATGACGAAGACGGTTTCCGGGATATCTCCGGTCAACGAGGTCGGGGAGACGCCAATCAGGAATACCTTGTCCCATCCGCCCCAGAAGGCTTGGAGGGAATCACCATTGCCAAAGGCCAGGCTGTAGGCGAAAAGGAACCAGATGGTGGAGACCAGGCAGGCGATGCTGAAGCATTGCATGAGGATCGACAGCACGTTACGGATACGGACCAGTCCACCATAGAACAGCGCCAGGCCCGGCAGGGTCATGAACAGTACCAGGGCCGTGGAGGTCAATATCCATGAGGTATTGGCCTGGTTGAGCGTGACTGGTTCCGCCAGGGCGTCGTGTGCGGACAAGATTGATGTGAGCGCAATGCCCAATCCCAGGGACCACAAATTTTTTTGCATGTTCAGAAGCTCTTTGGAAAAAAACAGGTTTACCGTGTATATCCATCCGTCTCTTGTTCGTACCTTGGGAACAGGAGTCGGAACCCTTTTGATCCGTCAACCGTCGGCAAGGAACAGGCCAGATGGGTACTGTTTGATAAAACAACGGGTTGCAGCAGAAGGGGTGTACTGATTGTGCATGAAAACATGGCAACATGATTAAATTGAGTGCAGCAGGCGCAAGTGGAATGCCTTGAAAATGGACAAGGGTGATCAAGGATCAATCAATGTGGCGTTTCCGGACAGGACGGACTTCAGTTTTTCCTCGACGGTATTGATGACCCCTTCCCAGTCGCCCGTAGCGGTTTGGCGAATGAGTCGCAAGCTTGGATACCAAGGGGAATCGGGACGTTTGAGCAACCACCGCCAGTCGGGTACCGCCGTCAACAGGACCCAACCGGGTCGTCCCAGGGCACCGGCAAGGTGGATGACGGAGGTATCGACCGAGATGATCAGGTCCAAATGGGTGATCAGGGCTGCCGTTGCAGCAAAGTCGATCAGTTCATCGGTGAAATCAAAGGTATGATTGCCCTCCGCAAAAAGAAGACGATCATTTGCATCGGCCTCCTTTTGCAGGTTGAAGAAGGTACATCCGGGGGTGTTGAACAGCCGGGCCATGGTTTTGAAGTCCATGGAACGGTTGCCATCATTTTTTTGCCGGGGATTGCCACGCCAGGCAAGGCCGATCCTCAGGCGGTCCCGGCTGCCCATCCGGTCATGAAACGACTGCATCAAAGCGGGATCGGCATGGAGATAAGGGATGGGGCATGGGATGGTACCGGGGGTCGTCTGCAACAGATATGGGAGGCTCATCAACGGGGCTTGGCAATCACAGGGGGGGATTGAGTCGGATCGGGAAATCAGGATGTCGATCCCCGGCAGGGAACGAAACAAACGTACCAGGGGTTCCGGGCACAAAAGGATGATCTGTTTGACCTGTGTCCTGACCCGGGGGAGATAGCGGATGAATTGAATGCTGTCACCGAATCCCTGCTCACAATGAATCAGAATGGAGGAGTTCGGTTGAGGGGTGCCATCCCACAAGGGTTGTGCGTGTCCGTGAGCCCTGAAATCCCTGGATTGCCAGCGCCATTCAAACTTTTTCCAACCCAAGGCGAAATCGCCCTGCAACAGCCGGATCAAACTTTCATTGTAATGGGACGATGGATGATCGGGACACAGGGAAAGGGCGTGTTCCAGCATTGCCAGTGCCTCGTCCAATCGACCCAGTTGATGCAGGCAGCCCCCCAGGTTGCAATACGCTTCGACGAAGTCGGGTCTGAGCCGCAGGGCTTCCTGATACTGTTCCTTGGCCTGATTGTATTTTCCCTGTTTTTGCAGAATGTTGCCGCAGGTGTTGTATGCTTCGGAAAGGTTGGGGTTCAACTGCAATGCCCGGTTGCAATACGCCAGTGCCCGGTCTCTTTCGCCATGGAGATCCCAGGCGATGCCCAGGTTGTTCCAGGCTTCGGGAAGGTTGGGTTGGAGGTCAACCGCCTTTTCAAGGTGGTCGATGGCTTCACGGGTGTGACCCGATTCAAGATGAAGCTGGCCGAGATTGTTGTGGGCCCGGGGGTGATGGGGGTGCAGCGTGAGGAGTGATTGATAATGTTGGATGGCTTGGGCACGTTGGTTCAATTGTTGGCAGAGCGATCCCAGAAGAAACCGGATTTCGGGGTGGTGAGGTTGGTGTTGCATGGCATGGGATAGTTGGGCCAGGGCTTCCCCGGGTCGCTTCATATCCCGCAACAGCAAGGCAAGGTTGAAACGGGCCGCAACATATTCGGGGCGGATCTGAAGGGCTGCACGGAACAGATCGTGGGCTTCTTCATGGACGCCTTGTTGATGCAATACAGTGCCCAGGTTGTTCATCACCTCGGCAAATCCGGGTTTGAGGGTCAGTGCATGGCGGTACAGGGCGATGGCCTGACTCCACTGTCCCTGATCGTGAAGAATCATCCCCAGATTGTTCATCGCCTCGGTATGATCAGGGACATGGCGTAGTACGAGTTGGTAGGATCGGGCTGCTTCGGTCAAGTTGCCCGATCCATGGAGTTCGACGGCCTGTTGGAACCATCGTTCCGGGGAAACGATGCCCGACCGGTCCAGGGGCGGGGTGCCATGAGCGGGTAGGTTCTTCCTTGAAATGGGATGTCGCCGGGAAGGGGCGGCATTTTTTCTTTTGCCCATGGAGCCGATACCTCATGCGAGTAGACGAACGACCCTGTTCTGGGCGATCCTGATCCAGGGGGTCTTCCTTGTCAAAGGTTGGAGGCGATCTTTTCGGCCACAAGGATTTCGATTCTCGAACGTATGGATTCGCTCATGTTCGTCTCTTCTGCGGTCGATGAAAAGGCTAGTTGACATTGATGGAATTGCTTCATCACGCGGGAGGCCAAGGTGGGACAGAGCCGGTTGCCAGACACATGGATTTCCCTCCAGGATTTTTATACCCGATCTCCCAGCCAGAAACGGGCTGTCCAACCCGATCCTTCTGAGCCTGGTGTGGACCAACCCCCCCCCTCGGTGGATTGGATCGACGCCTCCGATTATTTTATCAGGGGGGTTCGTGTCGAGAAGCCACCCATCGCCACGGATCAATTCGTCGTGACCATGAAGGAAGCGGCTCCCGAAGAACCCCTGCCACCCGAAGCAGGATTGACCATCTATGATGCCATGAAACAAATCCATTCGGTTTACGGTCCAAAGAATTCGATCTTTTCCCGTTTGCGCCAACTGGAGCAACAGGATCGGCGGGAGTTGAACAGTGGGCGCATCGACGATAAGGAATTTGAACGTCGGGCGGTTGCCTCCGCCATCATTCGCGAAAACCATGGACGACGGATGGAAGAGATCACAAAATGGTATATGGAGAATTATTTCCGTATTTTCGATAATCCGGAACCCGATCCAACCGCCGATGGGAAAAAGCATTGAAGGGCGTTAACCGTGAATAAGGATGGATCAATGAAGGTGCGCTTGCTCAAAGGGACCTGCGGGATGCTCATCGCATCCATGCTGTGTGTATCGGGCATGGCATGGGCTGATGAGGAAAAACTGCTCGACGAATTGCGGCAGGTACTGGAAGAGGGGAGGCGCACTCGGGCGGCAAAACCTGAATTTTTGAACAAACTTGATCGAATTTTGAATCAGGCCCGGGGGGGCGTGGCCAGGTTTTTGCTGAGGGATCGGTTCGATGATGGTGATTATGAGGTCAATCCGTCCTGGACGGTGGTGACGGGAAATTTCCATGTGGATGCATCGGGCGCGTTGTTTTCATCGATGGCGAGCGCTGAGGCATTGCCAATGCAGGAAGGGGGAGGGACGGTCGGGGCGGAGAATCAAGGGAAGCAGGATGCCGACATGAAGATGGTCATGGGGATTGTCGGTTTGTTGGCCGACGGTAAGTTTCCCGGGCAGGGGGCTGGTTCGCAAACTGCGAAGGGGGGACGGGGAAGCGACGGCCAGAAAGACGGCAAGGGGATTGCCATCATCCGTGTTCCGATTTCAACAGAAAATACATTTCATCTGCGATTTTTGTTCCGTGCCGATTCGGCCCTGGGGCAGGGAGAGGTGGGCTTGTTCCTCGGGCAGGAGCTTCGTTCCGGGTATCGGTTGTTGATGAATGCCGATCCCAATCGGGACAAGACCGTGGAAATTGTTCGTTATCATGAGAGCCGACATCCAGAGTCGGTTGCCATGATCCCCGGGAATGGACTGGGGGATGGTTTGAATCACGAACTGACCTGGAAACGGACCGACAATGGCACGATGACGGTGGGGTTGGATGGTCGCAACATTTTGCAAACCCGTGATGTTGCCATCAACCAGGGATTCGATGGTCTGGTTTTGATCAATCGCGGTGGCGACATGGCCTTTGACAATATTGAATTGTCGGCCGGCAGGTAGACGCGGGGGCGATGATTCTGGATCAAAAGGGGGCTCCTCTCAAGAGGGGGTCCCCTTTTTTTTGCTTTGGATCACCTGTTGCACATGCCGGTCGAGGATTTCAGGTCATGGGCGGTGTCCCGGGTTTTCATTGTGTTTCAGGATGGTTTGGGTGAACACCAGCAACTCATCCAGGTGTTGGGTAATGATGGAAACGGTGATGGGGAGTTGCAGGGTTTGGTAGTCATGTACGGCGATGTTGCGAAAGCCCACCATGCGTTTGAGGGCATCGGCCAGTTTGGCCGGGATCCAGCCGCCTCGGGCCAGCAGGTCAAAAACGTTGCGTGCGCCTTGGGGGATTCCCAGGCGTTCCCGGCGGATCAGATGTTGCCCCATATCCAGAGCTGCCTCACAGGCGCGTTGGATATTGAGGATGGCGGCGTCCTGGCGGGTGAAATCCTGAGCAAAGGTTTCCGGGCTTTTGTGATACTCCTCATGGGCACGGGCCACACAACGCTCAATGGTGGCCGATTTGTTGAGCAGCACATCATCGACCATGGATGATTCCCTCCTTTGCGATGATCGCCAGAAGTGGTGCGCGGGCTTCGTCCAGGGCGGTCTTTTCGCTGAGGATGAAGCTTTCGTAGAGGGCCGCCCGGGCGTCACGCGCCCACAACCGCTGCCCGGTGGTGATGATCCGATACTGCATCACCGTGCTCGCCGCACGTAAATCCAGCAGGTCTACCGGGCATCCGGCGATATCGGCGAGGTCGCTTGCCAAGTGCCACAAAGCGACCGGATCCGCTTTTCCGGGCACGAGCAGCGCCAGATCCAGATCACTGTCCGGGGCGCTGCCGCCGGAGATGCGGCTGCCAAAGGCGTAGAGCGCCAGCAGGTCGGGTTGATGCATTTGCACCTTATGAATCAGATCCGAATAGGGGAACTCCATGCTGATGATCGCGCTTGAGAAGTGATAACCATGGAAAAGGGAGCATGTGGTGATGTATAATCATCGGGAGCGGAGCGCCGGTGTATACACTTGACCCGGGGCTGAGTGCTCCATGTGAGATGTTGGTTAGAACTTTTGTAAAGCGGGATACGCTTATTTTTCAGATGATGACCCATGGATCCGAATACACTCAACGAAACCGTACTGACCGGCCAATCCGCAGCCTGACGGCCATTGATCTCTTTTGTGGGTCCGGTGCTGTGACCAGTGGACTCAAAGAAGCGGGATTCCGTGTTTTGGCAGCGGTGGATGTGGACGACGTCGCATGCCAGACATATCGCATGAATCACCCTGAAGTCAAGCTGTTGCACGGGGACATCGCAGATCTCGATCCCGCGGTGCTGAAAAAGTGTGTGATGGGTGAACTCGACCTGCTCGCCATCTGTGCCCCATGTCAGCCATTCAGCACCCAGAATCGTAAGCGCTTCGGCAGCGACGAACGGGCGCAATTGTTGCTCATGACCATACCCATCATTGAGACCCTTCTGCCCAGGGCGATCTTCGTTGAAAACGTGCCCGGGTTGGGGAAGACCGAGGTTCTCCCCAATTTCAAGAGTGCGCTCCAACGGTTGGGGTACACGCCAAACGATCCGGTAGTGATCAATGCGGTCGATCTCGGGGTTCCCCAGCGTCGAAAACGCACGATCATGTTCGCCTGTCGGGATGGCTCCGTGGCCCCGGTTGATTTCGCGAAGCTGTCACGCGGGAAGTCGACCTCCGTCAGGGATTGGATCAGTGACCTGCCCCCCCCTCCGATTGGGCGACCGCCCTCTTGTGTGGACCCACTCCATATCGCAAGGAAACATGCCCCGATCACGCTGGAACGTTTGAAGCACGTTCCGAAAAACGGTGGCCGCCGCAGTGATATCCCGGAGGCGCTTCAACTCAAATGCCATCGGGGGTTGGACCGGGGCGAATTCCCGGATACTTATGGTCGGCTGGCCTGGGATGAACCCGCGCCAACGATCACAACCGGGTGTACCGATCTGACCCGTGGCCGCTTCGCGCATCCAGAAGAGGACCGTGCCATCACCGCGAGGGAGGCCGCTTGCTTGCAGACCTTCAACCGGGACTACCGCTTCGCTGGGAATCTCCAACAAATCGCCACCCAAATCGGGAATGCCGTTCCACCGTTGATGATGAAGGCGCTCGCTGATCCCATCGCCACTGCGTTGGGTGCTGCACGGGAACCGATGCATACGGAGTGATCCCAACCCATGAGCCGTCCCCCAGCCTCTTCGCCCACGGTTTCCAGCGTGATGCGCAAAGTGGGTAGCCGGAACACGGGCCCCGAGATCGCCATTCGTCAGTTTTTGTTTGCACGTGGCCTCCGTTACAGGGTTCAGTATCGACCGGGGGATGTGGATATCGGTCGTGCAACCATCGATATCGCCTTCCCCGGCAAGAGGGTCGCGGTGTTCATTGATGGCTGTTTCTGGCATGGCTGCCCGGTACACGGGACGGTTCCCAAGGCCAACGCCGACTGGTGGCGGGCGAAGCTCGAAGGGAACCGGGTACGGGATATCCGGGTACGGGGGATTCTCCGTGACGGGAGTTGGGATGTGCTCGCATTCTGGGAGCACGAATCCGCGGAGGGTGTGGTTCGGGCAATCGTGGCACGAATACGTGGTGGAACCGAACGGGGATAGGTGACGATGGCCGGACTACGGGTCAGGGCGAGAACGGTGGACATGTTGGGGCGTCAGCAGATCGCTGGCATCCCAACCGCGATCCACGAGCTGTTCAAGAACGCCCATGATGCCTATGCGCGTCGGGTGGAGGTGGATTACCACCGCAAACAACGCGTCCTCATCCTGCGGGATGACGGGTTGGGCATGACCCGGGAGGAGGTGGAGAGCCGGTGGCTCACCCTCGGCACCGAGTGCAAATTGAAGGTCAATGCGTCCATTGGAGATGTCTGGACCGGACCTGAGGGTCTCGAAAGCCGTGTGGTCATGGGGGAGAAAGGGATCGGTCGCCTCGCCGTCGCGGTGATCGCCCCCATTACCTTGATGTTGACACGTGCCATCCGTCCCGACGGCCACGATGATCTCGTGGCCGTTCTCGTGCATTGGGGTGTGTTCGAGCAGCCCGGCATCGATCTGGATGAAGTCCTCATCCCCATTCACGAATTCCCCGGCGGATCGCTCCCGGATCGTGTCGCGTTGGGGCGGATGATCGGGGAGCTGCGGGAGAATATCCGGGGGCTCAGCGGTCAGCTCCCCACGGGTGCGGTGGACACCCTCTTCGCAAGTCTTGATACCGCTGCCCGGATTGACCCCTCCAAGCTGGATGTCACGCTGAACAATCATCGCGAAAAGCCGCTCACGCTTTCCGGTGACGGCCATGGCACCTGGTTTTTCTGCCTTCCCGTGGCCCCTGAACTCGATCTCGATATCGATCATCGGTCCGATGGTGGCAAAAGCGGCGACGGGATCGAATCCAAGCTTCAGCAGATTCTACTCGGTTTCGCCAATTCCATGGACCGTGAGCATCGCCAAGTCCTGGTCACCGAATTCCGGGACCACGGATTGGATGGTGAGGTGGTTGAACTGATCGGGGGGAAGAATTTCTTCGACCACAGTGCATTCACCCTGACGGATCATCTCATCGAGGGGGCGTTTGACGAATATGGACAATTTCATGGGAGTATCCGCTTCTACCAGAATGAACCCCGTGAGATGACCTGTTCCTGGACCGGGGGCAAAGGGCGCCCCATTCGCTGTGGACCATTCAAATTCCGGCTCGGTGTACTGATGGGTGAGCTTGGCGAAAGCGCATTGAACGCTACCGATCACGCGGTCATGCGGCAACGGTTGAATGCGTTGGGAGGTCTCTATGTGTACAGGGACGGCATCCGGGTCCTCCCCTACGGTACCTGGGATCACGACTTCCTGGGTATTGAACATCGTCGAACGTTGGCGGCAAAGGACTGGTTCTACTCCTACCGTCGCATGATCGGGTACGTGGACCTCCGTCATGATCATAATCACGCCTTGAACGAAAAGGCGGGACGGGAGGGATTTCGGGAGAACTTGGCGTTCCGGGATTTCCGTGAAGTCCTTGTCAATCTCTTCAGGGAGACCGCCATTCGTTTTTTCCGTGAGGGTTCCAACGAGGGTGATGAGTTCCGTGAAAAGCGGACCCTGTTGGAGGAGGGGCATGCGCAACTCCAGGCCAGGAAAAGGCGGGCGGATGAGCGCCGCAAGGAGTTCATTCAGGCACTCCGAGCATTCCGCAAAGAAGCGGAAGGTGGGGGGTTCCACCAGCGCGCCCGCACATTGCATGATCATTTCACCGCCCGTCTGAAGGTTGTGTCTGAACTCAGTGATTCCGGGGAGTTCCTCGATGCCCTGTTCGCTTTGGAGCGTGAATTCCTGGCCGGGATCGGAGCATTCAACCGGGATCTCACCCTGATCAAGCCGGCCCGTTTGGCCCTGGGCCGTCAGGAGAAGGAGTGGGAGGTCCACCAGCGCCTCATGCCCGGCATTCGGGCGGATACCGTTGGGATGTTGGAGCAGGGGATCGGGGAGGCCATCTCCAGGTTGGCGCGTGACCGGGTGGATACCGATCAACGTCGCATCGTCGCATTGAACATGCTCGGCAGTGGACGGGAGTCGGTTCGGAAAGAGGCGATGCAGTACCGGCGGAAAACCGAGAGAACGGCGGAAGCGTTCCGGACGGAACTGAAAAAGCTGATGAACCGGGAGACCAGGGGAATCTCACAGGATCTGGAAAATCTGATCGCCGACTTCACCCGCGATACGGTGGTGCATCCGGACCGTATCGAGACACGGCTCATGGAGGTTGAGAAACGCTTGGTCGAGATGCGCGACGGACACGTCAAGGTGCTCAACGATATCCGTGGGCAGTTGGAGGAGATCACCGAGAGCATCCGGACCGGCAGGGCCATGGATCACGGCGCGGATGTACTGGGGAATCGACTCGCCCAGTTGGAGGATCAACGGGAGTTCGAAGCGCAATTCGTTCAGATCGGGATGACGGTCGGCATTCTCGGACATGAGTTCGAACGGGCGGCTGCGGGCCTCCGCAGTGGCATGCGCGACTTGAAACCCTGGGCGGACAAGACCCCGGGCTTGATGAGTGTCTACAAGCGGCTCCGGGAATCCTTCGAGTACCTGGATGGATATCTGATGCTGCTCGACCCCCTGGGCCGTCGCATGACGCGGCGAAGTGTCGAGGTGCCGGGGAGCGATATCCATCGGTACCTCAGGAGGATCTTCGGCACTCAATTGGAAGGGACGGGGGTTGCTTTGCAGACCACATCGGCCTTCGAGGCCCAGCGCATCAGGTGTCGGAGTTCCTCTTTGCTCGGTGCCATGACCAACCTGGTGGACAACGCCATTTACTGGGTGCAGCGTTCGGTAACCGGGGTGAAGGTGATCACCCTGGATGCGGACGATCACGGGTTTCTGGTACGGAATACCGGCCCGGGCATTTCCCGGTTCGATGCACCCCATATTTTCGACTTCGGATGGTCGAGTCGACCCGGTGGGCGGGGAATGGGACTCTCCGTTTCCCGGCAGGCGCTGCTGGGGGAGGATTTGAGCTTGGAGTTGATCACCATTGGGGAGGCGGTGGAACCGGTGTTCAGGATCGCGCCGCTCGGGAACGATCAGGACGGGGACGATCAAGGGGGAGGGGCATGACAACCCAGCCGGAACAACATTGGCGTGAGCACCTGGAAAGGGCGGCCAAAGCATTCATAAGGACTGCTGTCGTGATCGATAATGAGGCGGTTCTCAGTACTGAACCGCCATTCAAATCCGCGTCGAATCAAGGCGGGGAACATTCCCACGAACATTTTTCCCAACAGGCCGCCATTCCCGATGACGATGGTTTCGGGGAGCGGGTGGACGATGATGGGATTATAATGGATGAAGGGGAAGATTCAGGGGGGAGCGGTCGGAATGATCGTGCCGGGAACGGCAACGGTGACGATGTGAAAGGGGATCACCAACTCGACCTCCGGTCCATGAGCGAGGCATTCGCAAAGCACGGAATCGTCTGTGGGATGATGCTCCCCCATATGGAAGGGTGTGCCGCGGATATCCCCGGGTTCGTGAATAGGGCTGTGGAATTCTCCCTGCATGCCGATGTGGTCATCGTGGACTGGAAGCTCCATGAGGATAAAACAGGGGTTGATCGGGCTTCCCAGCAAATCATCGTCAAGCTCCTTCGGAAAGATCAATCCAACAAGGGGCGCCTGCGATTGATTTGCGTGTACACAGGTGACCCGGTTCAGGATGATCCCTCAAGGGACACGATCTCCAGTGGATTGCGTGGCATATTGGAAGCCTCGGGAATTAATTCTGAAGTCGGCACTTTTGAGCATTGGGATGGGATTGGTCCTTACATCAAGGGACCACATTACCTGATCGCCATTGTGAAAAAGGATCGCGGCACCACCCCGGGAATTTCAGAGGAGGGGTTGCCCGGTTTCCTGGTTCATGCTTTCACGTATATCATTGATGGCATGCTTCCCGCTTTTTCGGTGGCAGCGGTCGCTGCGATCCGGGAGAACGTCCATTATGTGCTGTCCGACTTCAGTGCCGATCTGGACAGGGCCTACATCGCCAACCGGGCGATCAGCGATCCACCCGGCGACGTGGCGGAAATGATGAGGAAGCTTCTGCTCGCCGAGTTTGACGGGGTGGTCAGTGCTGCGGGGGTGACGGACACCTATTTGGGCGTTGATGCATTGGAGAAATGGTGTGGTGTCCAGTCCCGTTTCCGTGATGACACCGGGATCAAGACAAAGAACGTGCAATCCACCGAAGAACTGATCAAGGGATTGTTCCGGGTTGGCGGTGCTGGGGAGAAGGGGGGGGATTTTCAGATCAAAGCCGAGAAGCGAAAGCGGATTTCGTATTGTTTGCATCAAAGCGATGCCGATAGCGTCATGATGGAAGCACGTTTTGCGCGAATGTGCCATAATAAGCGGGAGCGCTATGGACGCAATCATACACGGGACGGTTGGCTCCCCTCATTGGGGTTCGGGACGATCCTGAAAACCATTGAGCGGGATCCGCAAGACCCTGCGGATCAATATCTGCTGTGTGTGACGCCCGCCTGCGACACGATTCGCCTCCAAGGTTCGACCAGAATGGCATTCTTGGAGTTGCGACATGTGGGATCGATTTCCCCCACGAATTCTGGAATCAAGGATAAGTTCAACTTGATCTTGGTGTGCGATGATACCGATCATCAGGTCGCATTCATGTTGGAGCCGCGTTTTGAACATGTACGGGTGCTGGCATTCGACCCGCGAAATGGACAGATTTCGGCACAGGGGGATAATGATGGTTTCGTCTTTATTGAACAAAATAATAATAGGTGGCGTTGGATCGGGGAGTTGCGCCCGGAGCGGGTCCAACATGAACTCCACAACTTGACATCGCACTGGTCACGGATCGGTATTGACCAGTCAGAGTGGTTGCGACTATCAGGAAAGTAGTTTTATTCCAGAAGCTTTTCTTTGATGTCTTTGAATTAATCGCCAAATTGCCGAACATGTGGGTGGCGAGACGGGATGGATGCAGGGATTTTTTTATTATGGTATGATATTTGCTTAATTGCCTTCCGAGCTTCGGTGTTGATTTGCCCGTAGCGATGTCAATCTTGGAGTCAAGAGGATTGGAATGGCAATGAAACGCAAAAATAATGGGCGCGTCCTTTCCCTGGTCAGCCTGCTGTGTCTTTCTACGCTGGCAGGTGGATGTGGAGGCGGTGGCGATTCGGGTTCTTCGTCAACGGCGACCAGCGCTCCGGCTGAAGTGTTGGTGGGCAAATTTCTTGACGGTCCCACCGACGGATTGAACTACCGTACCAGCGGTAACGATTCGGGTGCCACGGATGCCAAGGGGCAGTTCACCTATGTCAGCGGGGAGAGCATCTCCTTCTATCTCGGAGGATTGCCTCTGGGATCCACTTCGGCCCGAGGGGTGATCACCCCCATTGATTTGGTCAGTGGCGGCTATGTGGACCACGATGAGGTGGTGAACCTTTCCCGTTTTCTGCAAACGCTCGATGAAGACGGCAATCCCAGCAATGGGATTACCATATCGGCGCAAGCCCGATCAGCGGCGCAAATTCATTTTCCCTCCGGTCCCGATTATTCACGGTTTTTCAAGACTGATGGCCATGGGCAGGGGTTTGCCAGGGATTCCCAGGTGGCTGGGGAATCGGTCGCGACCAAGGGATTGGAAAACTATTTCAAAGATGCCGGGATTTTTCGTTATAAGAAATCCAATTGGGTTGAGCAGGACAGCATCGCGGGTTTTCTGGTCCCTGAACGCTTTGCCACCAATCATCTGCGGGGGACCATCCAGAATCAGACCGAAAATTGGAGTCTGACGTTGACCCCGACGCAATCGTCTTCGAGCAATACCCCGGGGACGACGACCACCACGACCAGCAGTGCCATCAATGCACCGGGTACCGCAGCGTTCACAGTGTATTATAAAACCACCGAGACGACGACCAGTACGACCGAAAATACCTTCCAGTATTATGATCCTGACAACCATCCATTGGTGGACGGTACCATTACCTTTCCCGGGATTGGGATCGTGACCCAGGTTACTTCTCCGACAACTTCGACGGGTACGACCGGTACGACGACGGGTACTGCCGCTACGACGACCCGGAATGTGGCAGTGACGGGAACGCTGACGGTGACCTTCAAGGGTGCCACGGTGAGCATGGTGTCAAAAATTGGTTCCAGTGGCAGGAATCAAGGGCAGATCAATATTGAACTGTTGGAAAGTTCTACCAGCAACACCGCCACCTTCACGCCTGATGCGACCACCACGGAAAGCGTGACCATTCCCGCTTCGGAAATTTCCTCCCTGGTGTTGAAGGCGACGGTGGACCAGGATCAGGGGACGATCAGTGACAGCAAATTTTCCATCAAGTTTGCCAACAGTACCTGGCAGAACAGCCTGAATCTGGGGACGGTCTATGGTACCTGGAGTCGGGGCAGCGACAGCGGTAACATCATTTTCAACGAGTTGTATCGCAGTCTGGCCGCCGGCAGCACACGCAAGACCTGGGAACTTTATGGGATTGGCTATACCGACCAGGAGATGACCGCCGAACTTTCTGGCAGTGTCGGGGCCTACACCCAACTGTCCAATGATCGGACCAACCTGAAGCTGATCACCGATTCTACCATCTGGTCGGACAAGAACAATCCGATCTCTCTGCAAGGATATGTCGGTTTCGAACTGGTGGTTTACGACGATTCGGTCCGAGTCGATAAATTGACGGTATCGAATGCTTCAGGTGGTTATACCCCCGTCACGGAAACCAATGAGCATGAATTTTCCAACGGCAACAAACGCTATTTCAATCTCGCCTCGTCGAACATGGCTGAAAGTACCGACCTGAAGACGGTTTTGTCCAAGGATTTGAGTGAGCGGACTTCCGGGACCACTTCCACGACGACCACGACCGATACGAGCAGTCAGGATGGGACCGAAACCTGGGCAATCAAGGATGTCACGCAAGGTCCGGGGATGGTCTCCGTGGTATTTACCAAAAATTCTTCCCTCAAGGGGGCGGGATATGCGTTTCAATCGACTCTGGCGGCACAGGATTATCTGATCATGAAATTGGCGCAATAAGACGCTTTGGTGCATCATTGTTGCGTGTGGTTTTGTGGTTGCAGTCCTCATGGATGGGTTTGGGAAAAGGGGCTTGTTCCCAAACCCTCCAGGGGGATGCAGGATTGAAGGCACATCAGGATCCTGTGGGCAATCCCAGTCATTCCCGCGGAAGCGGGATTTTTTTTGAGTCAGTTTTTTATTAATTTCAACTGGTAAGAGACTTTGAAAGGGTGATTCTAAGGCATGTTGTTTTTCGGGGAGGGGGGAAGGAAAAAATCGCGTGGTATTCCAACCATGGGAGTTGGAACATTCAGGATTGCATTGGCGCTGGCACTGCTGGGGGCGGGATTGCCGCACGAAGCCTGGGCTGGCGACGATGGTGGCGGCCATGTGGTCATCCACAATATCGCACTTTCCATGGTGGTCGCCAGTGTGGTTGGCCTCTTCATGAAGGTGTTGCACCAACCTTTGATCCTGGGTTACCTCATCTCCGGGATCATTATCGGACCCGTTGGTTTCGGGTTGATCACCAATCAGGAGCAAATTTTGACGGTGGCGGAGATTGGGTTGATTCTGCTGCTGTTCATGATTGGCTTGGAGATCGATCTCAAGCGCATGTTGTCCTCCGGGCGGTTGGTACTGCTCACCGGGGCATTGCAGTTTCCGATTTCCGTTTTGGCGGGCCTGGGGTTTTTCCACCTGTTGGCATTCTTTGGTTTGGGACCG
The DNA here is from genome assembly GCA_002753735.1 of Magnetococcales bacterium DCbin4. Classification (GTDB taxonomy): domain Bacteria; phylum Pseudomonadota; class Magnetococcia; order Magnetococcales; family UBA8363; genus UBA8363. Next base: position 20,375 of record PEAN01000015.1, read on the forward strand.
GGTGGGGGCTATGCCGCATTTTACAGCGCCATCGCCATCGGCATCAGCAGTACCATGGTGGTGGTGAAGCTGCTCTACGACAAGAAAGAACTCGATACCCTTCCGGGACGGATTACCGTCGGCATCCTGGTGTTCCAGGATCTTTGGGCCATTATCCTCCTGGCGGTCCAGCCCAACTTTTCCAATCCGCAACTCAGTGGAATCCTGCGAACCTTCGGTTCAGGGGCCTCTCTGGTGGTATCGGCCCTCCTGGTCAGCCGTTTCATTCTGCCCCGGGTGTTCCGTTTCGGGGCCAAAGTCCCGGAGTTGATGTTGATCCTGTCGATGGGATGGTGTTTTCTGGTCAGTCTGGTGGCAGCGCATCCGCAGGTGGGGCTGTCCATGGAAATGGGGGCGCTGATCGCCGGGGTGAGTTTGGCCACATTTCCCTACAACCTGGATGTGATCGCCAAAGTGATCTCCATCCGCGACTTTTTCATCACGCTCTTCTTCGTTGCCCTCGGGATGCAGATCCCTCTGCCGGAAATACCGGTGTTGGGGGTGGCACTGATGATCATCGTCGGGTTGATCCTGTCCCGCGTGTTGGGGGTGTTCACGGTATTGCATCTGTTGCGGGCGGGGCATCGGACCAGTTTGACGACTGCCATCAACCTGACCCAGATCAGTGAATTCGCGCTGGTGATCCTTTCTTTGGGGATCACCTTCGGTCACATCAGTGCGGAAGTGATGGCTCCGGTCTTGTGGGCTTTTTCATTCATGGCGGTCGCTTCGACCTATCTGGTGGGATGGAGTCATGTGTTGCAACAGCGGGCGGGAAAATTACTGGTGACCATGGGGGTCAGGGATATTGGAGATGCCCTGGATGAGATCCTTCATCGCAAGGAGCATCCGATTGTCATCCTGGGGTTCTTTCGTATTGCCAGCGCCTTGGTGGCAGAGTTGGAACGGACCCATCAACACCTGCTGGAAGAAGTTTTGGTGGTGGATTTCAATCCCTTGGTTCACCAGCGCTTGTCGGAACGTGGCATCCCCTGCATCTACGGCGATATTGGACATTCCGATACCATGCGCCATGTGGAGATTGAACATGCCCGGGTGGCGCTCTGCACCGTTCCCGACAGCGTGCTCAAAGGGGTGAGCAACCTTAAACTGTTGCGCATGCTCAAAGAGTTGTGTCCCCACGCCCGCTGCATCATGACCGCCGAGAATCTGACGCAGGCGCAATCGCTCTATGCTGACGGTGCCGATTATGTCCTGATGCCTTCCGTTCTGACCGGCGAATCCCTGGTCAACGTACTGGAACTGGCCCTTCACGGTACCATGGAACATCTGCAAGAATCCCACAGGGAGGCGCTGAGTGTCCGAAAAGAGATTCTTTTTTCGTGAGTTCGTGGCAGGGGGGAAAGAGACATCGGGTTGGTTGAGTCTCTTCACGGGAATGATTGAATGGTGAACGATCTCTGCGGGTCAATCCAGTTTTTGAGTTTTTTTTGTGTATGGGATGACGGGGCCGATTTGTTTATTTGACCAGATTGTTTTTCAAGGCATAGTGGGTCAGTTGGGCGTTGTTTTCCAAACCAAGTTTGGTCAACAGCCGGTTGCGATAGGAACTGATGGCCGAAATGCTCAGGGAAAGGTCCGCCGCGATCCGGGTGACGGTTTGTCCGCTGGCGATGCGACACAGGACGGTGAATTCGCGGTTGGATAACAAGGAATGGGGTGGGGTGTCGCCGTTGTTGTTGGCGATGTGTTCCATGAGGTCATCAGCCATTTCCTCATCAATGTACCGGTTGCCCATGGCGACTCTGCCGATGCCATGCAGCAGTTGCTCCAGGCCGCAATCCTTGGTGAGAAATCCCCTGGCCCCGGCACGGATGAAGCGGATGGCCAACTCCCGGTCACGATGCATGGTCAGAATCAGAATGGGCAATGCGGGCCACTGTTGATGGATGAGGGTCACCAGTTCCAGCGTGTTTTTTCCGGGCATTGAAACATCAAGCAACAAAAGATCCCAGGGTTCGGCCTGCAACCGGATGACGACCTCATCACCGTTTTCGACCTCTCCGGCGATGACCATGTCCTGCCGTTCAGCAAGAATCCGCTTGAGTCCTTCACGAAAGATGGAATGATCGTCTGCCAGCAGGATGCGAATCATGGTGTTTTCTCCGTCACCATCGTGTGGCTGATGGGCATGTTGGCGGTGATCCGTGTCCCTTGCCTGGAAGATTCGATATGGAGCTCACCACCATTCTGACAGGCGCGCTCCTCCATCCCGCGTAATCCCAGGTTGCCAAGGGGATCGGTGAGAATGTCATCGGCGATGCCGCGACCGTTGTCTTCGATCACCAGCCGGACACAATCGGAATCCCGGGTCAGATCGATGCGCACTTCGGTGGCCCGGGCATGGCGGCTGACATTGGTCAAAGATTCCTGAAGGATGCGAAACAGGGCGATCTTGCCATCTTCATCCAGGATCGTCTCTCCCATCCCGGTTTCGACCAGGCAGGGGATGCCACTGGTTTTCTCGAACTCCGCCGCCTGCCATTCAAGTGCCGCTGCCAGACCGCACTGATCCAGAATGGGTGGGCGCATCATCAGGGTCAGGTGCCGGACCTTGGCAATGGCATCTTCTACCTGATGTTTGAGCCGTTCCAGTTCCTGCCACAGGCGATCATGATCGAAATGGTTGAGCTGCAACCATTCGATGGTCATTTTTTGTTGCGCCAGGGTGTTGCCCATCTCATCATGCATCGCTTGTGCGATATGGCGTCGTTCTTCCTCGCGCACCCGGATGAGATGTCGATTCAATGCATGCAGTTTGGTTTGCGCCTGCTCCAGCGAGGCGGTTCGTTCCGCAACCCGTTGGCTCAGATGATCCCGGTGACGGCGTAATTCTTCCCGGGCATTGTGCAATTCAAGAAACACTTCGACTTTGGAGCGCAAAATCCGGTCGTCGATCGGTTTTTGGATGTAATCGACCGCACCCGTTTGATAGCCGCGCAAGGTATGGCGTTCATCGGTCAGGGCCGCGGTGATGAATATCAAAGGGATGTTCCGGGTCCGTTCCGCCCCCCGCAGATAGTCGGCCAGTTCGAAACCGCTCATGTCCGGCATGTGGACATCGATCAGGGCCAGGGCGAACTGATGTTGCATGCACAGGGCCAGTGCCGGTTCCCCCCCTTTGGCCAGGGTCACGGTTGCCGGGATTCCCTGGAGCAGACGCTGCATGGCCCGCAGGTTGGCGGGTTGATCATCGACGACCAGGATACCGGGCAATGGGTTCATGATTTTCTCTTTTTCCATGGCTCAATCTCCCGATGGGGATGTACCGTGTCATGACGTGTTCGTTTGTTCAGGGGGGATCCATGACGTGGTTGGAATCACTTTCGTTTAAAAGCAAACTGGCAATTCTTTTTTTCCTGATCGCCATTCTACCGCTTCTGGCGACCGGATGGTTGACCGTGGAACAGGCGGACCGGGTCCTCATGGACAAGGCGAAAGAGGCGTTATCGACCGCCTTGTTGTTCAAGAAAATGCAGGTGGAACAATATTTCGACATGACCGGGAAACAATTGCGGGAACTTTCGTTGCGCAGTGGCCTGAAGGAATGGTTGACGCAAATCAAGCATTCCTTCCATGAGACCGCCGTACCATCGGAGACCGCCGTTTTTCGTGATCGCCTCAAGGCCCGTTTTGACCTTTCTTTTGTGCCAGAATACCGGAAACGTCAGGGAAACCGGGTGCCGCCGGATGCCTACATCACCTTGTTGGATAACAGGGCGCTGTTTTGGCAGGAACGTTTGTTTGTCCACTCCAATAGTGCGTTGAAGGTCACCGGCAACGAAACCGGGGATGGTGCCGAACTGTTTATCCGTCTGCATTATCTGTACGATGACATGATGCGTCAACAAATTGATAATTATGACTATTATGACCTGTTCATGGTGGATGACCAGACGGGGCACATCGTTTATGCGGTACGCAACGAAATCGATTTTGCCACGTCCCTGGAGTCGGGTCCATTTGCCCAGACGGGTCTTGGCACGGCATATCGAAGTGTTCTGGCGCGGGATGAGGCGGATGATACCCCGGTCATGGTCGATTTTTCCCCCTATTTCCCCTCGTTTGACGAACCTTCCGCGTTCATGGCGGTTCCGGTGATCGATGCGGGAAAACGGATCGGCCTTCTGGCGACGCAGATCCATTTTCGTGCCATCGATAAAATATTGAATGATGAACGCGGACGAAGCAAGGGTGTGCGGATCGTGTTTCTGGATCGCCATGGTATTGAAATGACGGATGGTGAACCCGTGGTCTCCGGGGATGGGCAATCGGGATTGTTCCCGAAAACCGGTGCTGCCACTTCGGAATCGTTTCAAAACCGTGGGCTTCATGACCTGGAAAAGGCCCTGTGGACCCGGATCAATCTCGATCTCCCCGGTTTTTCCAGCAGTCTGGTGGGCGTCAGTTCACTGACGGAGGTGATGGCACCCGTCGAGGTGATGGATCGCTCCCTGGCCATTACCTTTGTGATGTCCCTCCTGGCGGTCACGGTGTTGGCGGTGGGTTCTGGAGGTTTGTTGTTGTCACCGTTGCGACGTCTTTCGGCGACTGCCGGCAAGATCGCCAAAGGGGAATGGTCGGCACGGGTCGGAGTGACCAGCGATGACGAACTGGGCACGGTGGGGCGTGCCTTCAACAGCATGGCCCAGCGGGTGGAAGAGGAATACTGGATCAAGGAACACTTGGCACGGTTGAGCCGCATATTCCAGTCGGTCAAGGGGGTGGAGGCGTTCACCCGGACGGTGCTGCGGGAACTGATGGAGTTGTTTGCCGCGACTCAGGGTGCCTTTTTCCTGTTGGATCGAAGAAAGGGTCGTTATGTCTCGGTGGCGGCGTATCGAACCCAGCCATGGCATGACGAGTCCCTCTCATTTGCCCTCGGTGAGGGGATTGTCGGTCGTTGCGCACTGGAACGCAGGGTGTTGGTTTTCGAGGGATCGCCGGAGCCGGTGTGGTCGGTGGCGACCGGGTTGGGCACCAGCCCGCCCGTCGCCCTCCTGGCCTTGCCCATGAACTATCAGGATCATGCCCAGGGGGTGGTGATCATGGTCTCCACTCATCCGTTTTCCCCGATCCAGCGGCAATTGTTGGAGGAAATTGCCCTGTTGGGTGGGTTGACGTTGGACAATCTGGAGCGGGTGCAACATGTGGAAGAATTGTTGGAGGAAATGCGCCGCCAGACTGTGGAATTGGAGATGGGACAGCAGGAACTGGAACAGATGAATCTGGAGTTGGAAAGGACCAGTCAGGATCTTCGTCTGTCCGAAGAATTGTTGCGCAATCAGAACGATGAGCTGGAGGCCAATAACAGGGCCTTGGAGGCACAGTCGCAACTGTTGGCGGGCCGCAACGAACAGTTGGCGCAGGCCCATGCCGATCTTGAACAGACCAGCCGTTACAAGTCGGAATTCCTCGCCAGCATGTCGCATGAATTGCGTACGCCCCTGAACAGTATTTTGATCCTGGCCAGGGAGTTCATGAGAAACACCGAAGGACACCTGGTTGCCGAGCAGGTGGAGGATGCCGAGGTCATCCATCAAAGTGGCAGTGAACTGTTGGAGATGATCAATGAAATCCTCGATCTTTCCCGTATCGAGTCGGGCCAGATGGAACATCGCCTTGAAGAGACGGTGTTTGCATCGTTCGCAACCGAAATGCGGCGCCAGTTCGCCCCCTTGGCCAAGGAAAAAGGTTTGATGTGGCAGGTCGATGTCGATGAAACGATGACCGAGCCATTATGGATCGATCAGGAAAAAATTCGGCGGATCGTCAAAAACCTGGTGGCCAATGCCTTCAAGTTTACCCGGGAGGGGCGGATTGCCCTGCATATGGGTTTGGAACCAGCGGCCGAGAATACGGTGCCTCATCTGGTGATCTCTGTTGCCGATACCGGTTGCGGGATTCCCCCGGAAGAGCAGGAGCGTATTTTTGATGCCTTTCGGCAAATCAAATCGAACGATGGCGGGAAGCAGGGGGGGGTCGGGCTGGGATTGGCGATTGCCCGCAAACTGGCGGGATTGATCCACGGGGAAATCCAACTTGCCAGCACACCCGGTCAAGGGAGTACCTTTACCCTGAGGGTTCCCTGCGCTCCGGTATCTGAAATTGCGGGGGGGGATCCCGTTGCGGCACCGCCTGCGCCGGATGCGTCGGAGGGGATTCCCGATCTTTGGTTGACGGAGTTTTCCCGTGGTTCGCCCCAGGGCGAGGTGTCTTCTGGGAATACCCGTCGTCTGTTGATCATTGAGGATGACCCGGTCTTTGCCAGGTCGGTGCGGCAATTGGCCGAGGGCAGAAAATTCGAGGTTGTGGTCGGGGCGACCGGCAGAGAAGGGTTGGCTTTGGCGGTCCAGATCCGGCCTGGAGGCATCCTGCTCGACCTGGGGTTGCCCGATATGCCCGGGGAGGAGGTCATGGCTCGCTTGCGTGCCGATGTGCGGACCCGCCACATTCCGGTGCATGTCGTGTCGGGGGAGGGGGGAGCCGGGCCGGCGGCGCGACCGGGGAGCTTGGGATTCCTCGCCAAACCGGTCCCCGATGCCGACCTCCTTGAAGTTTTGTACCGGATGATGCCGACTTCGACGGACCGACTCCATCGGTTGCTCTTGGTGGAGGATCATGTCGCGATGCGACGGTCGATCATCGACCTGATCCGGGATGTGCCGGTCACGGTGGTGGAGGCGGAAAACGGTGCGCAGGCATTGGAGCTGTTTGCTGCGGGATCTTTTGATTGCATGGTCCTGGATCTGGGTCTGCCGGATATCGATGGGGCGCAGTTGTTGGAGCGCATGCGCGCCATGGGAACCCTGCCGCCGGTGATCATCCATTCCGCCCGTGAACTGACGCGGGCACAATATGAGCTTTTGCAGGGATATACCGACAGCATCGTGGTCAAGGGGCCGCATCTGGAAGCCCGTTTGCGGGAAGAGATCATCCTGTTTCTTCACCGAGTGATCCGTGACACGCCGGAGGTCTTGCATGGGGATTCCTCCAATCCGCTGCCTCATCGCGATGATCTGCTGGTGGGGAAAAATGTTCTTTTGGTCGATGACGATGTGCGCAACGTATTTTCCATGACCCGGAGCCTTGAAAAAAGGGGGTTGCAGGTGCGCATGGCAGGCAATGGTGCCGAGGCGATCACGCTGTTGCAGCAGGGGCCAGCGGTGGATATCGTCCTGATGGACATCATGATGCCGGTGATGGACGGCTATGAGGCCATCCGCCGGATTCGTGCCCGGGATTCATGTCGTAGGATCCCGGTGTTGGCGTTGACGGCCAAGGCGATGCATGAGGATCGACAAAAATGTTTGGAGGCGGGGGCCAACGATTATTTGAGCAAACCGGTGGATATGGATCGTCTGTTCGAGATGATGCGGATCTGGCTGGAAAATGTTAACATTCAGGAATGAGGAATCATGAATTTCAATCAATTGAAGTATGTCCTGGTGGTCGCCAGGGAAAAAAATTCAATCGTGCAGCCCTGCCGTTTCAGGAGCATGGCGTGGACGTGATCCCATTGTATGATGAACCGTTTGTGGCCATCGTTCCGGCGGGTCATCCCTGGCAGGATCGCCGCGATCTGACGGGACGGGACCTGGCTGAGGATGATTTGATCCCGTTGGGCGAAGGCAATTGTTTCCGTGATCTTATCCTTATAAATATGCCCTGAATGCATGCGTATGGAGGCCCTTGCTTCGGGACGTGGTGACATCAACGAGGGGAGTTCCCTGGAGATCATCCGGCATATGGTGGCGACCGGGGTGGGCGTTTCAGTGTTGCCTGTGACTTTCGTTAATAATGTTCTGTGCCATTCGTTGACCTGCCCGGCCAAGGAAAACCAACTGGTGCGGTTTGTCACCTGCGGCGATCCGGTCCCCAGTCGCCGGGTGGCACTGGTGTTCTGCAGCTCTTTTCCTTTTCCCTCAATGATTGACGCCCTGGCCGACGCCATTCGTACCCATCCACCTGTGGGGGGCCGGTTAGTGTCCTCGTGAACACATAATGATATCTCTTTGAATAATAGGATATGGCTATCGATATTATAACTATATATTATTGTATTATTCGATTGAATAAAGGTATCATCTCCTTCATGTACCCCTGTAACCCGGTTTCTTCAGGCATGAGGACGGAAAACATGAAAAAATTCCATTTGACGGCTGCCAATGGCCACCCCATCTCCGACAATCAGAACACGATGACTGCCGGTGCCCGGGGACCCGCACTGTTGCAGGATTGGTGGCTGCTTGAAAAACTGGCCCACTTTGCCCGCGAGCGCATCCCGGAACGGGTCGTGCATGCCAAGGGATCGGGAGCCTTTGGTACACTGAAGATTACCCATGATCTGACCCGTTACAGCAAGGCCAATGTTTTTTCCGAAATCGGCAAGGAAACCCCGGCGTTCGTCCGTTTTTCCACCGTGGCTGGGGAGCGGGGTGCGGCCGATGCGGAGCGGGATGTCCGGGGGTTTGCCGTAAAGTTCTACACGCAAGAGGGTAATTGGGATATCGTGGGCAACAACACTCCGGTTTTTTTCTTGCGTGATCCCTTGAAATTTCCCGATTTCATCCATAGCCAGAAACGCGACCCCAAGACCCATCTGCGTTCCAATGTAGCGGCATGGGATTTTTGGACCCGTCATCCGGAATCGTTGCATCAGGTGACCATCCTCATGTCCGACCGGGGGATTCCCCAGAATTTGCGTCAGATGCATGGCTTTGGCAGCCATACCTACAGTTTCATCAATGCGACCAATGAACGGTTCTGGGTGAAATTTCATTTCAAGTCCAAGCAGGGGATCGCCAATTGGACCGATGCAGAGGCGGCCCGGGTGGTGGCAAAGGATCGTGAATCGTCCCAGAGGGATCTTTTCGAGGCCATTGAACGGGGAGATTTTCCCCAGTGGCGTTTTTGCGTGCAGATCATGCCGGAGCGCGAAGCTGAGACATATCACCTCAATCCCTTCGATCTGACCAAGGTATGGCCCCATGCCGATTATCCGCTGATGGAGGTGGGGGTATTGGAATTGAACAGGAATCCGGAAAATTATTTTGCGGATGTGGAACAGGCTGCCTTCACCCCTGCCAATCTGGTGCCCGGTATTTCAACCTCTCCCGACAAAATGCTCCAGGGACGGTTGTTTTCCTACGGTGATGCCCATCGTTACCGTTTGGGGATCAACCATCACCAGATTCCGGTCAACGCGCCACGTTGTCCATTTGCGCGAATTTTCCATCGGGATGGGGCGACACGGGTGGATGGCAACCAGGGTGGAATGGTGAATTATCAGCCCAATCGTTTTGGAGAATTCGAGGAAGATCTTTCCGCAGCCGAGCCACCCTCAAGCCTGAATGGTACCGCTGATCGCCACGACCATCGGGAGGATACGGATTATTACAGCCAACCCGGTGCATTATATCGTTTGATGTCAAGCGAACGGCAACAGCAACTTTGTGGCAATATTGCACGTCATATCCAGGGGGTACCCTCGGAGATCGTTTCCCATGCACTGGTGCATTTCCGCAAGGCGGATCCCGCCTATGGGGCGGGCGTCGAAGCGGCGATCAAGGCTTTGTGAGGTTCTGTCGTTTACACGTCAAGGAGATCCATGAATATGAAGACCAAAGACAATTTGAAAGCGGCTTTTGCTGGCGAGAGCCAGGCCAACCGTAAATATCTGGCCTTTGCCAAGAAGGCGGAACAGGAGGGATATCCGGTGATTGCCCATCTGTTCCGGGCGGTGGCCGAGGCGGAAACCGTTCATGCCCATGCCCATTTGCGCAATCTGGGGGGGATTGGTGATACGCTGACCAACCTGCGCGAAGCCAAAGCGGGCGAGGATTACGAGATCAGTCAGATGTATCCCGACATGGTGGCGACCGCCGAAGCGGAGGGGGAAACGCGGGCCGCCCAGGGAATGCGCCATGCACTGGCGGTGGAAAAGGTCCACAGTGTTCTTTACGGCCAGGCAATCGCTGCCCTGGAAGCGGGAAAGGATCTGGATCACGATCTTTTGCATGTCTGTGAAATCTGCGGCCATACCGTCTTCGGCGAACCCGAGGGGAAATGTCCCATCTGTGGTGCAAAGCAGAGTTCCTATAAGAAAGTGGCGTAAAGGATTTTCGTCTGTTCACAGTCGGACCGGCCAAGGTCGGTCCGATTTTTCAATAGTTCTCGCTTTCCGCCGTCACCGTTCTGGCCCCCATGCCGATCTACCCGTTTGATCTGGATGAGGTTTTGTAAGCCAATTTATGTTGGTCGAATCGCGAAAGATGGGTTGAAACCATCAAGCCGCAGGCAGGCCCCTGCAGGGGATTGTCAAAATATCTATATGATATAAAAGTATATTATTATGTTTCAAGTAACGGTTCCCCGGTATTGGGAAGGCGAAGTAAACGCCCATGTTGTTCAGTCCGTCGCAAATGATGTGGCGTTCAGAGGCATTACCGGTCTGGATCCGTCGTAGCCAGGGCGGTTTTTAATAGAACTTTTGCTTCCTGCAGGCTACTCACCACGGCCAGATCGCCTGCTTGACCTGCGTTGGCGGAAAGCAGGAGCGCTTCTTGTTCACTGGTATGCGCCGAGACGACCAGGAGAAATCCTTGTTGACGCCTCCGATGTTCTTCACGGAGGATTAACTCTGCGGCGCTGTTGTCGAAGTAGGCCACATGTCGCAAATCGATGATCACCGGCATCCCCTCTGCCTGCGACAGGTATGTGGAAAACTGGTCAAGTGAAGCGAAGAAAAGGTTGCCATGAAGTTCCAGTGCCATGCCTGGCCCGACGCGCACTCGCTTACATTCCAGACGGGTGGCGCCAAGAATAAAGGGGATCAGGGAAAGTAAGAGCGCTACGACCAAACCGGTATTGAGGCCCATGAATGCGATCGTGACAAAGGTTGCCGCAAAGGTCGCGAATTCTTGTCGAACCTGTGCCAGACGACGAATTTCCATCGGCTTGATCGTTGCCAGGCCGACGATGAAAAGCATTCCAGCCATGACCGGCATGGGCAGATAGGCGAAATAGGCGCCACATACGACGGATAAGAGCAATACGAAACCGCTGGAAAAAATTCCTGAAAGTGGCGTATTGGCCCCGATCTGTCTGTTCAGGGCGGTGCGGTTGAAACTGCCGGATCCGGCAAAACTTGAAAAAAACGGGGCCAGGAAATTGGAGGCCGCCTGGGCGAATGCCTCCTTATCCAGATTTACCCGTTCGCCGTGATCAAGGTTGATCCCTTTGGCGATGACCATGGTTTGCGCCAGACCAATGACGGCAATTGCAGTGGCTGCCGGGATCATCTCCAGGGCCATGTGAAAATAGTCGTTACCCCACGGCGGGGTGGAAAAGGGGAACAAAGAAAAGGGCAACCGGCCCAGCATTTCCATTTCGGTAATGACCTGGGGTTGGAAAGCGTGGATGGACGAAGCTGCCAGTATTCCCACCGCTGCGGCTACCAATATGTGGGTACGTGGCAAAAGACGACGAAGCCCGACACCCGTGACGATGGTCAACACGCCCACGGTCACGGCGTAAGGATTGATCAAATCTTCGCCGCTCATCATCAGGATGGCGATTTTTTGGAAAAAGAACGGGACATTGAGACCATCAACGCCGGTGATCCCTTCCAAGGTGGAAAAAAGAATTTGGAAACCAACTCCGGTGGTTATCCCCAGAACGGCAGCGGGACTGAAATATTGGAAATATCGACCGCCGCGGAGCAGCCAGATCATCAATTGAATCAGGCCGACCAGCAGGGAAAGGATCAGGACGCCATCGATATAGAGGGGGCTTCCCCGCCCGGCAAATCGGATGACCTCCTCACCGATCAGCATGGCTACAGCGGTATTGGGACCGCCAACGATGGTGGAATTGCCAAAGAGACAGGCGAAAAGTGTGACATAAATGGCGCAGTACAGGCCATATTCCGGGGGCAATCCGGCCAGATAGGCAAAACTCACTGCCTGGGGGATGACCAGGACCGCGCCGACAAAACCGATGAAAGCCTCTTGGCGGGGACGCATGCGGCGAAGCCAGGAAAGGTTGGGACACGCTTCCCGGAACAAAGCATTTTGTTGGACTGAGGTGAGTAACCGAAAGGTCATGACATCACGTACTGATGAAATGTGGGACGAGAATCGTTTCCCCGTACGGTTTGGGAACCAAACGCAGGCATCTTAAGGCCGGGTCCTTGACAGCGATACGATAAACGGGAACATGGCGGGCGGAAACCCCTTATTGTGGTATTTGCTCCTGCTGAGGGGAGAATGAACGCATTAATTTTTCAAAAAGTTTGCCCAGACGACTTTCTCTGGGATCGGAGGGTCGAAGTTGGACATGAAGGAAGGCGGCGACATCCAGAGCCTGCTGATGGCTCAAGCTTTTTTCATTTCCAACAGGCATGTTTGCCCAAATGAAACCGGCACTGGTTGGAATGCGATGCATCCCTGCCCCCTTGTTATAGCTGTTCAACCCCCACAGCGGAGGGGCATTGGAACTGCCATCGCCATGATCGCCATGGCAGACGGAACAGCGTTCTCGATAGACTTCGCCGCCATTGGCGGGATTGGGTTCGAAACCGGTGTCGGGCACTATGGGAACACCGCGGCCGGGTGGCGCTTCTCCGATCACTTGTCCCTTGGATAGAAAGTTGATATAGGCGGAGATGGCCAATACCTCCGGGGCATTTTCCGGAGGCATCAATCCATCCATGCTGTAGGCGAAACATTCTCGAATGCGCAGGCCAACACCGTTGCTGCGTCCATTTTTGTCCCGCCATTTGGGGTACATGCCCGCGACATGCAAGGGCAAGGCACCGGCCCGTGTTCCCGCATCCAGATGGCAGTTGGAGCAACGCAGCCGGTTACCCACATAACGGGCAGCCAGCTTGGTCGTATCCGTCACCAGTCGATAGCCAAACAAAACATTGCTCAGGTAATCGTCCAAAAATGGCCGTTTGGCCAAGGACTCAACTTCCTCCAGGGATCCAGGCCATGCTGCTGGCGCGAGTATCCAAAATGCCACGCTGAACATGATGCTCAGTATGAGATGACGTGCCAGCTTCACCTTCACCAATCCTCCATGCTGCGTTCAGGATCGACATAGACAAGAACTTTGTGGACAGACAGGGGTTGTTCAATCCAGGAAAGGTTAAACATGACCGGCAGTGCCTTGTGAGAGGCAATGCAGTGATCGCTTACGGGGCCTCGCTGTCCAAAATATTGAAATCACCGGGGTTGCGGCCCTGTGCCATGACGAAGTTTTCTCGGGCACAGGATTTAATAATCGATTTTTCTATCGAATGGCCAATCCCGCATCCCCCCCTGGATCACGCAGGCATCCTTGACATTGAATTGGCGCAGCAGCATGGCTCCCACGGAGGCACGTCGACCGGAGGCGCACATCACCAGGTAGGTTTTATCCGGGTTGAGTTCAATCTGCCGTGCGCGTAATTCCGGCAATGGGACCAGCAAGGATCCGGGAACATGTCCTTCATCAAACTCCTCCTTGTAACGCACGTCCAGGACCTGGGAACCGTTTTTGATCAGGACGTTGGCCTCATCGGGTGGGACATGTCGGATCAGGGGCGTGGCGATGAGGTGATCGAAATCAGCCTTGACCAGTTTGAGAAGCACGCCATCGGTAATCATTTTAACGGTGGCATTGCATACCCCCTTGGTGATCAATGACTCTTCCCCAAAGGCATCACCTTTGACCAGAGTGGCCACCAGTTTTTGCTGGTCGTCGTTGATTTCCTGCCGCCAGACTTCCGCCTTGCCGGATAGGATCAAATAATAGGCGTCACCCATTTGCCCTTGACGAACCACTTCCGTACCTTCGGCCACTTCCAGACGGATCAGACGTCGAAACACCTCCTCGACCGCCTCGAAGGAAAGGTTACGAAATGCCTTGGTCCGACGAATACAATCCAGACTGAATTCCTCATCCCGGTTGCCGCACAGGGCCGAGCATCGCGCCAATTGGTCCCAGGAAATCAAATCGGCAAGGCTTTCGCCGTCGGCATGAACGACGATGCTGTCCATGAGCGCCTTGATTTCCAGCTCCACCTGATTGGCAGGAATGAAATAGAGCGATCCCAGGTGATCTTTGGCGTCGATGATGGAATGGCTTTCTTCTCTAACGACTTCGACCCGTCCCTGTATCACGTAAAAATAATCGGGGATGTTGCCGCTGTGCAGGAGAAAAGTTTCTCCCTTTTTCAGTTTCAGGATGCGCAATACATTTTCGGAACGCAGCAGTGTCGGGATCATCAGATCCTGAAAGGGACGGTAGTGTTGATGAAGGTGGTCGAGAACCTGATCGGAAGCACGTTTGAACATTATCGGATCGCCGTTATTTGAAAGAGTATCGGCAAATATATCAAGACATGTGAAACATCGTCAAGTTGGCAAAGCCTGTCGCATCAAGGAAGTCAGCAGGCCGTAAACATTCAGTCTGCGTCGGATGTATGGTATCGGCGGTCATACCCATATGTTGCCCATGCACTGGTGCATTTCATCAAGGCGGATCCGACCTGTGGGGCGGGCGTCGAAGCGGCGATCAAGGCTTTATTGGGTTCTGTCGTTTACCCGTCAAGAAAAATCCATACCGTCTTCGGCGAACCCGAGGGGAAAGGTCCCATCTGTGGTGCAAAGCAGAGTTCCTATGAAAAGGTGGCGTACGTTCGGGCCTCTCCATGACTCAGTTCGTTGCAAAATATTAAAATCATGATGATTTTAAATTGTTTACGCCCTGGTTGGCAGGCTCCGGGGGACTGGGCTTTCTGGTAGAAACATCAATGACGATGACTTGAATGGAATACCTGGGGGTTGAAACAATGGTCTGATGCAATGCTTCTTCAAGCTCCTGACAAGTTGAAGGTGTTTTTTTGCCACGCTTCTTTGGAGGTACTTGTAGTCCACGTCCATGCGCTCCGAACCAGAAAACCAAATAAATACCGAACCCCTTCGTTTTTGGATCACGAACATAATTGGGAATCAACTGATCGTCCGCAGCGTTCCAAAGCTGGTCATGATCATCGCGTTTGATCTCAATTGGTATACTTATGTTTTCAAAACATATTTTGATATCGGCTCGCTTGTCATCCGCATAATGGCCTTCTGGATCGGAATGAATCTTCATTGGAGAAAGAGATGTGCGCAATCTTTCCAACAGGCGATCCCGTCCGTCCTCTTCAGGAATCGGGCATGTCGTTCGTCCGTGAGCGTCCAGATTCCAGAAGGATTTGTAGCCATCCGTATTTCCATCCCTTAGTTCCCTGGCGATGGTGCGAAGGTGATCTACAACCAAAGCTTGAAGATCTGCCGCTGTGGCCGGGGAATGGTTATTGACCACGTTGACAACGTTCTCCCATGTTGTGGGTTCGAATAATTTGTCGGCCTTTTTCTGGAGATGTTGGGCCAGGGAATGGCGAAGCTTATTGCGCCATGCAATGAGATTCTCGTCATCAATGAGCGATTGCAAGACAGTGGTGGCCTCTTCCGTTGTTTCTGCGGCAATTTTATTGATCAACTCTTTGATACATTGTGATCTCATATATTCTGGTTCACTCCATCCAACTCCATCTCCGATATCTTTTGGAGTGTAGATTTTTCCATAGAAAAGGATCAGATCAATAATGGTTGTAATGTTTAATGATAATCCCGGTATTTTATTCTCTCTTTCCTTGTTATCCTGATAGAAAATATCAAAAATAAAATCAAATAAAACACCGGCATCCTCTATTTCCAAAGAAAGAATGGGTTCGATTTCCGGCCATTTGAACTCTTCAAGAAGGTACGCAACGGCTGCCCACTGCGGCCAGCCTGGAATGTGATCCTTCTTTCTGCGATGAACCATTAATATTAATGATTTCAACTCAGAACGATCCCCCCATATCAAGGCTGAAATTAATAGATTTGTTAAGTTGTTTCCTTTCATCTCTGGGCAATCCGCCAATAGAGGAATTGCAACTCTTTTGGCGATACCAGGCCATGTTTCAAGAGCATCCAATCTTCTGACATATTCCCTTCCAAATTTCAATTGTGGAAGCCAAAACTCTTTGGATGCGTGTGCAGCCAAGTCCGGATTCGTTGTGATAATATTTTCAAACCATTGAGGAATATGATCATTAGAGCCACGTAATAGCCACAAGGCGAAAGCTGAAGATAGCGTTGCATCGGAAAGTGTTTTCTTATCTCCAACGCTGATCAAGTCCATTGCTGATAAGATGACAGGAGCATATTTTGATTCATTGTAAGCGATACATTGCCTGCCAATTTCATCTGGTGAAGGGAGTGCATGGGTCATCAAGCATTGTACAAATCCTGCTTCTGCTGCCAGGGCAATCTCAATGGAGGTTTTTTCAACCAGACGCTGGTGCGGTTTTGTTGTTTTTATTGCATCCATGGACCAACTTTGATAGATTTCTGCAAGATCGAAAATTGCAATGAGATCCGTTCCATTCCGAATACCATCAAGTCGGCGGGACAGGTCAGAAATATATTTATCTTTTTCTTTTTTTCTATTTAATTCCGACTCCATTCTCATTTGAGAAAATTTAATAGTATCTTCATCTAATATGGAAAATAAAAATGGATCAAGATGCTGTTTGAACCGTGGGAATTTCCCAACAAAAATGAAGGCTCGGTCCAGCCAATGTGATTCGGTTTGTTGCTGAATTAATAGTTTGATTCCAATCCGAAACATCGCTGCGGCAATACGCTCATCCTGGTTTTCCACGGCCAATTCTAAACACCAGTCTGCAAACCATGAGGGAGCTTCCATGTTTTGCAACAGCAGCCAAAAAAAATAGGTAGATTTTTCGATGTCTCCTGCGTCTTTTCTTTGTAACCAATATAAATAGAGTTTCTTGACTTTCTGAGGGTGAGAATTCATCCAGTTTTGTACTCGGGTTGCATGTGATTTTTTTCGATTATGATCAAGAATATTATGACCATGTTTGTCGATTACAACCTGCAACCATGTATACAGGTCTTCGAGCGAAACAGTTTCTCCATGTTGTTCCAGTGACCGGGATAATATCTCTCCTGCAAGATACTTGAAAGCTGAAGATGCCGTATGATCTCCATGGAATCCATTTTTAATATCCAATATGACCATTATGAGAGATGGTAATAATTCATCATTGGTTTTCTTGGGAAGTTTATGAGTCAAAAATTGATAATAGTAACCAAAATAATTGGCAAGTGGTGGAACAAGAAAGCGTGCAATTTCCCTGGGTGGCAAATGCTCAGGATACAACTTTTCTAAAAGAATAGCACGAAATTCATGGTCACCATTTTGATCTTCGTTTCCTTCCAACCCTTCAAGAACTGGTATCAAATCCTTCATTCGATTTGCAAAGTGGGTGGCAAATATCTTTGTGGCGTGTTCTCGAAGATGAGATGGAACAGTTGGGTTGTTGATGAATGCGAACAGGGTATCTGAGGAAACAATAGGTCCTTTTCCATGCTGAATGATATCCAGAACTGTTATCAGCAGGTGAGTTGGTACATGTTGCCAATCAGATAAGATGGACTCAAATCGATCTTTCAATTTTGGATCTGCAAGTCGTCCAAGTGGGTGACTTTCCCAGTGGCCTCCACGGAACCAGGGATTTTTCTTTGCCAACTCGGCAAGTCCATCCAAAATATTTTCTTTTCGGGATAAGGGTAGTGATTCGGGATCACCATACAGGATCAGCCCCATGGGGTCTGTATGGATGAATGAAGAAATGACCGAGTCGGGGCAGAGTGTGGTGACCCAGGCGTGCAATCCGCGCAGGTGGGAAGGAACCAGTCCGTTTTTTGATGTCAGAAGATGGCGCACCCGCCCAGCCGGAAGTCCGTGATCGATCTGATGAACCAGAAAATGGGCTGCTAAATATTCCGCCATCGTGCGATGATAATACGAAACGCGTTCAGGGGCGGGATTTCGGAAAAGTTTGGTTTGAGCCGCCTGCTTCAAGGGAAGGGGGGATCCATCAACTTGTGTCAGGTCGGGGAATCCTTCTTCATCGTAACCAACATCAAATGCAATTCCGGCAAGATCGGCGCGAAGGATCAGGGTACACAACAACCCGGCAGCCAGGATTAGCTGGTCTGATGAAGGGGGGGCTGTCATCGCTTTACGGTGGGTCTTATTGTGTTCTTTAACCAACTTTGAACATGTGCGTTCAAACAACGCTTTGCGGGTTACCGGCCATTCCTGTCCCTGAGATACGACTTCCAACACCATTTCCAGACTTTGTGGATTGGTGATCCAATCAGCGATACCTGACTGTCTTGCCTGTTTCAGGAACGCCTGTCCATCAGGTACGCCTCTTTTTTCTATGATTTCCAGAATCTGCTCTTCGGAAAGTGGTTCCAGGCGAATAACGGTGACCTTCCCTGATTGTGAAGCTTCGCTGAGGTTGCTTTTGTCCAAATCGCCGAACCAATCTGCTGTGCGGCAGGAGAGGCGGAATTTGGGGGGATTAAATTCTTGCAAACGTCCAATGATGGCATCTAGAGCTTCATTGCCGTTTGCTTTTCCGGCTCGATGTTCATCCAGGCCGTCCAGGTAGAGGGTTCTTCCCTCAAGTCCTTGAGGATTTCTCGGGGGACAGAACTCCCGGATCGTCAGGTACTTCGCATGTTCTTCTTCTATGGCGGCCTGACAGAAACTGGTGGTCTTGCCCATACCGGGCTCACCAAGAACGACCAGTGCCGGTTCAGAAAAAAACGCGGAGATCGGTCTTGGATTGTTTTCTTTTCCATTTTGTTCATCTACGCGGGAAAAGAGGCGAGGGACAATAATGCGATTGATATCATTCATACAAGCCATAAGTGTCTCAGGAACGTGAGTGGAGCAAGAGAGGCATCAATGATTGTAATTTCAAGAATGCACCACAGACAGGAACCGGGTGATCGGCACAAGTTTCTTGCCGGACACCCTTTCTGCAATGTATTTCGTTTGTCGGCATCGGATCATGCAGGGAGGTTGGCGTGGAGCGCAAGTTGAGCTTGTTTTTCTTATGGATTCGTTTGTTGAAGGTAGGTGTGTAGAAATAAGAAGTACAGTATAAGGTTATTGATAACTGTATAATTGTATCAAGAACGATAACAGGTTTGCAATGTGAACCATTTCAGCATGAAAGTCATTGCATGCTCATGGTTAAGGTTATGCAATATATAATAAATATAATTAAACATGGTTGTTCTGTGAAAGATCTGATCAACTTGCTCGATGAAAACATCAAATGGAATTGACCTGCATTTTGTATGTATCTGCCCGATAGGTCATGAAGGGAGTCTTGCGCCTGACCAGAGAAGATCAATCCCTTGCTGTGTGAGTCAGGAAAGGTTGACATTTCTTGAATCAGGTGTACCTTTAATTGAAATGCTGTTTAAAGCATATCTGAAGGTAGGCTTGATTTGTACATTTTTTTCAAATATTATTTATATAATTGTGCGATAAAATAACTGTATGATAGAGTCTCGCGTGAGTAATATAAATAAACATAAGTTAACCATACCGACATGACGCAATCCGCCTCAGCCACGGCCACGTTTTGGAATATTCGGACAAAGATTCTTCTGCCGATCTTGTCGATCCTTGCCATCGGTTTGACGTTGGTGGGTTGGATATCGTTTTGGGTGGCACGGGATGCGGTGACCGACAGTGCGATGCTGTCCATGCGTAACACCCTGGAAAAAAAGGTACAACAGGCGGAGGCGTTTCATGCCAAGGCCAGGAGCGATCTGCTTTTGGCAATGGAACATCGGGTGTTTGCCGATTATTTCAATTTGGCGGAGGTCCGGGCGGGCAACCGGTATGATGCCCAAAAGGTCATTCAGTTCACCGAACGGCAGCGGGCATTGAAAGATGTCATGGATCAGTGGGTTTTGTCATTGCAACGACGGTTTCCCATCGTCGAGACCTGCGTGATTGATGCGACCGGCCAGGAACACATGCGGATTACTCAGGGGGAAATCGCCCCGGACAGCGATTTTTCCAGCGAGGAGAATGGTGCCGATTTTTTCGCCCCGACATTTGCCCAGGCTACGGGGACGGTGTACATCAATCCCCCCTATATGTCGGTGGATGCGCGCCAGTGGGTTTTTTCCTATACCTCTCCCATCGCCCTGGAAGATGGTTCCCGTCCCGCCTTTTTCCATTATGAAGTGCCGGTATCCCTGTTCCAGGACCTCCTTAAAGAAGGGGGAACGGAACGGGATGCTGGCGTTCGGGTAAAGGCGAAACGCTTCATTCTGGTCGATCAGGAAGGTTTGCTCATCGGAGATAGTTCCCAAGCGATTCCACTGGACCTGAAAGCGGGGGATGATCCTGAAAAGGGGGTGGCATTGTCCAATTACCTGCCGTCCATGGAGCTACTGAGCGAAGATCCCGAATGGAAGGAACTTGCGGCACGCATGCGTACCGGGGAGCGCGGTGAAGGCCATTTTTTGATCAACGGCGTGTCGCATTACATGGTGTTCATGCCCCTTCCCACGTTTGGCTGGGGGATGGGACACATCATGTCGGAGGCGGATCTGTTTGAGGGACGATCTTCGTTGCAGCGGATTCGCATGGTCATCATCGCGGCGGCGGTTGGGGCGTTGTTGGTCGCGGGCATGGTGATTCTGGGGGTCGCGAGCCATCTGACCCGCCCGTTGCGGGAATGCCGCAATCTGTTCGGACGGATTTCCGAAGGCTACTTGAGTATTTCCTGTGAAACGACGCGCCGGGATGAGATCGGCGCGTTGTTGCGTGCCCTGGGGCTGATGGCCAATCGGTTGCGGGAGGTGGTGACCCTGGTCGGCAATTCCACAGCACGGGTCAGCAGTGGCAGTGCTGAACTCAAGAATTCCAGCCATACGGTGTCGGAAGGGGCGGTGGAACAGGCCGCTTCCATGGAGGATATTTCCGCTGCGATGAAGCAGATGACGTCCCATATCCGTCGTAACAATGAAAATGCCCAACAAACCGAGGCTTTGGCCCGTAATGCGGCGCATACCGCGACCCGGGGTGGGAACTCGGTACGCATGGCGGAAGAGGCGATGGAGCGGATTTCCAATCACATTACCTTGATTGGGGAGATTGCCCGGCAGACCGACCTGTTGGCACTCAATGCCGCCATCGAGGCGGCACGGGCGGGAGAACATGGCAGGGGATTCGCCGTGGTGGCGACTGAAGTGCGCAAACTTGCGGAACGCTCCCAGGAAGCGGCCTCTGAGATTATCCGCCTGTCCCATACCAGTCTGACGACCGCTCAGGATGCCAGTCGGATCATGAACCGTCTGGTCCCTGAAATTGGATCGACCGCTCAACAACTTCAAGAGATTGCCCAGGCCAGCAACGAACAAAAGGAACATGCGGAACGCATCGATCTTTCAATTCGGAACCTGGATGAGGTGATTCAAAAAAATGCGGCCGCAGCGGAAGAGATGTCGGCCACTTCGGAGGATCTGGCCGCCACCGCCACTTCTTTGCACCAGGCCATGGACTTTTTCAAAATTGAATCCCAATCCTGACGTTCTTTGGGTGCAACGGCGCAGAATGTGCGATGAAACAGGACAAGATTCGCCGCAATCACCAGGTTCACTGGCGAAATGGCACGGGTGGGCGGATTCCAAAGGACGTGGTTCACAGTTCCGGGAGAATCATGGTGTGCCCCGGATCCTGGTCCATCCAGGGATGTTGTGTCTCCGAACCATCGGCCATTGCCCATTGGGAACTCCCCTCTTCGATTATCGCTCCCTGACCGTTCCGGCATTACCGTTGGCCTCTCTGGTGCTGCTGCTTCGTCTGCCGCCACTTCGGCATCGTCAATAGCTTCTGCCTTGGTGGATCAGGTGGATGTCTGACCCGGGGTGGATCCTTCTTTAATCCGTGCAGAGGGGTATGTTAAACTCGCCGCAACGGATATGAAGGAAGGATCCATCATGAAACGTCGCAATGATCGTCTGGTGGCGCTGGTCATCCTGGGAATGGTGGCCCTGAATTTTCCCATCCTCTCGCTGTTCAGCCGGGAGGGGGTTGTCTTTGGAATCCCGTTGTTGTTTTTCTATCTGTTCGGATTCTGGTTGCTGTTCGTCCTGATGATCGCCATGATCGTGACACGCAAATCCGGGGAAAAACCCTGACATGTCCTGGATATGGTTGGCTCCTACGATTTCCATCGCCTATCTGGGGGTGTTGTTTGCGCTGGCCTATCA
Source organism: Magnetococcales bacterium DCbin4 (assembly GCA_002753735.1). GTDB lineage: Bacteria > Pseudomonadota > Magnetococcia > Magnetococcales > UBA8363 > UBA8363. The sequence continues at coordinate 42,637 of PEAN01000015.1, forward strand.
TGCCGACCGGCAGGCGGCCCGGGGGCGGTCGCTGGTCAACAATCCCATCATCTATACCCTCTCCATCGCCATTTATTGCACCTCATGGACCTATTACGGCAGCGTCGGACGGGCGGCGATGGGTGGGGTGGGGTTCTTGCCCATTTTCCTCGGGCCAACCTTGATGGCCGCTTTGTGGTGGCTGTTTCTCGCCAAAATCATCACCATCGCCAAGGTCAACCATATCACCTCCATCGCCGATTTCATCTCTTCCCGCTATGGCAAGAGTCCCGCCCTGGGGGGGATGGTGACGTTGTTCGTGGTCATCGGCGTCATGCCCTACATCGCCCTGCAATTGAAAGCAGTCGCCGTGACGTTGGATGTGGTTTCCTTTCTTGACGAGGGGATTGCCGTCGGTCCTCTTCCGGAGTTGTGGCAGGATACCGCTTTGCATATCGCCCTGTTGTTGGCCTTGTTCGCCATTTTGTTCGGTACGCGGCATCTGGATGCCAGTGAACGCCATGAAGGAATGGTCATGGCGGTCGCTTTTGAATCGCTGGTCAAACTGAGTGCCTTTCTCCTGGTGGGTTTGTTCGTCACCTTCGTCCTGTTCGATGGAGTGGAGGATCTGTTCGGCAGAGCGATGCAACATCCGGAGCTGCGCCGACTCATGAGCTTCGATGTGGTCCCGGGGGGATATCCTTCGTGGTTTTCCATGACGTTTCTGGCCATGCTCGCCATCATGTTCCTCCCCCGGCAGTTTCAGGTGTTGGTGGTGGAAAACCTCAATCGGGAACATGTTTCCCAGGCTTCCTGGCTGTTTCCGTTGTACCTTCTGGCCTTCAACCTGTTTGTCCTTCCCATTGCCCTGGCGGGTCGGATCATCTTCATGGATGGTTCGGTGGATCCGGATACCTATGTGCTGGCACTGCCGATTCACGGCCAGCAATCCTGGTTGGCGGTCTGTGTCTATATTGGTGGTTTGTCCGCGGCAACCTCCATGGTGATCGTCGAAGTGGTCGCCATGTCCACCATGGTCAGCAATGATCTGATTCTCCCCATGTTGTTGCGCTTCAGGTCCAATTTCCGTGATGACCTCTCCGGGGTCATCCTGTTTTTGCGGCGTGGCATCATCCTGGGTCTGCTGCTGTTGGGATATCTTTATTATCGCCTGATCGGGGAATCTCATACCCTGGTGAGTATCGGCATGATTTCCTTTGCCGCCGTCGCCCAGTTCGCCCCTTCGATCCTGCTCGGGATCTATTGGACCCAGGCGAGCCGGAGGGGGGCAATGGGGGGATTGTTGGCCGGTTTCCTGGTCTGGGGGCATACCTTGTTGCTCTCCTCCTTTGCTCAATCAGGCTGGATTGCGCACAGTTTCCTCACGGAGGGGCCTTGGGGGATCGCCTGGCTCAAACCCCACGCCCTGTTCGGTTTGACCCTGTTCGATCCCGTGACCCATTCGGTCTTCTGGAGCATGTTGGCCAATGTCGGAATTTTGGTCATGGTCTCCCTGTTCGACCGGCAAACGGCGGTGGAGCAGATTCAGGCATTGAATTTCGTCAACGTCTTCGAACAGGGGGCCAAGGGGGGGGATGCCTATCTTTGGAGTGGATTCGTCAGTGTTCAGTCATTGAAAAAATTGTTGGCCCGGTTCGTCGGACCCGCCTCGGCGGAAGCCGGTTTCGCGCAATATTTCCGTCAATGCGATCTTAAACTCGATGATTCATCCCAGGCCCCTGCCCATCTGGTGGCCTTTGTCGAAAAACATCTGACCGGTGCCATCGGTTCCGCCTCGGCCCGGGTGATGATTTCCTCGGTGGTTTCGGGGGAAGAGTTGGATTTGCAGGGGGTGATGCGGATCCTTGATGAAACCAGTCAGGTGATCGAATACAGCCAACGTCTGGAACTTAAATCGCGTCAGTTGGAGGCGGCGACTGCACAGTTGCAGGAGGCCAATGCCCGTCTTCAGGAATTGGATCGGATGAAGGATGAATTCCTTTCCACCGTCAGTCATGAACTCCGGACGCCCCTGACCGCCATTCGTGCCTTTTCCGAAATTCTGCATGACAATGATGATCTGCCGCTTCAGGAACGGCATCGTTTTACCGCCATCATCATCAAGGAAACCCGGCGTCTGACCCGGCTGGTCAATCAAATCCTCGACCTGGCCAAAATTGAGTCGGGGAAGATGGAATGGAGTGTCACCGAGGTCGATCTGCCATTGCTGGTTCAGGAGGCGGTCGATGCAACGCGACAATTATTCGACAATAAATCGGTGCAGTTGCTCAACAAGGTCCCGGATCAAACGATGATGTTGTGGGCGGATCGGGATAAAATCATTCAAGTCGTGATTAATCTGTTGTCCAATGCGGTCAAGTTTTGTGATGCCCAAACCGGCAGGGTGGTCATCGAACTGAGGGAAACGGAAGCGGATCTGGGGGTGGCGGTGGTGGACAATGGTTCCGGGATTCCCGAGGAGGATCTGGAGCGGGTGTTCGAAAAATTTTACCAGGCCCAGACCGATGCCATCGATCTTCCGCTCGGGACCGGGTTGGGGTTGACGATCTGTCGCAAGATCATCGAACGGCACCAGGGGAGGATATGGGCTGAAAGTGGTGTGGGGCAGGGGACGGCATTTATTTTCCTGCTGCCCAGGCAGGTGCAGGATCCCGAAGATTCCGGATCACCCTGAATTTCTTTGCGGTTGTCGAACGAGGAAAGGGGGGCCGCCTGAATCATCACCCGCTTGGGCTTGCCGCAATATCTCTTTGGTTCTCAGTTGCGTTGATGTGTGGTGAATCGTTGTCCGGAGAATCCCTTTTGGCAGATGTTGTGCGGGGAGACTTGTTTTTTTGCACCCGATGTCGATGTCCCATGGAGATGACAACGTTCCGACATCTTTTTCCCCTCGACCCCCTCCGTCAGGCAAAACCTGCCCCTTTGGCTGGCCTGCTAGGTCAATCTTTCCATATTCTGGAGATAAATAATTGATTTTGTTTGTTTTGATTTCATGGCATGACTATTGAATGTCATTCTGGGACGTTCATCCCCTTTCCCCCGGTATTCGATGAGACCGCCATGATTCCTTTGAGCATGCCCCTGCCGGAAGTCCAGTTGCCCAAACCAGCGGATGTTGCTTCCAACCCATCGGCCAATCCGACACCGCCGCCGGAAGAAGATTTCAAGGAAGTCCTTGATCGGGCCGTGAATCCGAAGAAGACAGATCCTGTCACTTCCAAAGACGCACAAAACACCCCCGGGGCAGAACAGGATGTGGCTACGCAACAAAGTGCCACCCCCATGGAAAAGGGACAAAAAAACGAAGCGACGCAGAAAACAGAAGCAAGTGCCAAGGAAAAATCTGGGAAAACAGCGGCAGAGGAAGTGGAACAGACGACCAAACGCCACGAGGATGAGGATGAGCAAAAGGATGAAGCAGTCATCGCCCCATGGATGATGATCCTCCCGGATCAACCTGTCGTGACAACGATGCATCCCCAACTGACTTTGGAACAAAACCCCCTCTCCTTGGAACACCCTTCCATGGAACAAGGAATGATGAGTGGTGGTGGTACTGGAATGGGAATGGGAATGGGAGGGGCTTCCAAGGGGGGATGGATTCCCCCCAATCCCATCGAAATGGCATTGACCGGCTTCAAACCAGCACAGGCGAGCACGGGACGTGCGGGACAGGAGTTGTTTTCGCTGATGACCGAGACCGGATTGAATGGCCAGCGGGTATCGGGAACCGGACAGGTCATTCAGCATGCCGCCAAGGCGACCATGCCTGCTTATTCGGCCAGCTTTGGCGAAGATCTGGCAGAACAGATCGGACGGATCCGTTTGATTTCCCGACCGGGAATGTCCGAGCAGGTTCGGATCAATCTGGTTCCCCGCGAACTGGGAACCCTGGATGTTCGTCTTTCGGTCGATGAGGAGAATCGGATCCATCTGTTGATCACCGCCGACAGTGATGCTGCCCGCGACCTGCTCAACAAACAGATGCCACAGTTGAAGGAAGCCTTCGCGCGCCAAAATTTCGGTCTTGGTGAGATTGCTGTCCAGGTCGATCAGCGACAAAAGGGCGACGCTTCGGGTCAGGAATTTGAATGGCGTGGAGGAGGCGGAGGTCTTTTCCAAGGGGATACGGAACATAATGACAGCGAACCGCGTCCAATATCCGAGATGCGACGCCCATGGACTCCTGGTCAGGGGCTATCGGTTTTTGCATGAACCCGTATCAGGTGACGGGCAAAAGTTGCCCATGGGCACAAAATTCGGGTTGGAGCGGAAAAAAAATGGCACCATCGCAGATCATCGTTGTGGATCATGTTGAAAACAAAGGACTTGTTTTGCGGGTTAGTTAGGCATGAAACTTGAATAACGGATCGTAACACCAGCGATCCACACTCGGGATTGCATGCAACCCCAAAGGGATCCGGTTCAAGGTCACGCATCAGGAGATAAAGATATGGTCGTCACTGGCACGTTTGGTTCCGTACCCAGCACCCCCACGGATACCGGTAAATTTGTATCCTCCAAACAGGATGCTGGCAAACTACAAACCGATTTTCTGAAGATGCTGACCGCTCAATTGGAACATCAGGATCCCCTGGAACCCATGGACAACACCGAGATGACTTCGCAAATGGCGCAGTTTTCGGCCTTGGGCGAGCAACAGCAAAGCAATGAACTGCTGCGGCAGCTTATTTCCATGCAAACGGTGGATCAGGTCAATCAGGCGGTGGGATATATGGGCAAACAGGTGGTCGTCGAAGGCAACCGCACCCTGTCTGAGGATGGGAAGGCGACGGTCCGTTTCCAGATGCCTGAAAACGGAGCCGCCACCGTCAATCTTTATGATGAAAGCGGTCGTTTGGTGAAAACATTGGACGCACGGCCCTTCGAAGCGGGAGAACAAAGCTTTACCATTACCGACAAAGCCTTGCCACCAGGGGTATTGACCTTTTCAGTCGCACTGCATGGCGCAGAAGAACAGACTGCCCTGATGACCTTCGAGGCAGGCGAAGTGACTGGAGTCGTCAACAACCCCGAAAACGGCGTTACGCTGGAGGTCAACGGTCATGCGGTCAAGCTGGCCGATGTCCGCCGTGTGGAACAACTGCCAAGCAAGACGACTTCGTCGTCGGCAGGCTGATGGTTCGGCATCTCATAGATACAGTTTGACCAGCGCATTGTTTCAGGAGAGCATTCATGTCCATCATTCAAGCCATGTTCGCAGGTTCCAGCGCCTTGACCAACTTTGGCGAGGCGATGACGGTAATCGGCAACAACCTGGCTAACGCAAACACGACCGCGTTCAAGTCCAGCAGCTCCTCATTCGAAGACGTATTGATTCAAACGGTCGGGAACCAGGGCAACGGTGCTTCGACGCAAATCGGAACCGGTGTCGGTCTTGCGGATGTCCGACAGGACATGACCCAGGGATCCTTTTCCGCCACCTCCAACGTGACCGATCTGTCCATTGATGGCAAGGGATTCTTCATGGTGAAAGACAGCACCATCGGGTCGGCATTGGATGAAAGTGGCCGCCCGATGGATACTTTTTATACCCGTGCCGGCGGATTCACCAAGGACAAGAATGGCGATCTGGTCACTTCGGGAGGGATGGTGTTGCAGGGATGGGAACTGGATGAGGATGGCAACCAGCGCGCTGGTGGTCTGACCGACCTCAATCTGGCCAAATTCGTCAACATCAATCCCACTGCCACCAGCCATGTCAAGGTCGGCGCCAACCTGGATGCCAGCACCCAGGCCAAGGACATGTTGGTCAAGTACAATCCCGAAGATCCATCCACCTATGACTTTTCCACTTCGGTCCGTGTGTTCGATACCAAGGGGACCGGGCACAATGTCGAAATCCATTTTCGCAAACTGCCCATGGCCATCCCCGCCACCATGACCGGAGGCAGTGATACTTCCAAGAAAATGCGTTTCGATGTCAATGATTCGACGGGCAAGGCGTTCGTTGAAGGACAGGAACTTAAGATTCCCATCACGTTTAAATCGCTCAAGGACAGCACCGAAATCGCCGGTGAATACACCTACAAGATCACCAAGGATGATGTCGGTAAAAAAACGATCAGCCGCAGTGTTCAAATGTCGGAAATCAAGGCCAAGACCGATGGCAAGGCTCCTGCACTTGTGGATGGGGTTCGTTATACAATCAAGGCGGATCCTCCCACCGGAAGCGGTCTCACCCTGACCAACCTTTCGGGCGATGACGGGGTTTCGGAAATCAAGGGGGTCAGTAATGACAATACCTGGGAATGGCATTCGGTGGTCCAGAGTTCTGAATTGGAATTGAATCAGCGAGGGTCCACTTCAACCCTGACGGCACTTGATCTGGATAAAGCCAACGTCAAGGCGTCTCCGGATGGTGCCACTTACACCTCGGGACGATTGGAATTCGACAACCAGGGCAAGTTGGTTCAGGAAGGCTCGACCCCGCTCAAGTTTCAATTCCTGGGGGCCGAAGCTCAGGAAATCCTGTTTGATTTTGGCGATGCCCTTGGCAAACAGGGCGATGCCACCAACGATTTCTCCAAAAAGACCCTGGATTTGAACTTTACCGACACCACGCTGAATTCTGATCTGGGCAACACCGGGGCCGACGGTTGTCTCCAGGTCACCAGTGGTTTTGCCACCCTGCGCCTGGAACAGAATGGATTTCCTTCAGGATATCTCGACAAACTGGCGGTCAATCAGAAAGGGGAGGTGATCGGCAACTTCACCAACGGTCAAAGCAAGAAACTTTACCAGGTTGCCCTGGTGGACTTTGATGATGAAACCTCGTTGGAACAGGTGGGATCCAATCTGTTTGCCGAAACGGTCGCCTCAGGGCTGCCCAGAATCGGTGAGCCGACCAGTGGTCGTCTGGGTGAAATCCTTTCCTATTCATTGGAACAATCCAACGTGGACATGTCGGCGGAATTTGTCCGGATGATCACCACGCAGAGGGGATTCCAGGCCAACTCGCGCATCGTCACCGTTACCGACGGTATGTTGGAGGAGCTCCTGGCCCTCAAACGCTGATCCTGACCTCCTCCGGGGGCGGAAATCGGTCTGAAAACCGCCCCGGGCACCCCAAAAAGGTCAACCAACATCCCTGCGCTGCATTTTTCTTCCGTTTTCGACCTTCACGGATCATGGAAGACGTTGTGGCGTTTACAGGATGCTGTTAATGTAAAGCAGCTTTCGGGATTGTCATCACAAAAGGTGAAACATGGCAGAAGATTCTGAAAAGGAAGAGTCTGGCGGCGGCGGTGGTGGATTGATCAAAATCATCCTGCTGGTGGTGGGACTTTTGGTTGGGGCGGGTGGTGGTTTCTTTTTTGGCAAGGGGATGGGGGAAAAAGCGGCCAAGGAAGCCCAACAACTTGAACCCGCTGCGGAAAATGTCAATAAGGACCCCAACACCATGGTTGGGGAAATGTTCAAGCTGGAACCCTTCGTGGTCAACCTGAGCGAACCGCGCGGTAATCGCTACCTGAAATCGACCATCGAACTGGAAATGGACAGCGAAGCACTCAAGTCGGAACTCGAACGGCGCAAGGCACAGCTCCGGGATACCATCCTTCAACTCCTGACCTCCAAATCGTCCCAGGAATTGCAGGCGATGGAAGGAAAGTTCCGTCTGCGCGACGAACTGCTCAGCCGCATCAATGCCATGCTGGTCAACGGCACGGTGACACGGGTCTACTTTACCGAATTCGTCATCCAATAACCACACCCACATGACTCAAATCCTATCCTCCGAAGAGATCGATGCCCTGATGCAGGGGCTGGAAGAGGGTTCCATCGACCTGGAAACGGTTGATGGCGACCTTCCCGCCGGAGCCGAGGAGAAAAAGGTAACCGCCTTCTTCTTCGGCCAGAAAACCTCCATCCGCGTCGGGGCCATGCCGGGCCTGGACCTGATCAACGAACACCTGGCATCTCAACTCTCCTTCAAGTTGAGCCAAAAGGTGGGACGCGAAGTTCATGTTCAGCCCAAAACCACCACCAACCAGATCTTTGGGCGTTTTCTTCATGGTCTGGATCCCCCGATCTTCATCAGCATTCTACGGGTGGAACCGACTCAGGCGATGAGTCTGATCTCCATCGACGGCGATGTGATGTATCACATTCTCGAAGGGTTTTTCGGTGGCTCGGGCGATTCCGAACGCCCGTACCGCAATTTTTCCCCTTTCGAGATGAAGGTCATCGACCGGATCATGGATGTTACCCGGGAACAGATTGAACTTTCCTGGAAAAAACTTGATAACTCCTTCAAGCTGATCCTGACCCGGTGGGAAAATCAACCCCAGTTTGCTGCGGTCATGCCCCTGGACGAAACAGTGTTTCTCATCTCGTTCGCCGTTGAGGTGGGTGATGCTGAAGGGAGCCTGACGGTTTGTTATCCTTCCGTGATTCTTGAACTGTTCAAACAACAGCTCAAGGTTGGATTCCAGCAGAAGGATCAGGTTGAAGGCTCTTCGGCCTGGATCGACTCCTTGATTCATCAACTGGGAATGGTTTCATTGCGGGTTTCTCCCGTGATTTCCAATGAAGTCATGTCGGTCCAGGACATGCTGGATTTGAAGACGGGTGATGTCATCACCCTCAGCCATGACATGTCCAAGGATATTACGGTCGAAGTTGAAGGCAAGGTGAAATTTCTTGCTCAGGCGGGCATTGTTCATGGGAAAAAGGCGGTTCGCATCACCCAGATTGTCCCTGAGGATAAATAAATGTCGCTGATCGGAATCTAAAATTCTCTTCATCGATAAGAATGATCAATAAAACCTTGGTTATGATTCTGAGGTTTTTTTCTTGACTGTTTTCAGGCCCTAGTGATTGGATCGGGAGAGTTCCGGAATGGAAGACAACGAGGCCGACAACCTGGATTTCGACATGCCCCCCCTTGCCGGGATCGACAACATGTCTGTATCTCATGGACTTCCAAAAAATTTGGAACTCCTCATGGACGTACCGTTGAATGTATCGGTACGTCTGGGTGGTGTGAAGATGCAGATTCGCGACCTGCTGAAACTCAACAAGGGGGCATTGATCGAGTTGGAGAAAGAGGCGGATGATCCACTTGAAATCCACGTCAACGACCGCCTTCTGGCTTATGGTGAGGTCGTCATGATCAAGGACAAGCTGGGAATTCGCATCACCGACATCGTCTCCCTGAATGAAAGGTTGGAGAATCTTCGCGGATGAGACGAAACGATTTTTCCTGCCGCTGGACGTATGTCTTGTTGTTGATGATGGTGCCGATCTCCCAGGGTCAGGCTGAAGAGGTCGATCCTGTCGTCGATCTGTGGGCCAAGGGGGTGGAAGTTGCGGGTTATCTGTTCATATTCGTCGTGCTGGCGGCATTGTTGATTCATCTGAGCAAACGTTACCAGCCTTCCTGGGGTGGGCGTGGTGCGATTGACATTATTGATGGTCGAACGCTTGGACCGGGGATGGGCATCCGTCTGATACGGATCGGCTCTCGTGCATGGCTGTTGGGTGTGACCCGGGAACGGATCAGCCTGCTTGCCGAATTGAATGCTGCTGAACTTCCTGCGGGCAAGTCGACCGACAGTATCCGCTCATCGGGTGTCTCTGCCGTGAGGCTGGACCCGTGAATCCGTGGGTTAAACGGGGTATTTTGCTTGCGTTGTTGCTGGTGACGCTGACGTGGGTTTTATGGATCGATCCGGTCCAGGCGGCCAACATCAAACTTCCCGGCGTGACCTTTCACACCGGCGAGGCGACCGGCGAGGCTGATCCCGAACAGGTGGGCATCGGTCTGCAAATCCTCGCGTTTTTGACCTTGTTTTCCCTGGCACCGGGCCTTCTGGTGATGGTGACCTCCTTTACCCGGGTCATCGTCGTGATGTCGTTCACCCGTCAGGCTTTGGGGCTGCAAGGGCAACCCCCCAACCAGGTGTTGATCGCCCTGGCCCTGTTCGTCACCATGTTCGTCATGGGTCCGGTATTCGACCGGGTCTATGACAACGCCATCCGTCCCTATCTGGACAAACAGATCAAGGAGGAGACGGCGTGGAAACGGGCGGTGGAACCGGTGCGTGCCTTCATGTTGCGTCAGACCCGGGAAAAAACCCTGGCCTTGTTCGTGCGGCTGTCAGGCGAAAAAAAACCGCAAAACGTCAATGATATCCCCATTCGCCTGATCATCCCCGCCTTCATCCTGTCGGAATTGACCACCGCCTTTCAAATCGGCTTTCTGATCTACCTCCCTTTTTTGATTGTTGACATGGTGGTGGCGAGTGTCATCATGTCCATGGGGATGATGATGTTGCCACCGTTGGTCATCTCGATGCCGGTCAAGTTGATCCTGTTCGTTCTGGTCGATGGCTGGACCCTGGTGGTGGGATCGTTGGTACAATCATTCAAATAAGGAATGATCCAGAAATAATGATTAAGCCCCTGGGGACAATCCCTCAGATCTTTATCTTCCTTGATTATCATCATGAATGATCCTACTCCAGATGAAATCGGTCGTTTGCATCAGTTACGTTCTTTGCTGCGCGAACACAACGACCGCTATCACCGCCAGGATGATCCCATCATTTCCGATTATGCCTATGACCAATTATTTCAAGAGCTGGTCGCCCTGGAAGAACGCTTTCCAGAACAGATCGACCCCGACTCCCCCACCCGTCGGGTTGGTGCACGCCCCCTGGAACAATTCGCCACCCTCCGTCACGGACAGCCGATGCTGTCGCTTTCCAATCGTTTTTCCCCCCGGGATGTCATTGATTTTCATCGCCAGGTGACGGAAGGGCTTGGAATTGACGAACACATCGATTATCACGCGGAACCCAAACTGGATGGACTTGCCATCAACCTTACCTATGTCCATGGAATATTGGAAACGGCAGCCACCCGTGGCGATGGTTTGGAAGGAGAGGATGTCACTTTGCAAGTCCGCACCATCCCTGCGCTTCCCCTGAAGCTGACGGGAACGCATCACCCCCACAGGATTGAAATTCGCGCCGAAGTTTTCATGCCCCGCGCTCTTTTTGAAAAGATGAACGCCCAACTACAACGGCAGGGGGAAAAAACCTTTGCCAATCCGCGCAATGCGGCAGCGGGAACCCTCCGCCAACTTGATCCCCGGATCACCGCCCGCCGCCCCCTGACTCTGTTTTGCCATGGTCTGGGCGGGGTGGAAGGTGGTGCCCTTCCGCCAACCCAGGCAGAGATCATTCAACAATTTTCCCTGTGGGGATTGCCGGTCTGTCCCGAAAGCGAAGTGACCACCGGGGTCGATGGTTGTCTCGATTATTTCACCCGGATGGCGGCCCGACGCCATGAACTGCCTTATGAAATCGACGGCGTGGTATACAAGGTCAACCGGGTGGACTGGCAGGAACAGCTAGGTTTTCGGCACCGCGATCCCCGCTGGGCGACGGCCCACAAGTTTCCCGCCGAAGAGGTGGAAACCCTTGTCCTCGCCATCGATGTGCAGGTCGGCCGTACCGGAGCCTTGACGCCGGTGGCACGTTTGACTCCAGTACAGGTCGGCGGTGTGGCAGTGACCAATGCCACCCTGCACAATTTTGAGGAGATGGCACGCAAGGATGTCCGACCGGGAGATACCGTCCTGATTCGACGTGCGGGTGATGTCATCCCCGAAGTGGTCCGACGGGTGCCGACCCTCCCGGAACAACCCCGGTCTCCCCTGATTCCCTGTCCCACCCATTGTCCCGTTTGTGCTGCGCCAGTGATCAAACCGGAACATGAGACGGTGGCCCGATGCAGTGGCGCACTTTCCTGTCCCGCGCAGCAGCGCGAAACACTCAAACATTTTGCCAGCCGCCGGGCAATGGACATCGAAGGATTGGGTGAGAAAATGTGCGCCCAGTTGCTCCAATCGGGTCTGGTCACTTCGATTGCCGATCTGTACCTTCTGCACACCCGACGTGATCGCCTCATCAGACTGGAACGCCTGGGGGAAAAGTCGGTGGACAACCTGCTGCAAGCCATTGATCGCAGCCGGAAACGCGATCTGGCCCGTTTTCTCTTTGCCCTGGGGATCCGAGAGGTCGGAGAACAAACCGCCAAATCCCTGGCCCGGCATTTTGGAACGATGGCCGAATTGATGGCGGCCAATGTTGCAGATTTACAGGGGGTGGCGGATGTCGGTTCGGTGGTCGCCCATCATGTGCAAACTTTCTTTTCCTCGCCTCAATACCGTCCAATCGTCGATCAACTCTTGAACGTTCCCGATACCCATTGGGCGAGCATCGCTGCCGAAAGCATGATACCAACCACCCGGCAACCTTTGACCGGTCATACCGTCGTCATCACCGGCAATTTATCCATGTCCCGTCAAGAGGCCAAAAATCGACTTGAATCCCTGGGGGCCAAGGTTTCGGGATCCATTTCCAAAAAGACCCGTTGTCTGATCGTCGGCTCGGACCCCGGATCCAAGGTCCAAAAAGCCAAGGATCTGGGGGTTGCCATTCTGGACGAAGCGGCCTTCATGAAACTTTTGTCGGGAACGATACCCTTGGAGGATCATGCCCCCGAAAACCCATCGTGAACCCGAAATCGAAGAACTGGCGTTCGACATCCTGATTGTCGGTGCCGGACCGGCAGGATTGGCAGCAGCCCTTCACCTTGCCCAAAGTTCGCGCCGCCAGGGCACCACACCTTATTCCATCTGCCTCCTGGACAAGGGCGGGCATCCCGGTGCCCATATCCTTTCCGGGGCCATCATGGATCCCAGGGGACTGGATCGTCTGTTTCCCGACTGGCGTCAACGCTTTCCCGGGATCCAAACCCCGGTAACCCGGGAACGGATGGTATCTTTGACCCGGAAACGAACCCTTTCCCTGCCCCATTTCGACCTCATGGACAACCGGGAAGCGGTGTTGGTCAGCCTGGGACAACTGTGCCGCTGGCTGGCGCAACAGGCCGAAGCGGCGGGGGTCCAACTTTTTTTTGGCTTTGCCGCAAACCAACCCATTCTGGATGACCAGGGGATCCTGCGCGGGATCATCACCGGCGACCGGGGACGGGATCTCCACGGAACCCCTTCGCGCCAGTTTCAACCCGGAGTCCGACTCGTGGCTCCGATCACCTTGATTGCCGAAGGGGCGCGCGGCCACCTGGCCGGCACCCTGATCCGTCATTTCCAACTGGACCGGGGTAAAACTCCACAACATCATGCCCTTGGCATGAAGGAAATCTGGGAAATACCCCCCGAACGTTCCCAACCGGGAACCATCGAACATGCCGTGGGTTGGCCTTTGGGCAACGGATGTCACGGAGGTGGTTTCGTCTATCACACCGCGCCAGGACGCCTCGATCTGGGCCTGGTCGTCGATCTTGATTATCGTAACCCCCGTACCGACCCCTTTTCCCTGATGCAATGTTTGAAAACCCACCCCTGGTTGCGCGCGCTCCTGGAGGGGGGACACCCGGTGGAGGCGGGTGCCCGGGTTCTGGTGAAAGGGGGGATTCAATCTCTTCCCCATCCCGCCTTTCCCGGTGGATTGTTGTTGGGAGATGCCGCCGGGTTCCTCGATGGTCGACGCATGAAAGGGATTCACAACGCCATTCTATCAGGGATCGCCGCTGCAACGGCCATTCAAGAAGTGAGGGATTCCCGAAACGGGAGCACCACCCTTGGCCAGCATTATTGGCACAACCTTGAAGCCATGATCCTGCCCGACCTGATCCGGGGCAGAAACGTGCAACCCGGAATGGCCTGGGGGCCATGGCCGGGGATGATCCACGGTTTTTGCGACCAGAAACTGTTCCGTGGCCATGCCCCATGGACTTGGCGACGCCATCGTCCTGATCGATCCGGTTTGCAACCGGCATCGCGCTTTCAGCTCACATCCTCATGTCAGGGTCCCCGGGTTATTGACCGGGATCGTTTTCTCTATCTTTCAGGGGTACGTCACCGGGAACATCAACCTTCCCACATTCATGATGCACGCCCGGCCGCCATGCGTGTTCACGACGAGGTGTCGCCTGAAGATCATTATTGCCCGGCGGGGGTGTTTACCCGGACCACCACAGGAGCAACCCCGATGATCCGTCTGCGTCCCCATCGCTGTCTGCACTGCCAAACCTGCGCCATCAAAGATCCCTGGAACGCCATCACCTGGACGCCACCTGAAGGCGGGGATGGTCCACATTACCAGAGTATGTAGGGCGGCCCAGGGGAATGAACAGGAAGGAAAAGGGGGTTTTGAAAGAGGGAACCTCCTTTTCCTTCTCGATGATCATGAGACAATTTTTCCCGTCTAATAATGGGTTTCTCAAAATTCCAATTCTTTCTTGAGCAGGGTGCGGGCCAGTACCAAAGCTTCATCACGCGGCATTCCCAACCGCATGCGATCATCATAGAGAACATGCACCATGGCCCGATCATAACGGGTCAGTTCATTGAACCGACTTTTGTCGTTGAAAACCGATTGGGTTACCCGCTCGCTGTCATTGGGCAACCCCATGACCTGGGTCAATTCCTCGACCACACATGCCCGGACCTCCTCCCGGGACAGATGCGATGGAATGACGACCACGGCGGCGCGAATTTCATCCTGTTTTTTGAAGAATTTGGCAAAACAGGTCGAACTGGCAATCATACGATCCACTTCGTTGCTGTCATTGTTGAAATATTTCATGACCGATGCATGGATTTTTTCACGGGGAATGAAAAAGACAATGACATTGACTTCACGGGTATCAAACCCCTTCGGGACCATCCCCGCCTTGCGCATGGGTTCCGAATACACCAGGTCAACGGGATGACCGGTCAAATGTTTGAGTTCGCCGACATGCTGGCGGATATCGGCATCGAGAAACTCGGGGGCATCGCCTTGAACCCCGATACGAATGGAATTTTTCCATTTGCGTACCCGAGGGAACCGTTCTTTCGTAAATTCATTGCCGAAAGTGACACTGTCAAAATGGAGCAATAACGTATCGATATCAGGCTGCGACGACATTCCCATGACGAATAAAGCCATCACGACCCAGATTCCAGGCCATCCATGAAGGTGGCTCCACCCAATGCTTCGGGTCGGTAAGGAAGGAGCACGCTGAATCTCGAATGTTCCAGTCATTTTGGCTACCATGTTTATCAGAAAAAAAGTAACATGCCTGTATCTGACGGCATTTCAAAAACATCCACCCAAGGGATTTTTGCCACCAATCCCTTCCAGATCCACGATCAGGGAGAGATGAAAGACCGATGGCACAAGAAGATTTTCCAACCATTGAACTCAGATACGGACTGTCGGACAAGGATTTCAACCGCTTGGCCCGATTTATCCAGACCGAGTGTGGCATTCAGATGCCACCCTCGAAAAAGTCGCTGGTGACCGCCCGATTACAAAAACGATTGCGCATCCTCAAGATGGAATCGTTCACCGATTACGTTGATTGGGTCCTTGATCCCAGTGCTGCCGGCGAAGAACTGATCAATTTTATCGACATCATCACGACGAATAAAACCGATTTCTTCCGGGAACCGGGCCATTTCGACTTCATGACCAAGGAAGCCCTGCCTGACCTGCTCAACAGACACCAGGCGGGTCTGCGCCGACCGGTTCAAATCTGGAGCGCTCCCTGTTCCACCGGCGAAGAACCCTATACCATGGCCATCGTACTCCTTGAATTTGCCGAAAACAAAAAAATACCTTCCTACAAAGGGCAAATACTCGGTACCGACCTTTCGACCCGGGCACTCAAACATGGTCAGAATGCCGTCTACGACATGGAGCGGGTTGCCACACTGCCCGCATCCTTGAAGAAAAAATACATGCTGCGCAGCCGTGATCCAAACACGCCAAGGGTGAAGATGGGGCCGGAATTACGGCAAATGGTCCGTTTTCAGCATTTGAATTTCATGGATTCCAGTTACAACATCAGCCAGGCCATGGACATCATCTTTTGCCGCAATTGTCTGATTTATTTTGATCGTCCCACCACTGAAGCGATTGTCAACAAGTTGTGCCGCCATCTGGCACCAGGAGGCTATTTTTTTGTCGGGCATTCCGAAACGCTCAACAACCTGAAGGTTCCCGTGACGCAAGTCGCCCCCACCATCTACCAACTTCCCCAAAGAGGGTGATCCGTGGTTCGCACCTCACCGCCACAGGATGAGGTTTCTCAGTGGCCGCTCCCCTGTCTGGGGAGTGGAACCACCCGTCTCCTGGGAATTTTTGGTGACCCCGTAGCCCATTCGCTCTCACCGGTGATTCATAATTTTTCACTGAATCTTCTAGGTTTGGATTATCGTTATCTTCCTTTTCATGTCGCCCCTTCCCGGTTGTACGATGCCCTTCAGGGATTCCGCATTTTGGGTGGAACGGGTTTCAACGCGACGGTTCCCCACAAGGAAGCCTTATTGCCGTGGATGGATGAACTTTCACCTGCGGCGGCGCGTATCGGGGCAGTCAATACCGTTCACCTTCAGGATCGGATGATTGGACACAACACCGACGCCCATGGCTTTCTGGCCGCACTGCGCGAGGAATATCCCCAGCACCCAACCGGCAAGGTATTGGTATTGGGGGCCGGTGGCGCTGCCCGCAGTGTGTTGTCGGCTCTGTTGGACACCGATTGCAGTGCCATTTTCCTGGCCAATCGTACCGAACAACGGGCGATGGATCTGGCCCGTTTTTTCGCCCCCTTCGATCCCGACCGTCGCATCAAGCCGCTCCCCCTCGCCGTCGATCAACTCCCCTGGGAAGAGGTCTCTCTGTTGGTCAATACCACCTCACTCGGTCTCAAGGGTGAGGCCACGTTGCCCGTTGCATTGCATCGTCTTGCGCCCGACTGCCTGGTCTACGACATCGTCTATGGTCCCCAGGGGACACCATTGACCCGTCTGGCGTCCCGGCACAACCTGCACGCCATGGATGGCCTGGGGATGCTGATTCATCAGGCTGCAGCAGCCTTTTCCCTGTGGACCCAACATGAAATGCCCATTGCCGCCGTCAAAGCCCATCTGCTGAGGGCGCGATAAATAGAGGGATCGATAAATAGAGGGATCGATAAATCACAACCAGTTCAAGTACATCGTATCCAAACGCTACATATATCTTTTCTGTCACCTTCATCCACTGGAAGGATGGCTGACAGTTGATTGATATATATAAAAATATTAAACCACGTCAAGTATGGAATGCATTATTTAACCATTCCGATCCCCCTGCGTTTGGAAACGATCAAGAAGAAAAGGGGTTGGGGAACGAAATTACCAATAACTCTTTTATTAATGCCCGACACAATTTGCGTTTTTCCACAGGATACGCCGGGTTACCTCAGGGGATCATTCAGACCCCTGAAACAGAAAACCGGTGATCTGGAACAGTTTCCAGATTTCGTCGATGGCTACGGTTTGTGTTGTGAGGTGATTCCAAGCTGTTTCATGCCAGGATCACGACAGCATTGAGGTCAATTCCGTCATGATGTCGGTGACACTCTGAGTGGAATTGACCAAGCCGACACTTTGTCCTGCCATGACGGACCCTTGTTCGATGTCACCATCAATGGCAGCCCGTTTCAGGGCACCGACCCAGAAATGTTCCAACTCCAGTTGCGCCGTCTTGCGATCCTTGGTCCCCGCTTTGACCTCCTGAATCAATTGCAGTTGCAGGGAATTGAAGTTTTGCGTCCCCTTG
The DNA here is from genome assembly GCA_002753735.1 of Magnetococcales bacterium DCbin4. Lineage (GTDB taxonomy): Bacteria > Pseudomonadota > Magnetococcia > Magnetococcales > UBA8363 > UBA8363. Next base: position 60,288 of record PEAN01000015.1, read on the forward strand.
TTGACCAGGGCGCGCACGGGAATGACCGGCAGCACCGGATCGAATTGCGCCGTCACCTGGGCGTCGCGCGATTGGGCACGTAAAAAGGCGTTTTTAAAGTTGGTATGCGCAATGCATTCATGAGCAACAACGAAGCGGGTTCCCAATTGACATCCTGCCGCCCCCATGGCCACCAGTCCAGCGACCATGGTGCCGTTGGCGATGCCGCCTGCGGCAAAAACGGGTACTTCGGTCAGGTGGGGGAGAATTTCCTGAACCAGAACCGAGGTTGTTACGGGTCCGACATGACCGCCCGCCTCATGTCCTTCGATGATCAAAGCGTCGGCACCTCGCTTGATCAACCTTTTACCCAGGGCCAGGGAAGGGGCGAATAAAATCACCTTGATCCCTGCCTGCTTCAGAGCATCAATGGTGGGTTGATCGGGAAGCCCCCCCGCCAGGACACAATGACTGACCTGTTCATCGATGACGACACGGACCAGTTCGGGAAGCTGGGGGTTCATCGTGATCAGATTGACCCCGAAGGGGTTGGTGGTACGGCGACGAGTGGCCTGAATTTCCTGACGCAGCAATTCCGGCGGCATGCTGCCCGATGCCAAAACGCCAAATCCCCCTGCCCGGGAGATGGCTGAGACCAGGTTGTGTTCCGACAACCACGCCATCGCACCTCCCAGGATGGCATACCGGGTCCCTAAAAACCGGGTCCCACGTTGCCAGGATTCGGGGACCGCATTCCGGGAGGATCGAGAGGAATCGGGAAAAGACATGGTTCCAAGGGTTCCTGAAGGGGTGATAAGGATGGATGCGTTTAACCTGTCATGAAAAACAAACAACCGAGGGCGCGGGATACGCGCCCTCGATCATGCTCCCGGGGGGCAGGATTGCTGATGCCCGTGTCCGTTACCCTGGCGTCGTTCGACCAGGAAACAGGTCCGTTGACCGGAGTCGGAATCCGACCCGTCACATCAGGCGGCAAACGCGGCAGAAATGTCGGCTTTCTTGCTGTCGGAATCCAGGCGAACCTTTCTGCTGGATTCGGGGATGAGGCAAACCTTGAGCCGCTCTTCCAGCCGGTTCAATGCCCATTTGGGATCAATGTTGACCAGAGAGCAAATCCAGTTGAAGGATCCCGGTTCCATGGACGGAGAGTGGAACCATTTTTTCAAGGTGCGGTAGTCATAGCGAAAAACAGGATCTTCCATGACGGCGGGGTCCTGGCGATACTTTTCCAGCGCGATCAGGTCACGTACCGCACGATCCATGACAGCCATCCACAGATGGGTGTCGTTATTGTCGGCGACGGGTTCGTTCATGATCTCCGAAACCACCGATTTTTTCATGATCCTCCTCCCGGAATAATGCGTCGGTACCCACATGATCGACAAAAGACAAACCACCCACCCTGTCCTGCCAATGATGAAAACCGGTCAGGTCGGGCCAAGTGGAAGGGGTGTTGTGGGCACATGTTGTTTTCGTTATAAGGTGTCGTCCTGCTTTCCTGGGTCAATGCCTGGTGAAATCAAAATTCAGCACGGTACGTCGAAGCCCAATTGTATAGTCGATTCCTGTTGCAATTGCAATCAGCAAATCTTTTCACTCGCGCGACTGTTTTGCAAGCCATATTTTGCCCCGGTCGGGGGGATGCCTGGAAAAGTGGGGGGATTCGGACATGTTTTTCAATGAGTAAGCTTGATTTAAAGATCGTGATGGTCAAAAATGGCGGCTTGAGACAATCTGCTTCCACTTATGCATTTCATAAAGGTTCGTTATGTCCGAGGAAGATGATGAGCTATTGGGTATGTTTGTTCAGGAAGCCTCCGAGCATCTTGAAACCATTGAACCCGATCTCCTGACGCTGGAGGAGAACGGGGATGACACGGAACCGGAGATCATCAACAGGTTGTTCCGCGGCGTCCATTCCATCAAAGGCTCTGCCGGATTCTTCGGGCTTACCAACATTACCAAGCTGAGCCATATCATGGAAAATCTGCTCGGCAAGGTGCGGGAACGGACCATGTCGGCCTCGCCTGCGGTCACCGACAGTCTGTTGTCGGGATTGGACAAGCTCAAGGCAATGATCGCGGATGTCTCTGCCAGCGGATCGGTGGATGCCAGCGAGGAAGTCCGTGTCATCCAGGCGGTATTGGATGGTGAAGGGGGGGCTGCGGCTGGACCTCCCGCAGCGGCGCCTGCCAAGGATGGGGCACCGGTTGCACCTCCCGCGCCGCCGCCCGAACCCGAGGCGGCACCCGGAGAAGAAGCGCAACCTGCCGAATCGGCTGCTGCCGGTGAAGAACTCCCATTCGATGTGAAGGAAGCGCCTGCACCCGGGAAGGTAGCGCCTGCACCCGGGGTGGTTCCCCCCAAGGCGGCGGCTCCTGCGGCATCGGGGCCGAAGATGCAGGCCACTGCGCCATCCGGGGTCGGTTTTGATCTCGCCAAATATCCGGACGTCGTTTCCGAATCCATCATTCATGGCCGGCGCTTCTTTTTGTTCCACCTGGATGTGGAGGGTTCCGGTTCCGACAAGAGGGTACGGTTCAACCAGACCAAGGCATTGCTCTCATCGGTCGGCAAGGTGGTGGATACCGATCCCGCCATTGCCGGGGAGCAGGACCTGGAAGGGTATTCCGGGGTGGTGCTGGACCTCCTGATCACGACGGTCCTGGAAGAGGATCTGCTCGTTTCGTTGCTCCAGACCGATTCTGGCCGGGTGCAACGGTTGGAGATCCCTTCCGAATTGGCGCACAAGGTGGCCCCCCCCAAAGGAACCGCCCCCTCCGCGAGCCGGCAGCCCGAGCGCTCGCCCGAGGCCGAAGTGGCCACGGAGGCGTTCGTGCAGGAGGTTGGGTTCAAACCACGGCTGCAACGTCCCGAGCCGGGATCTTTGTCCACCGTGGTCAGCAAGGGGCGTGAATCGAGCGGCTCTTCCAGCCAGAAGGGTGGTGGGCCGCCGGCGGTGGAAGAGACTTTGCGGGTCAGTGTCTCGCTGCTGGATGAACTGATCAACATGGCGGGGGAACTGGTGCTGGCCCGTAACCAGTTGACCCGGGCCGCTGTCGAAGTCCAGACCCAGTTTCCCCATTTCGGACCCTTGATTCAAAACCTGGACTCCATCACCAGCCGCATCCAGGAAAAGGTGATGCAGGCCAGAATGCAGCCGGTGAGCGTGGTCTTCAACAAATTTCCCCGGATCGTCCGCGATCTGGCACGCAAGCTTGAGAAAAAAATCGACCTGGAAATTCGTGGTGGCGAAGTCGATCTGGACAAGTCGGTGATTGAACATCTGTCCGATCCGCTGACCCACATGATCCGCAACGTTGCCGATCATGCCATCGAATTGCCGCAGGAGCGGATCAAGATTGGCAAACCAGAGGCCGGTCAGGTGGAACTGGCCGCCTATCATGAAAACGGCCTGGTGAATATTTCCCTTGCGGATGACGGGGCGGGGATTGATGCCGAAAAGGTCAAGCAGAAGGCCCTGGAACGGGGGCAGATCACCGAGCGTCAAGCCGATGCCATGAGCGAAGAAGACGCGCTGAATCTGATTTTCGCACCCGGTCTTTCCATGGCCAAAAAGGTCTCCGACGTGTCGGGACGCGGCGTCGGCATGGATGTGGTGCGCACCAATATTGAAAAACTGGGCGGTACGGTCACGGTCCAATCCAAGGTTGGCAAGGGGACCAACATCATCCTCAAGCTGCCGCTGACGTTGGCCATCATTCCCGCCATGATCGTTTCGTCGGGCAATCAGCGGTTTGCCATTCCGGAGATCGGACTGGTGGAAATCGTCCGTATCGCTGAATCGGATCGGGCCAATCAGATCGAAACGGTGGGCAATGCCCCGGTCCTCAGATTGCGCAACATGTTGTTGCCCCTGGTCGATCTGGCCGAGGTGTTGGGGGTGTCGCGCATCTGGCCACCCGGTTCCGGGGTCAATGACCGGCGCGAGCGGCTCTCTGACCGGCGTGCTCAAGCGCGTAAGGCGCGGGATGCGGCCCGGATCGGCGGATCGGCAGGACTTTCGCTGGCCAGTGGACCCAAGGATGTGATCGAGCGGCGTGATGACCTTGCCGACCGTCGGGATCCCAACAATCTGGTGGCTTATGTGATGGTGCTCAACGTCGGTGGCAACGAGTTCGGCATGGTGGTGGACGAGGTCCTCGACAGCGAAGAAATCGTCGTCAAACCCTTGCCCTCCTATTTCAAAGACAATCTGTGTTTTTCCGCCACGACCATCCTGGGGGATGGCAGTGTTTCGCTCATCATCGACTACGCTGGGTTGATGGAACAGGCCAAGATCAATTTTTCCAATGTGGAGCGGGCGACCCGGATGGATCTGGACGAAGAGCGGCGCGCCGCTTTGCGGGAACGGCAGAATATCATCCTTCTGGAAACGGGAACGGGCCTGATCATGGGGATCGTCCACAGCATGGTCCGCCGGGTGGAAAAGATTTCACCCAAGCTGCTGGATACCATCGGTGGCCTCCCTTATGTCCGTTACGACGGTCGGACTTTCCGGGCCGTCTATCCCGATCAGGTGATGGGATTGGAGGGGATGGGATACAGCGGTGGCGATCCCGAGGAGGAAGGGGATGCCGATTTGTGCATGGTGGTGCCGAACATTCCCAACATTCAGGCTGGATTGATCTTTTCCCGCATCATCGATACCCGTGAGACCCATATCGACCTCGATTGCCGGGCGATCCGTGCGGATGGATTGTTCGGCTCGGCCCAAATCGATGATCGGGTCGTATTGTTTCCCGATGTCAACACCGTTCTGGTCCTGGCGGGGATCGAAATGCCTCATGTCCCGGCCCAGGTGGATCGGTCCGGCTTGCGTGCCCTGGTGGGGGATGACACACCGTTCTTGCGGGCATTGACGAGCAACTACCTGCAATCGGTGGGGTTTGAGGTTGATCAGGCGGAGGATGGTCATGTGGCATTGACCAAACTCAGAAACGGTGAATACGATCTGCTGGTGACCGATCTGAACATGCCGGGAATGGACGGATTTGAACTGGCCCACGAAATTCCCTCGACGATCCATGCCGATATCCCCATGATTGCGACGACTTCTTCCATCTCTTCGGAGGTGGAACAACGGTGTTTCAAGGCGGGATTCGTCAGTTGTGTCCCCGCTATTGACAAAAACCGGTTGTTGAAAGTGGTGGCTTTGATGCAACCGAGGGATTGATTCCGGAGCGTATCTTGCAAAGGTTGGTATTGGGACAACCTGATGATCCACAGGAACAAGGGGGTTTTACGTTTGTGGGAATGACAGGGATGGACCCCCCCCCTTGATTCTGGTCCTGCTTTTCCGCCCGAAGGGCATCATGATTTCATGAGAGAGAGACGGTTATGCTTGTCAGTACCTTTACCTTGGGGGATTTGTACCTGGGCATCGATATCGTCCTGGTGCGCGAGATCAACCGGTCGATGGAATGTACGCCGGTCCCCGGATCCCAGGATTATATTCGCGGCATGCTGAATATCCGTGGTCGGGTGATTACCCTGTTCGACCTGAAGAAACGCCTGGGGTGGTCTGGCAACGAGGGGGGGGACAACACCACGGTCAAGCAATACAATGTGATCATGAAGACCCACAGTGAAGTCCTCAAGATCAATCCCACACTGGCGGAAAGCAAGTGTCCATGGGAAGATCCGGTGGGGTTGGCCGTGGATCAACTGGGCGATGTCCGGGAAATCGTCGATGACAATATTCTGCCGCCACCAGCCAACATGCGTGGCATTTCCGCAGACTTTGTCCATGGCGTCGTTGAATTTGAACGTAATTTGCTGATCATCCTGGATGTGGCCGCAGTTTTAGGATTCGATGAGCGGCAGTCGGGTTGATGATGAAGATTGATGATTGTGATTGATGCCGGTTCTTGATGCACGGGGGCTTGCGGGAGGAAATGGGGGGCGGAATGCGTTGCATCATCATGAGATTCGATCTTGATGGCCCGGGTTTTCCGAAGTCATGGGCCGATGGTCCTGATGACTGGAATGGGCCGTTGTACGATTTGGATGTTGGTTAGGATCATGGAAGACGAAGGAAGGTACACTGCCGGGGAAATCGCCAATGAGTATCGACGCCAGTTGGAAAGCGTCCGCTCGGAAATGGGGCAGGTGCGCAATCTGGTTCAGGATGCCATTGGCAAATTGACCGACAGCTTTAACGGACTGCGTGACAGTTCCGATCACCAACTCAACCTGGTGACCTCCTTGACAACCTCCATGGACATGGGAAAGGAACATGATGGTGGCCAGGGGGGGACGGAGGGTAAGAAGGTCAACATTCGGGGGTTCGTCAGCGAAACCGATAAAATATTGAGAACCTTCGTCGATCACATTATTCTGGTGAGTCGGCAAAGCATGGAGATGGTACATCGGATCGATGAACTGTCGTCGCAGATGAATGAGGTGGTTGAATTGTTGCACGACATCAACGGTATTGCCGAACAGACCAACGTATTGTCGCTGAATGCCCGGATTGTCGCTGCCCGTGCCGGTCAGGCGGGTGAGGCATTTTCCGTGGTGGCCTCGGAGGTGCGCAAGTTGGCGCGTAACTCTCATGAGTTCAGTGACCGAATCAATAGTGTCGTGCGCAAGTCTAAAAAGAATATTGAACAGGCCAAGGGAATTATCGAAGTCATGGCCTCCAAGGATATGAGTTTCGCCATCGAATCCAAGGGGCGGGTGGATGAAATGATGACCGAGGTGAGCGAAATCGATCGTTTCACCGAGGAAACCATCCACAAGGTGACCCAGTTGGCGGATCAGATCAGCATGCAGGTGGGAACTGCAGTCATGTCCATGCAGTTCGAAGACATGGTCACGCAGTTGTCCCACAGCATGGAGAAGAAATTTGATATTCTGGAAAGCTTTTCACAGACGATGGATCCAGATATCCTGTTTGCGGGTGGGATGAACGATGCCGAGCGGCAGCAGCGGTTGCAACATGTGTTGGAAGAACAAACGACTCGTTTCAACGCGGTGGATCGTGGGGCGGTGCAGCAAAGTTCCATGGATGAGGGAGAGGTGGAACTCTTCTAGGATGGAAAAATGTGTGGTGCGGACCTTCGAACGATTCCTCCTTAGGGAATAGGTCTGCGTTGTGGTAAACCATTGATCAGTGGGAGTAGACGATGTCCGGAACCATTTCCGTCGAGAGGGCGGAGCGAGAAACTGTGATCAACATCAAGGGGCGTTTCAATTTTGAAATGCACTCCCAATTTCGAACCGCCTATCAGGAAGATACCAGCAAAGGTCAAAAGGGAAGAAAATTCATTATCGATCTTTCAGGGACTGAATACATCGATTCTTCCGCATTGGGGATGTTGCTGTTGTTGCGGGAGGAAGCGGGTACCAATGAATCGGACATTGAAATCGTCAATGCCAAACCGGAGATCAGAAAAATCCTTGAAACGGCTAATTTCCAACGCCTTTTCAAAATCAGTTGATGGATTCAGGACGTTTCTTGGCCTACAGGCATGAAAATTCTTATTGTTGATGATGACCGTATCAACAGCACCATCCTGAATCGTCTGCTGGCCCGTGATGGCCATGCGGTGGTGATTGCGCATGATGGTGTGGCGGGTGTCGAAGTTTTCAAGAAGGAACAACCCGATCTGGTGTTGATGGATATCCGCATGCCACGCATGAATGGCTATGATGCTGCGCGAGAGATCAAACGATGGGTTGCCAATCGTTTTGTTCCCATCATTTTTCTGACCGCGGTGACGGATGAGGAATCCCTGGTGCAATGCATCGATGCCGGGGGCGATGATTTTTTGACCAAACCGTTCAACCGGACCATCCTGCAGGCCAAAATCGATGCCATGGAGCGGATTCGGCGGCTGCATGGGGAGTTGCGGCGGCAGAAGGAAAAGGTCGAGCGGCATCAGGAACAGTTGCAGCAGGAAATGGAGGTGGGACAGCATTTGTTTGCCAAGATTGTTTCGGCAGGCAATTTGTTGGATGCCCCGTGTCTGAAACGTTGGACTTCGCCAATGTCGGTGTTCAATGGTGATTTGCTGGTGGCGGCTTATAATCCGGCGGGTGGTCTGTATATCATGTTGGGAGATTTTACCGGACACGGTTTGTCGGCGGCGGTGGGTGCCATGCCATTGGCGGAGGTGTTCTATGAAATGACGGCGCAGGGGTTTTCACTGAGTGAACTGGTCGAGGCGATGAATGCCAAACTGGTCACGGTGATGCCGACGCGCATGTTTTGTGCGGCCTGTTTGATCGAAGTCGATTTTCGTCAAAAATCGTTGTTGGTCTGGAATGGTGGTTTGCCGGATGTGTTGGTGACGGATCATTCGGGACGGGTGGTACGCCGTTTGGTGTCCAATCGATTGCCTCTTGGGGTGGCTGCATTGACCCGTGAGGATCGTAAGATGGAAATCATGGAAATGAAGCCGGATCACAGGGTGTTTCTGTATTCCGATGGTTTGATTGAGGCTCCGAATGCCGATGGTGAAATGTTTGGTTTGGACCGGTTGATGTCCCATTTCAACGGGCAGGGGCAACCCGATATTATTTTTGACACCATATTGGGTTCACTCAAGACGTTTCGCGGCGATGCGGAACAATCTGACGACATCAGCCTGTTGGAAATCGATTGTTCGCGGGCGGGTGAGGAACCACCCGGTGGGATGCCGCGGCGTTCGGAAAAGGGTCTGCCACCGGCCCCATGGGAAATTTCCTTTTCATTTCATGCTGGAACGCTGAAAAATGTCGATCCTTTGCCGACGGTGATCAATGCGGTCATGTCCATTCAGGCCCCGACCGGCCACCGGGAACGGCTCTACACCATTCTGGCGGAGTTGCTATCCAATGCCCTGGATCACGGTTTGTTGGGACTGGATACCGACATGAAGAAAACCCCCACAGGGTTCATCGAATATTACAGTCAACGTGAAGAGCGACTTGCCGCCATGGAATCGGGGTTCATTCATCTGAGTCTGATGCATGAGCCGGTCGTCACCGCCGACGGCAGGAAAATCGGAGGGGCGATTCGTATACGATTGCAGGACAGCGGACCGGGGTTTGATTTCAACAAGGTGCAGTCTCGTCTGGAGGACAATTGCGGACACGGCGGGCGTGGCATCGCCTTGATCCGTTCTTTGTGCAGCGAATTGGTGTATCACGGCGCTGGGAATCAGGCCGAAGTGGTATACCAGTGGAGTTGTTAAGCGAATCAAGAAAAAAAGAGTTTCAAAGACTTTTCTCAAGGATTTTATGTTTCCCAAAAGCGTGTGATTCGTTTTTATTGGGAATGATCAAGAAAATTTTTGGGTATTTGTCCTTCAATCTCCATAGGGGTGATGTTTCCTCAACATCAAAACTCTTGGGAAAATCCCTTGGGACTCCTTTTTTTCTTGGACAAAATGAATATTTCCAACGGAGCAAGGAGCGTCAGTGGCAAGCCCCCTTAAAGTGATGGTTGTTGATGACACAATCACTTACAGGATGATCATGAAGAAGGTCGCCGAGAGCATTCCCGGGGTCCAGGTCATGGCGACGGTATCCAATGGCAAATTGGCTTTGGACAAGATTGCCAGCCAGTTTGGCGCCAAGGATCCGGATCGTCCCGATGTGGTGCTCCTGGATGTGGAAATGCCGGTCATGGATGGGCTGGCCAGCCTCAAGGAGATCAACCGGCGTTTCCCCCAGGTGACGGTGGTGATGGTGAGCGGTTTGTCCCGTTCCAACGCCAATATCGTCATGGAGTGTCTCAACGCCGGAGCCTTGGACTTCATCACCAAACCGATGGAAAGCAATGTTGATCGGGCCAAGGATGCCTTGCGCAAGGATTTGGAACCGATTCTTTCTGTGATCATCAAGGAGCGGGAAGAGGGGGGGGGGGAGGGGGCTGCG
>PEAN01000016.1 GCA_002753735.1 Magnetococcales bacterium DCbin4
TACCATTAGACCCCTTTTTTTTCTTAATAATTTCAATGCAAAGGGGGTGCTGAATAGTTACTCTTGATCTTTATCATGTTCCGGGCGGACTGAGCGTCTCGTCCGGAAACCAGGAAAGCAAAGATCGATAGTTGACCACGTCGCCGATCACGATGATCGCGGGCGGTCTGATCTTGAGTTCCTCGATCTCCCGCACCACCCGCCCCAGCGTCGAAACCAATGTCTGTTGCCGCGCCGTCGTAGCCCAACGGATCAAGGCAATCGGTGTCTCCACGGAACGTCCCGCCGCCGTCAGTCGTTTGACGACCAGAGGGAGATTTTTAATGGCCATGTACAACACCATGACTGGAAAAGTCCGCGCCACCCCCTCCCAATCGATACGGCTGATATGATGATGGTCATCGTTGGAAGGATGATGATCTCTGGATTCGTGACCGGTAATGAAGGCGACATGAGCGTTGACATCCCGATGGGTCACCGGAATCCCCGCATAGGTCGGCCCGGCGATCCCTGAGGTCAAACCGGGAATGACACTGAACATGATCCCCTGGGACACCAGATGGCACGCCTCCTCGCCACCCCGGCCAAACACAAATGGATCCCCCCCCTTCAATCGAACCACCCGGCGATTGCCCTGAGCCAGGCGGACCAGCAGTTCACTGATCTCCCCCTGGCGCATCGAAGGCGACCCACCCCGTTTCCCAACATAGATTTGTTCAGTTTTTTCAGGGATCAATGCCAGGATTTCAGGAGAAACCAGGGCATCATGGACCACGACATCGGCATGTTGCAGTGCCCGGTAAGCGGCCAACGTCAAGAGTTCAGGATCCCCCGGCCCCGCCCCCACCAAGGCAACCGTCCCAGGAGCGGGAAGGGGCGAAACCCGTGTAGGAAGTTGAATCAATTTCACGTCTGATATCGAATCGGTCATTGAAACCATTTACCCTCGACCGATCCTGAACCACATCCTTTTCCGGATCATGCCACCCCCCTGGCCTGCAGAAAACGACTGTATTTCCGGTCCACCCCCTGGATGTGCAATACAATCCAATCCTTCATCAGATCGGCCGCAATACCCAACTCCGCTTCCCCTGCCAAAAAAGCTTTTTTGTGATTCATTATTTTATTTTCCAGAAACCGATGCACTTCCCGATGGGACTGCAATTCAGGATAACCATACTGGTCCATCAAATCTTCTTCCCGGCGGAAGTGTTCCTTGGCAAACTGAATCAGTTCATCCAGTAACGATGATAAAAATTTTTCGCTTGTCCGACCCGTTTCCATGGCATCGAGAACCTGGTTGATCAGGACGACAATTTGCTGATGGTCCTGATCGACCATTTGAATCCCGATGAACAAATCTTTATCCCAAACCAGACGAGCTGATTGTGCCGCAGGATCCAACCTCATTGCTGACCCATCCAATCTCCACATCGTTGCCCCACAACACCATGAGCCATGGTGTCACGCAGAAGTTCCCCTTTCGGCATTCTCGATGAATGCCCGGAGGACACCACACCACCCATGGCCGATATTGGTGGAATTATAGCCACCGCCCCCCACACCGACAATCCGTCCATGTCCCAGGGAATCGGCGATCTGGGCCAGACGCAACGCCACATGATAATGGGCCGTCGGGGAAAGTCGCATGTTGGTGATGGGATCACCCGCGATGGAATCGGCACCACACTGAAAGAAGATAAACTCAGGTTTCCCCTCGGTCAGGAACTGCGCAACCTTCGGCCAGGATTGAAAAAACAGATTGTCGCCCGTTCCCGGCGGCAGCGGAATGTTCATTTTGGTCCCAGCCGCCGCCCCCTTACCCGTTTCATGGGCATGTCCGGTTCCGGGGTACAGGGTGTGACCATCCTGATGAAGATCCACGATCAATACATCGGGATCCGATTCAAAACCATAAAACACCCCGTCGCCATGATGGGCATCGATATCGACGTAGGCCACCCGTTTGATGCCGAACTCATCGCGCAGACAATGGATGGCGACCCCGACATCGTTGAACACACAAAAGCCCCCGGCCCGATCACGCCGGGCATGGTGCAGGCCGGCGATGGGGATGAAGGCACTTGAAAACTCCCCCGCCATGATCCTGCGCGTCGCATCCACGGTACAGCCGACCACATGGGAAGCCGCTTCAAAGATTCCCGGAAACGCCGGGGTATCGCCATAATCCAGATAGCCTTCGCCGGTTTTGGAACGTTCCTCCACCAGATCGACATAAGCGGCGGTATGGAATTTTTCCAACAAGGCACGTTCCGCCATGACCGGACTTTTGATCAGGGCACGGCGGTCCAACCCCTGGGTTTTGGCTTCGGACCAGAACGCTTCCATACGGTGCGGCCCAAAGGGATGACCTCCGCCGAAGCCGTAGTCACCGATTTCCTTGCCCACATACACGCATGCGGTTTTTGCCATGGATTGCCTCCAAACCTATCGGGTAATGACCACCTTCTGATAAAGCCCACCGAAAAACAGTTCCTTTTTGACCGATGCGACGGTCAGATCCCGGGGAAACCAGTCGGTGATTTCATGATGCCACATGTCCATGGCAAAGGGTTCCAGCGTCAACAATACCGGAGCCATGATGTAACGGAAGGGATTGAGCCATCCGGGCCGGTGATAGTCGGTGAAGATGACCTTACCCCCCGGCTTGACCACGCGCAACGCCTCCCGCACCGTCTCCTGGCGGACGTCCATGGGTTGCTCATGCAGCAGGAAAAAGACCACCACATGATCAAATACTCCGTCCTGAAACTCCAGCCGGGTTGAATCCTGCCGATGCAACATGACGTTGGTAAAGGAATCGAGCTTTTTGGAAACATTTTCCAATTGGACCGGGGCGACATCAATGACATCAAGCCGGCTATCGGAGGTCAGTCTGGCAGCAACGGTAGGGGTGAAGTCGCCATAGACACAGGCAACCTGAAGGATCCGTCCCGAGATGGTTTCCCCCAGTTCGTGCAACACTTCGTCGCGCAGACGGGCAAAGTTGCCCCACAGAATGAAATTGACCAGCCATTGCCGTTCAAAGAAACGAACCCCTGCGGGATGAAGATAGGCCCACCAATAGGTTTGTTTGAGATATTCCGGGATACCGGGGTCGTCCTTGGAGGGTTCCGCGCGGAACAATGAATTAGCCCTGTCTTCCAAGGCGGCGTAGGAGCCTGAAACTTCCGCTGCCGAGGCTTTTTCCATGAACCGCTCCCGTTGGCTGAACAAGATGAGTGTGAATCAGGGTGAACGGGAACACTACTGGATCAACGTTCAAAAAACAAGGAAGTGTCGTCATGGATTCATATGAAACATCATTGCCTTGTCCATGAAACGGAACACAGACCCAAAAATAGTACATGATTATAGATGTTTATTAATGAATCTTCATGCCGATCAGGACCATAGCTGCATGAAAAACTGCATTGCCGCGTCATGGATTCCTCTGTTTTCACTCTCTCTGGGACCGGCGACATTGAGGATTTCGATCCCGTTTCGTTCAATCCATTGTTTGACCTCCTCAAGACGGTATTCCTGGCGCAAATCGACGGACATGCAAGGAACCTGGTGCTTTTGCGCACAGCGCAACGTCAACGCACTGCCCCCGCGCAATCGACCCGTGAACAGAATCAGGGTACCATCCGAATCGATCACGTTGAGGATTGTACGATAGGGATAGTCCTCCCGATGCGTTTCCATCAAAGGATATTCCTGCGGAATGGTCCCATCCTCAGCCCGACGCCCCTTGGGACACCACCCTCCCGCTTCGATCCCTTTAGCCATGGCGAAGTCCAACGCCGCCCGGTCCACTCCAGTCTGTCCCCCCGACACAATCTTGACAACCATATTCGTCACCAGCAGCAGTTTATGATGAATGGGTATTTAGAATGATAATAATCATCCAATCCATTTTTTTCAACGAAAAAATCATCCATGGATTGTAGAAACCGCCTCATGTAGCATGGCCCCACAAAATCAAGGGCAGGCCAACTTCGGGAGCGAGCACAATGGCCAGATTGTCGGACGAAGAACTCATCGCAGAACTGAAAAAAAGATTCGATGCCACCAAGCAGGCGCTCTATGATGTCAAAATGGTGACCAGCAAGCTGGAAGAGGTCAATAAAAAACTGCAAGCTTCAGAACAGATCAAAAGTAATTTCATTTCTCACATGAAAAATGAGATTAATAACCCGCTTACCTCAATCCTTGGCCTCTCAGAGCAACTGAGATCAGGTCTCATTCCCCCTGAGATGACCCAATCCATCGCCACATCCATTCATTCCGAAGCGTTCAGCCTGGACTTTCAACTGCGCAATATTTTTGCCGCCGCCGAAATGGAATCGGGAGAAACCCAGTTGCAAATCTCCCTGACCGATGTCCTCACCCTCATCAGGGATTCCATTGATTCATTCAATCATCTCATCGCAGACAAAAATTTGACCGTCACCCTCCCTGAGAAAAAAGAGGACGATGATCAACTGCTTTTCAAAACCGATACCGAAAAACTCAGCCTGATATTCAGCAACCTTATTTCCAATGCGGTGGAATTCAACCATGAGAACGGTGCCATCGAAATCAACGCCACCATCCTCAACGGACGCCTGAACGTAACCATTCGCGATACCGGTCCCGGCATCGATCCCGAAAAAATTCACACCATCTTCGACCGCTTTGTCCAGTTGGAATCGGGCGTGCGTAAAAGCCACAAGGGTCACGGCCTTGGACTGAGCATCGTTCAGGCGTTGGTGGAAATGATGGAAGGCAACATCACGGTGGATTCAGTGGCCAAGGGCAAAGGAACCATTTTTTCCGTTTCGATCCCTGAAGTGCAAACCAACATGGAAGCAGATGCCTTCTCGGTTGATGGCAATGAATTCTTTTTTGACGATGAAGAGGTCAAGGCCTTCTAGTCATGCAAAGCGGCGATAAAGACAACAAGCCATTCTTATTGCCCGGGGCGCTCTTCGCCAAGAATGGTGACTATATCATAACAACAGTTCTTGGGTCTTGTATCTCCGTCTGTTTATGGGATCGGAGTACCAAGCGGGGGGGGATGAATCATTACAAATTGCCCCTGTGGAACGGTGATGGACTCCCCTCTCCCAAGTTTGGCAACATTGCCATCGAAAAACTGATCGAAAATCTATTGGAAATCGGCTGCCAGCAACGCAACCTGATCGCCAAGGTCTTCGGTGGTGCCGCCGTCATCCAAAGTTCAAGCGGATTGCTCAACGTCGGTGAACGCAATATCGAAGTCGCACGGGATTATCTGGCCCAGGCCAGAATTCCCATTGCCGCTTCCGATGTCGGGGGCACTCAAAGCCGAAAGGTGATTTTCAATACTGCGGATGGCAGTATTTTGATGAAAAAGGCGGCACCTCAATAACCCTCCACCGATTCAATCCTTCGAAACCTCTGGCCACCCAATCATGTCCCCCCCTCGACCTGCAACCATCCTGTGCCTGGGCGACAGCCTCACCGAAGGCTTTGGGGTCGCCAGTGCCTACTCCTATCCGTCCTTGTTGCAACAGCGCCTGATCGAACACGGCCTCCCCATACGGGTCCTCAATGCCGGGATCTCAGGCGATACCACTCAGGGAGTTCTGCGGCGGCTGGACCCTCTCCTGGACACCCCGGTCCTCATGGCCATCGTCACCATCGGCCTGAACGACGCCTTCATGGGAATTCCCCCTTCCGCCATCCACCGAACTCTGGAACGGATCATCCAAAAGTTACACCAACACCAGATCCAGGTCATTCTGAGCGGGCTCATTCTTCCCACCGATTTCCCCCCCGATCTCCGGATGGGGTTTGCCGCCATCTATCCCGACCTTGCAGCAGACCATCAATTGCACCTGATTCCATCGTTCCTGGAAGGAATCTTCGAGGATCCGGAATATAACCAGTGGGACAACATCCACCCCAATGAGGCCGGATACCGGGTGATCACGGAACAGGTATGGAAAATCATCCGCCCCTTGCTCCCACCCCTGACTTGATGGCTGTTGTTAATTTTATGGCTTGATATCGACATCACTATTTATTATTTTCAGTTTAAGTTTATGGAATGGGTTGATGATCCGATAAGGAAGAGGATGGCGGTTTCGGGACGATGCAAGCGTACCGGATCGTCTTTTACGTTCACTTTTGAATTGATGAACTGGAGCTTTGTTGTGCGCCACAATCCGCTTCTCTTGCGCTTCCTGGTTGCGCCCCTGTGTCTGACCCCTGTGGAAGGGTTTACGAATGAAAGCCCATGGTATCCCGGCTTCACCCTTCAAGGAGTCGCCGGGGATTACGCGGGATCCAGCCAACGCAAGCATTTTTACAGCGAGGGTCTGTTTTTCAGTACCGATTGGTACGAACGGTACGGCATAACCCTGGGATTCAATCATTCCAATATCAAATTTGTCAATGCTACCAACGATATCGCCCAGGATGCCCTGTTTGCGGGCCTGCGCGTGAACCTGACCCCCGACCTGTGGAACGGTCGCCTGGGTCTGCGACTGGATGGGCACCTGATCAATAATGACGACACCACACGCAATACCGACGATGTCAAAGTGGTCGCTCCAGTCGTCTCCTTCGTCCCCCTGGATCAAACCTGGTCCCTGGAAGCGGGCGCCGCCTTCAGTGATTATTTCGATGATCTCGAAGTGCTCCAGTTTTCACCCGCCATCGGCTTCGCCTTCAATGAAAAATCGGATTGGATCTCGCTCCGGCCCACGCTGATCGACATTTCCAATCCCGGTCGTGCCCAGGGGGTGGACGATACCCTGGCGTTGGATATCAAGTGGAGCCACTGGTTCGCCCCCAATCATCCCCTGCGTCTGCACAGCCTCAAACTGAACGGCATGGTGGGCGAGAAAATATTCGGAGTCGATCTTGATGGCGCCTCGGTGTACAACCTTGCTGATACCCATCAAGGGTCGGCCTCCCTGGGGTTGGAGTGGCAGGTCGGCAGTCAGGCCAGCATCCTTCTCATGGGCGGGCACGAAGCCTACGAAAATAAAACCATTGCCGACAAATACGGCAGCAATTCCCTTTATCTTTCCTATTCATACCATTGGTGACCCCATGACCCGATCCATCATTGTGTTTTTTGCCATCACGGGCTGGTTGATCACATGGCATGCCCCCAATGCCCTGGCCGCATCGACCCCAAAAAACAACCAGGCGTGGTCAACCACAGCCGATTTCTTCAAACAGTCCTATGCGTTCGAGGCCCGGTCAAAATTTGCCGAGGCCGCTGAAGTCCTGCTTCCGTTGCAGGATACCCGGGGATCTGATCGGGAATTGATCCTCCTGCGTCTGGGTTGGCTCCATTATCTTCAGGGACGGCATAACGATGCCATCCATTTTTACCAGTTGGCCATCCGGACCAACAGCCGTTCCATCGATGCCATGCTGGGGATCACCCTGCCATTGCTGGCCCAACAACGTTATCGGGAAGCGGCAGCGTTTGCCGAATCGGTCCTGACATTGTCCCACGTCAACCAAACCGCACTTCAACGTCTGCTGGTCGCCGACGAAGGACAAAAACTGTGGGATTCCCTATTGGCCCATGCCATGACCCTGTCCACTCATTATCCCACCGATACCGATGCCCTGGTGTACATGGCGCGTGCCCATTTGTGGCTCAATCATCCCAAAGAGGCCCGGGATGTCTATCAGAGGGTGTTGAATCGTATTCCCAATCATATCGAAGCAACCGCCTATCTCAAGACACACCCCTGAACTCATTCAATCATTTCAGCACGCCTTCAGGAACCATCATCCTTGTGAACCCGGTCCAATGAAACCGGGAAACAAGGATGGTGTGTTTTTTGGGGCCATGGTCCACCATCCCGATACCGATGCCACATCCGAGAATGCTGATGTTCGATCCCCGCCAATCCATCCCATCACCACCTGTAGACATGGTTCGTCTGAGCAACCTTGCCATCAATCGCAACGGTTTTGTCTTCGACCCCAAGAGTGGCCATAGTTTCACCGTCAATACCACCGGTTTAACCACCCTGGAACTGTTACAGGAAGGCGCCTCGACCGAAGAAATTGCCCGCAGGCTGTCCAAGATCCATGGTGTCGCCATGGAAATTGCCCTGGGAGCAGTCGAAGGTTTTGTGCGGCAATTGGCCAGGAATCTCGCATGAACCCTGGCCGACCCACCTCGGATTGGCGATCCTGGACCATTGCCATCACGGGGATGAATGCCCGTCCCGACAACCCCGGCCCGGGGATGGCAGTTGCCCGTTGCCTGCGGGAATATCCCGGATTCCGGGGTCGGCTGGTTGGTTTGGGCTATGATGCCCTGGATGCGGGTCTCTATGATGTTCATTCATGCGATGATGCCTATCTGTTGCCTTACCCTTCGATGGGCGAGGGATCATTGCTGGATCGGTTGGAAGAAATCCAGAAACAGCGCCCCCTGGATGCGATCATTCCGTGTCTCGATTCGGAATTGACCAATTTTCAATGTCTTCTCCCTGCACTTCAGGGACGGGGGATCGCCACATGGCTCCCGAGTCGCCAAAGCCTGGCGGCCAGGGGGAAGGATCGCCTGCCCGCCCTGTGCGACCGGGTGGGGGTTGACACACCGGCCACGCGAACCGTTAACGATCCCCAATTTTTTGATTCCTGTCAGGAATCGGGCTGGTCCTATCCTTTGGTCATCAAAGGTTTGTATTATGATGCGCAGATTGTCCACTCTTCCGCCGAGGCCAAGGCGGTCAGTTACCGAATTGCCCGGCAGTGGGGATATCCCATTCTGGCACAACAATTCATCCCGGGTCATGAAATCAACCTGACTGCGGTCTGCGATCAACGAGGTCGGTTGTTGGGGGCGGTCATGATGCGCAAGCGGGCCATTACCGACAAAGGAAAGGCATGGGCGGGTATTACCATTGAAGATGATGCGCTGTTGGCCATGGCCCAAACCTTGAGTACCCACTTGACCTGGCGTGGTCCCTTGGAAGTGGAGGCATTGCGTGGCGAAGATGGTAAACTTTATCTGGTGGAGATCAATCCCCGATTTCCCTCCTGGATTTACCTCAGCCATGCGGTAGAACGCAATTTGCCTGCGCTGTTGTTGTCCCTGATGGCGGAAGAGACGATTCCCGAACTGCCAACGGCCAGGACCGGAACGTTATTCATACGCCATGCCCGGGAGGTCATTGTCACCCTTGAACAACTGGCGGCCATCTCCACGACGGGAACCCATCCCCAGAATGGTTTAAAATAATCAAGAACATGTCGAACCGCCACCGGCACGACGGAGCAAGCTGATCATGAACGCATCGGACCCCCTCCCCCCCTGGGAACCTCCCATGATTCAACCCCTTCATCATGGGACCATCAACAAGTTCGGTCATCGGCGCAATGACGC
Organism: Magnetococcales bacterium DCbin4; assembly: GCA_002753735.1. GTDB lineage: Bacteria > Pseudomonadota > Magnetococcia > Magnetococcales > UBA8363 > UBA8363. The sequence continues at coordinate 9,395 of PEAN01000016.1, forward strand.
CTCCCACGCTGAAATCGACGGCATCCCCATTGATGACCTGGTCACCCTGTACGGTTCACCCCTGTTCATCACCTCCGAACAACGTCTGCGTCACAACGTACGTACCCTGCGTCACGCATTGGAAACACACTACCCTCACGTCGTTCACGGATGGTCGTACAAAACCAACATCACCAGTGCCATCTGCCGAATCCTCCACCAGGAGGGTTCATGGGCCGAAGTCGTCTCCAGATCGGAGTATGAAAAGGCACGTCTACTGGGCGTCCCGGGCAATCGCATCCTGTTCAACGGCCCCTACAAACCGCGCCCGATTCTGGAGCGTGCCATCGCTGAAGAGGCCCACATCCATATCGACCACCTCGACGAACTCACACAAATCGAAGCCATTGCCCGACAACATGACCGGGTGGTCCCCGTCACGTTGCGACTCAATTTCAATACCGGCTTCACCGAGCCCTGGAGCCGCTTCGGCTTCAACCTGGAAAATGGCCAGGCTCATGAAGCGGCTGTCCGGATTCGATGCAGTCCCCACCTGACCCTCACCGGACTCCACAGCCACCTGGGAACCTTCATCCTCGACCCACGCGCCTATGGCCGACAGGTGACCCTCATGACCGACTTCATGCGGGAAGTGGAACAGGACGGTTCCACCCGGATCCACTATTTGGACATCGGCGGGGGATTTCCTTCACGCAATGCCCTGCAAGGCGTCTATGCCCCCCCCGAACAGGCGGTCCCCGAGATCAAGGAATACGCCCGGGAGGTGGGTACGGCATTGAACGAAGGATTGTCGGGCCGCCCCGGTCCCCAACCCCTCCTGATTTTCGAAAGCGGTCGGGCCGTTGTCGATGACGCCCAATCGCTGGTCGCCACGGTCGTGGGGACCAAACGGCTTGTGGATGGCCGACGCGGTGTCATCCTGGATGCAGGCATCAACCTGATGTTGACCGGACTGTGGTATCACCACCCGGTGCGATTGGTTCGGCCCAAGGAGGGAATCCCGGAAGAAACGGTCCTCTTCGGCCCCTTGTGCATGAACATTGATGTCATGCGCCATCTGGTCAGTCTTCCCCCACTGGCCGTCGGTGATCGTCTGGTATTCACCCCCGTGGGTGCCTACAACAACACCCAATGGTTGCAATTCATCGAACTGCGCCCCCCGATCATCCTGGTCAGCCCCCATGGAACCCACGAACTCATCCGCCAGGGAGAGACCCTCTCCTCCCTGTGCGAACCCGAACGGATGCCCCCCCATTTGAACCGGAATCCGGGTCAATGGCCACCCCTGCCCCAACCAACGAAAGCGTAATCTTGGGACCATTTTTTCATACCCTGCTCAAAGCCTACGGCTCGTTTCTCTACTTTCGCTCCCCCCAGTCCCATTGGCTGCCGGGCGCGGCAACCCTGTTCAATCCCACGGTCGGAATCATGGGATTGTTGGGTGGGATCACGAGTCTCGCCAGTCGCCGACTCCTCACCCTGCCCAACCAGGTCTATGATCTGGATGTCGTCAACGGCGTTCTCCTGGGACTGATGGTGGGTACTTTTTTCGCACCCACCCCGGCCAGCATCGCCCTGACCCTGATGGCAGGCATCTTTGCCACCCTGGTGAGCCGATTGATTCATTCCGCCGTGGTACTGCCCCGGGGATTGCCCATTTTGTCGTCACCCCTGTTCATCGTCGGCATCGGCCTGTTTGCCGTCGGACGTGCGCTGGCCCTGCCATGGGCCATCCCCCCCGCTGCCAACCCCCTTGACCTGCTGTTCTATCAATGGTTGCCAACCTCGGTCCTCGCCTGGCTGATCTCCATGGGGCAAATCTATTTTTCCCCGACCCCCTGTGGCGGCCTGCTGGTCGGTCTGGCCATTCTCCTTTCATCCCGACGACTGTTTCTGGTGATCATTCTGGCCCATGCGATCGTACGCATCGAATTATCATTCCTGGGCGTCATCCCCTATTCCATCCCCGCATCGCTGGCCGGCACCGCCGCCATGCTGACCGCCCTCATGACCGGTGGCGTCTTCGCCCGACCGGGTGGTCATCGTCCCTTTGTGCTCGCCATCATCGGAGCACTGGTGGTCGGAATCGTCTCCCTGGCGGCCTACAATGTGTTTTACCACCTTGGCCTCCCCCCCCTGTCGCTGGCATTCGTATCGACAACATGGCTCATCATGATTGCGTTGAGTCCCACGTCCGGCGAACCCTGGAGCCGCTACTGGCTCTATCCGCCGCAACTGCCTGAAACCGTCGCCGAGACGACCTCCCTGGCAGAAGCGCGCGGCGTCGCCGAGGGAAGCATCGGTCTGCGTGCCCCGTTTTTCGGCACCTGGCAAGTCTATCAAGGATGGAACGGCCCCTATACCCACCAAGGGGAATGGCGCTACGCCCTCGATTTTCACCAGGTGATCGAAGGTTCCGCCTATTGCAACGATGGCCACCAGCTCACCGACTATTATTGCTTCAATGCAGCCATCTGTTCCCCGGTCTCGGGCCAGGTGACCGCCTGTCGTGACGACCTGCCCGACAATCTTCCAGGTGCCGTGGATGCCACCAACAACTGGGGCAACTTCATTCTGATCGCCCTCGCCAGCGGTCATCACCTCCTCCTGGCCCATCTGCGCCAGGGAAGTCTCACCATCAGCCCCGGCACCATGGTGACCCCGGGACAGATCCTCGCCCGTTGCGGCAATTCAGGACGCTCACCCCAACCCCACCTCCACCTTCATGTGCAGACCGGTCCCTGGTTGGGCAATCCAACCCACCCCTTCCACCTGACCCATGTCATCGTCCCCGGAGAACCATGCATCCTGCATCTGGATCACCTCCCCGAAGAACGCAGCAGCGTACAACATCCCCGTCCCTGCCCGCCATTGGCCCGTGCCTTGTACCGCGCCGTCGGTCGCTCCTTCACCTACGAAATGAAACATCACAACCACCCCCTGGAACTCCGTGTGGAAATCGATTTGGCGGGGGCAACCTGGCTGGTCGCCAACACTCGGGCCAGCGTCGCTTTCGTCCAGACCGATACCCTCGTTGCCTTCTATCGGCGCCACGCCTCCGATTCATCCCTCAACGCCCTGCTGTTGACCACCGCCTTGACCCCGCTGTGCGAAGAAACCTTCGCCTGGAACGATGCCATTCCTGTCGGATGGTTGCCCACCCCTTGGTGGCTTCGTCTCTTGAACTGGTCCCTTCCCGGTATCCTCAAGGGGACAAGCCATTATCACCGCCATTGGCAACCCTTGCGCCTGTGCTGGGAACAGACGGTGCAACATCGGGTACAGTGTCTGGGAAAAACCCTGTGGTCATGTCACGGCAGCGCCGACCTGTCGGAAAGCCTGGGCTGGGTCCGTTTCAGACTGCATACCCCACGGGGCGTGGTTCAGGGAGAACTGATCCGCCATGGAATGCACCCTGACCATGGCATCGCCGGGTGGGAACATGAAATCGAATCGTGACGGAATCGGATCATCATTGCAATTCAGGTTGCCTTATACCGTAGATTTTGCTTTACTGAGACTCGGAATTGTCTTTTCATCTCATGGTTGCCAGACAACGGTTACCACTGCCATGTCTTTTTTATCCGAACTTTGGGAGTTCATGCGCGTCAGAAAAAAATTCTGGCTGCTGCCCATTTTGATCATGATGGTCCTTCTGGGTGGACTCATCGTCTTGAGCCAGGGTTCTGCGGTTGCCCCCTTCATCTACACCCTGTTCTAGGCAACACCCACCGTGCGTATCCTTGGTATTTCCGCTTGGTATCATGACAGTGCCGCCGCGCTGGTCCATGATGGACGGATCGTGGCCGCAGCACAGGAAGAACGGTTCACCCGCAACAAACATGATCCCAACTTTCCCGCCCATGCCATTCGCTATTGCCTGACGGCAGGGGGCGTTTCCCTGGCAGCGGTGGATCATGTCGTTTTCTATGACAAACCCTTCCTGAAATTTGAACGTCTTCTCGAAACCTATCTTGCCTTCGCCCCCAGGGGATTTTCATCGTTTCGCATGGCGATGATGGTCTGGATCAAGGAAAAACTGTTCCAGAAACAAATGCTCTTGAATGAATTGAACGCCCTGGATCCCGGATTCCCCGGTGCCTCCAAGCTTTTATTTGCAGAACATCACCAAAGCCATGCCGCCAGCGCCTTTTATCCCTCCCCTTTCGAAGAGGCGGCGATTCTCACCATGGATGGTGTCGGGGAATGGGCCACGACCTCCATGGGGATCGGACGGGGAAACCGTCTGGAACTGCTCAAGGAAATTCACTTTCCCCACTCGCTGGGATTGCTCTATTCCGCCTTCACCTATTACACCGGTTTCAAGGTCAACTCCGGGGAATACAAGGTCATGGGCCTTGCCCCCTATGGTCAACCCCGCTTCGCCCAGACGATTCTGGACCATCTGATCGACCTGAAGGGGGACGGTTCCTTTCGCATGGACATGTCCTACTTCAATTATTGTACCGGGTTGACCATGACGGGAGACAAGTTTCACCGCCTGTTCGGTGGCCCCCCCCGCAAGCCCGAAGAACGGATCACGCAAAGAGAGATGGATCTGGCCGCATCCATACAGGCGGTCATCGAAGAAGCAGTGTTGCGCCTGACACAGAGCATCGCCAAAGAAACCAACAGCCCCAACCTGTGTCTGGCGGGTGGCGTCGCCCTCAACTGTGTCGCCAACGGCAAGATTCTGCGGGATGGCCATTTTAAAAATATTTGGATTCAACCCGCTTCGGGCGATGCCGGTGGTGCCCTGGGCGCCGCTCTGGCGGCCTGTCATTGGCACCTTGGCCGGGAACGGACCCCTGCGACCGGTCTCGATGCCATGCATGGCGCTTATCTGGGACCCGAATTTGCCCAGGAAGAGATCGAACACCGGTTGCGCACCGCCGGGGCACGGTTTGAGGTGATGGATGAAAACGCCCTGCTTGATGCTTCGGTACAGGCATTGATCGAAGAAAAGGCCCTGGGTTGGTTTCAGGGACGAATGGAATTCGGTCCGCGTGCCCTGGGTGCCCGTTCCATCCTGGGAGATGCCCGGTCGGAACGGATGCAATCCACCTTGAACCTCAAGGTGAAATTTCGCGAATCATTCCGTCCTTTCGCCCCATCGGTATTGCGTGAATCGGTCCATGAATGGTTCAATCTGGACGGTGACAGCCCCTACATGCTGTTGGTGGACGATGTCCTGCCAGCCCATCGCCGGCCCATGACTGAGGCACAGCAACAACTGTTCGGCATCGAAAAACTCAACATCCCCCGTTCATCCATCCCGGCGGTGACCCACGTCGATTATTCGGCCCGCATCCAAACGGTGCATCGTGAAACCAACCCTCGTTATCATGCCTTGATCCAACGCTTCAAGGAGCGTACCGGTTGTCCGGTGATCGTCAATACCAGTTTCAATGTTCGCGGTGAACCGATTGTCGGTTCGCCCGAGGATGCCTTCCGTTGTTTCATGGGCACAGGTATCGAAACCTTGGCGATTGGCCGGTGTTTCCTGCGGAAAGAAGATCAGGATCCAGGATTGCGCATCGATTACAAGGATCGGTTCGAATTGGATTGAGTACCGGTTGATATTCACGATGACGATGCAAAATCTAAGGATCACTCCCAGAGATCCCGCATGCGGTAGCCCACTCCCATTTCGGTCAGCAACAGCCGGGGGCGGGAGGGGTCAGGCTCAACCTTGCGGCGCAGCAAGGCCATGAAGACCCGCAGGGTGTGGATCTGGTGAACATAATTTGGCCCCCACACCTCCTTCAGGATCTGCCGATGGGTCAACACCCGTCCAGCGTTGTGCGCCAATAACAGCAACAACCTGTACTCAATGGGGGTCAGAGTGACAAGCGTTCCGCTGATCAGTACCTCACGCCGCACGCGATCCAGGCGCAGAGGACCAATCTCCAACACCTCTGAGACGTTTCCCCCCTCCTGAGCCGCACCATGCCGCAAAGCGACCCGGATTCGGGCCATCAGTTCATTCACCCCGAAGGGCTTGGTCAGGTAGTCGTCAGCCCCGGCGTCCAGAGCCGCCACCTTGTCCTCCTCCCGCCCGCGTGCTGAGAGGACAATGAGGGGAATACGGCTCCACTCCCGCAGCTCGCGGGTGAAATCGAGGCCATCGCCATCCGGCAACCCCAGGTCCAACAGGATGATCTCCGGCGGGTGGGCGGTCGCGGCAATCCGGGCCTCGCGCAGGTTTTCCGCCTCCACCACCACGAACTCCCGGGCGGCAAGGGTCGTGGACAGGAAGCGGCGCATGGGCCGCTCGTCCTCCACGACCAGGATACGAATCCCTTTGGCGTCGCTCATGGTGCATCGTCTCCTTTCTCATCCGTCACCGCCAGGATCTCCGGCGGTATCGGCGGCTGGGGCAGCAGGATGCGAAACACCCCACCCCCCTCCGGCGCAGTCAGGGCCTGAATGCTCCCGCCGTGCGCCTGAACCACACCCCGGCAGATGGCCAACCCAAGACCGGAACCGGGTGCCCCCGCCGTCTCGCCCCGGGTGAACTTTTCAAAGATGGTCTCTGCCTGATCCGGCGGAATTCCCGGTCCCCGATCATGCAAGCTGAGCGTGACATGCTCATCCTTTTTCGTCACCGTCCAGACGAGCGGAGTGCCGGCCGGAGTATATTTGAGGGCATTGTCCAACAGGTTCACCAGAACCTGCTCGAAAATGACCGGATCCACATGCAGCAGGGGAACCTCTTCGTCCACCCGTACCATCACCTCCCGCCCCTGACAACGGGACTCCAGACATGCCAGGGCCGATCCCGCCATCTCCTCGAAGGGGATCCACTCCCGCCGCAGATGGCATCCGCCCGATTCCAGCCGCACCATGTTCAGCAGGTTGGTGATCAGTCGCTCCATGCGTTCGGCCTCGACGCAGATGGTCTCCAGCAGTTCGCACCGCTGTTCGCGACCCAGGGCGGCCCCTTCGTCACGCAGGGCGGTGCCCGCCCCGGTAATGGCCGCCAGGGGAGTACGCAAATCGTGAGAAACCATGCCCAACAACGCCCCACGCAGTTCCTCCGATTTGACACGGATGGCGGCCGCACGGGCCTCCTCTCCCAAGCGTGCCCGGTCCATGGCCAGACTGGCCTGCCGGGCAAAGGCTTCCAGGAAATAGCCATGGGTTGCATCCAGAAGTTTGGTATCACCGAGCTGTATCACCATGGCCCCGCAGGCACGGGTGCCTGCGATGGGCAGAGCGATGATCTCTCCCTGAGGCGGGTATGGCGTACCCTTGCCCACCTCCTGGCCATGGCCGTAGGACAGCTGCACCGGCATGGCAGGGGGTGCAGGAACAAACGCCTCCGGAGTTGCCGCCACCCGCACCAGCGATCCTCCCCCCTCCTCCAGAAACAGGGCCGCCTCACCGCCGAACAGACGGGCGGCATGCCGGGTGACGATACGTGCCACCTCCCGGTCATCCAAGGTTGTCATCACCTCCCGGCTCAGACGATGGAGGGCGTCGGTCTGCCGCTCCCGCTCCCGAGCCTCCAACTCCTGCCGCCGTATGCGCGTCATCAGACCGCTGATGACGATCCCTACCATGAACAGAATGGCGAACGTGAGCACATACTGCGAATCGGAGACAGAAAAGGTGAAGTAGGGGTGAACGAAGAAAAAATCGTAGGCGGCCACCGACAACGCCGAGGCCAACAGGGAAGATGCCATTCCAAACCGGTAGGCCACCCCCATGATCGGCAACAGATAGAGCATCACCAGATCGGGGGGAATCAGCCACTGCCGTCCCTGATCGATCAGCAGCGTGGTCAGCGCCACCAGCGCCAGGCTGATCAGCGAATCGCGCCATGGGACAGATTTCTCTGGAGGGGGCGGAACGGCCACAATGGGGGGGATCCCCGATTCGGCAATGAACTGAACCTGGATGGGACCGCTATCCCGCAGCAGCTCATGGACCAGGGAGGGACGGAACCGGTCCCGCCAGCGCCTCAGGGTGGGTTTGCCCATCAGGATGCGGGTCACACCATGCTGCTGGGCGCAGCGAACCACCTCCTGACTGACGCGGCGCCCTGACAGGCGCAGGGTTTCAGCCCCCAGGGCATCGGCCAGACGCAGATGGGCCAACAGGCGCTGCCGGTCCAACGCCGTCGTGGCGTAGGCGTCAGGGGCGTCCACGGTCACGGCGAGCCAGGTGGCCCCCAGCTTCCCGGCCAGATCATGAGCGACGTGGATCAACCGATCAGAGGCGGGACTGGGGCTGACGCAAACCAGAATACGTTCGTTTCCCGGTGCAGAAAACAGCTCCTGACCCGGGTCTGTCACATGATCAGTACCGATGGTCAGCCCCTCCTCCGTGTCCATCGACCAGCCCCTTTACCTTGGTCAATTGATCCAGGGTCCCCAGCAGAATCAGGTTATCTTCACCCCGAAGGGGGGTATCCGGGGTGGGATTGAGGGTCAGCGTTTCTTTCCCATCTTGACCATCGCTACGAATGCCAATGAGGTTCACCCCGTAGTGGGCCCGTAGTTCCACGGTGCGAATGGTACGCCCCACGAAAGAGGGGGGACACAGGATATCGATAATGGCCATGCCGTGCCCCAGGGGAATACTCTCAGCCAGGTCGGGATGAATCAGCCGTTTGGCGATGCGCAAAGCCATATCCCGCGGAGGAAAGATCACCTCGGTGGCCCCAAAGCTTTGGATTGCCTCGGCTTCCTGTTCATTGTCCACCTGCACCAGGATGTGGGTGATGCCATGTTTGCGCAACGAGTGGGTCACCAGCACGGTCATATCGAAGTGGTTGCGCAGGGCAACGATGGCGGTATCCACCTCAAATGCCCCCACCGCCCGCATGGCTTCGGCATTGATCGCGTCACAACAGACCGCCTTGGAGGTGAACTCGCGCATGGCATTGACCCGCCCCTCCTCATGGTCCACCGCCAGCACATAGGCTTCCTCGTCGAACAGTGCCTTGGCCACCCGGCTGCCAAAGGTTCCCAAACCGACCACCAGATAGGTATGCGACATGTTCCGAACCTTTTTTTCTCAACCAATGTTGACGTTTTCTTCCGCATAGGTGAAGGGGATTTTTGTCACGCCGCCGACAAGAACGCTGGCGGCCAACAGTGGCCCCACCCGGCCCAGGAACATGAGGGCGGTAATGACCCATTTCCCTTTGAGGGAGAGCGTGGGTGTAACCCCGGTGGAAAGTCCCACCGTACCCAGAGCCGACACCACCTCGAACAGGTGGGCCAGGAACAGGTTGCCTTCGGTCTTGTTGAAAGGCTGCTGGCCCGCCTCGGTCATCTGTAGTAGGAGCACCCCTACAATGATGGCCAGCATGTAGCTGGTCACCACCAGGATGGCCTTGTTCACCGTTTCGTCGGGGATGGTACGCTCCAGGCACTCCACACGGGGGCGGTTGCGCGCCTTGGAGCGCAGCAGGGCGGTACAGACGGCAGCAGTGGTGGTTTTCATCCCCCCGGCGGTGGAACCGGGTGAGCCACCGATGGCCATCAGAATGATGACCAGAAACAGAGAGGGACCTGTGAGCATGGCAGTGTCCGCCGTATTGAACCCTGCGGTGCGACTGGTGACGGAAAGGAACAGGCTCTCCAGTACTACCGCTCCCGGTTGCTCCCCCATGGCAGCCCCGCCCCACTCCAGGAGGATAAAGGGAATCATTCCAGCGATGATCAGAAACAGGGTGGTACGCAACACCAGCCGGGAATGCAGGGAGATCCTGCCCCGCTTTCGGCGCAGAAAACCCCTGAACAACCTTCGGAGGTCGGCGACCACCAGAAACCCAAGCCCCCCCAGGATGATCAGCCCCATGATCGTTCCATTGACCAGCAGATCGCCACGAAACCCCATCAGGCTGTCCGCATAGAGACCAAACCCGGCGTTGCAGAAGGCAGAGATGGCGTGGAACAGCGCATACCAGACCGCCTCATCCAGTGGTTTGATCTCCATGAAGCGCGGAAGGAGCAGCCCCACGCCCAACAGCTCCACCAGAAAGGTGAAAAGGAGAATTGCCATCAGCAGTTGGCCGGGATGGACCGCCTCTACTGCGCCATGGGAGATTTCCAGCAGATGGCGGTATTGCAGACTCATGCCCTGACGACGCCGTTGGAGCCGGGTCATGAAAAAAGTGGAAAAGGTCAGAAAACCCAATCCCCCGACCTGAATCAATCCGAGGATCACCCCCTGGCCGAACAGGGAGAAGGTGGTACCCGTATCCCGGACGGTCAGCCCGGTGACGCATACTGCCGATGTGGAGGTGAAAAGGGCGTCCGTCCAGGAGAGCGGCGCCATCCCCGCCCCCCTGCTGATCGGCAGGAGCAGCAGCAGGGTGCCTGCCAGAATGGTGAGCAGAAAGGAGACCACCACCAGGCGACCCAAAGAGTGTTCGTTGACGGCAGTTGCCATGGTCGATCCGATCATCAAGTCATGAGTTGGGCGTCAACCTCAGGAAAGGAACGCAGAGCGATGGCGCAACGATGATGACAACGCTTTGGATCCAGCAGCGACCTGCATCGTTATCGGCAACGCGCAATGCCATGAATCCACATGTGCCGTGCAAGCGGATCTCCAGCGCACGTTTCCTTTCGACCTTCCCTCGGTTGCAGGATGTATCACCACCAATAACAGATACACCTGTCAGCATCAAAGGGGGATCAATTCCAGGCGAAAAGAGATCAAAAAATCATCAAAGACGGAGCATCGAACACGGGTTACGCACCGCCAGGAGACGGTTTGAGGACGATGGGTGAATACATCCTTTGGTTGCATCGGTGCAGGCTTTGATCGAAAAATATGGCCTTGGAATGGCTCCAAGACGGATATGAACTTTTTTATCGAAATTCTTGGATATACGTGACGAGGAACAAGATGTCTTCAGGGATTGACACCAGGACGGTCACCGTGATTCTGATTGTTATTGTGTACGCGCCCAGTCACATGAAGCGGTTTCCCCGCAAAAAACCAAACCCCCGGAATAAATGCTTCGCGTGAAAAGAAACATCAGAGAAAACAAAATCAAGACCTTGGAGGCGCTGCCTGCAAACCTTGGCCGGGAAGGGAAAACCCCTTCCCAAACCCATCCACGGGACTGGGACGCATATTCAACCAAAACACCGTCGCCCCCGCCACCGCCGCCGGCATGGCCAACAAATTGGCCCCGGGCACCATCATCAAAACCATGACCGCCATCCCAAAGCCCAGGCTCCCCGCCCAGTGCGCCCGCAAATGGCGGCGTACCACCCGCCCCTCCATTCCATGATTGGCCATCGGATAATCACCATACTCCACCGCCATCATCCAGGCACAAAAAACCAACCACAAAAGAGGCACGACGACATTGATCACGGGAACGATGAACAACACGACAAAAACAAGACCAGACTTAATCATATAAAATATTTTTTCCAACTCATTCCTGATGGCCTTCCCAGGCCCCTCCGCCACAGGTTTCACACCGGTCACAACCCCCTCCACCTCGGCAGCCAACAACGAATTGAACGGTGCACCCAATAAATTCGCCACAACCGTAAAGGTGGAATAGATCAACAGCACCAACCCAAGCCACAAAAGTGGCACCACCAACCAACTCAGCCATTGCAACCAGGAAGGCAAAACACCATTCAACCACGCCAAGCCATCCCCCACCCACGCCAACCCGTACCCCATCACCCCCGCAAACAACACAACATTCAGCAATAGCGGAATCCAGACAAACCGCCGCACCCCGGGTTGCAGCACCAATCTCATCCCCGTCACCAGACAGGCGGCCCCCTGTAGAAAAGAAATCATGTTTTTTCCAACTCTTGTTTGGCCCGCTGCACCGCCTCCTGGAATTGCTCCGGAGTCATCTCCTCGCGTGCGATTTCAAGATTTTCCACCGCATCCAACGTCCCCTGATCCCGAGCCAGGATGAACCATTTCGCCGCCTCAACCAGATCCAACGCCACCCCCTGTCCGGTTGCGTACAAGATTCCCAGATTGTTCCGGGCCTTGCCATCCCCCTGTTGCGCCGCCTTCGAAAACCAGGCAAACGCTTTTTCCGGATCGGGCGCCACCCCCAACCCTTCCAGATACATGGTTGCCAAATCATGCTGTGACAAGACATTACCTTGTTCAGCCGCCAAAGTGTGCCATTTCAATGCCTCAACGAAATCCTGCTCGACCTCGCGTCCTTCAAGATAGATGGCCGCCAAATCATGCTGGGCCTTGGGATCACCCCACTGGGCAAAAGTTGTCAACGTGGCGACATAATCCCCCTGGTCCAACTCGTGAAATCCAGGAGATCCAGAAATGCCATGGACAGGAGCCGATTGCGTATTTGTAGATTCAGCCATTGCCATCATTCTTCCATCCCCTTCGGAGCAGATTGCTCAACCAATGCATCATCACGGTTTTTCTCCAGACGCCCCCCAAACTGCCATAGGATCTGACGAGACTCATCATCCTTGGCCTTGTTCAACGGTGTCTCGCCCATTTTATCCCTGACATTGGCTTCGGCCCCCCGTTCCAACAAAACCTTCATCACCGGCTTGGCATTGGACATGGTCGCCATGTGCAATGGCGTCAATCCCAGTTGATTACCTTGATTGACATCAGCACCATGATCCAATAACAATTCTACCAAATCCAGTTCACCATAATAAGCAGCACTGGACAAAATGCTGCTGCCAAGGTTGTCCAACACCACCACTTTTGCACCCGCCTGCACCAATACTTTGGCGACTTCCAACTTGCCGTTACGTACCGACAACATCAACGGCGTATTTCCTCCGGAATCCTGGGCATCAATGACCGCACCGTTTTGAATCAACCAGGAAACCACCTCCACACGCCCACCCATGGCCGCATGATGCAGTGCCGTCGAACCAAACCCATCGGCTTCGTTGATCTCATTTTTTTTATCTGAGACCAAACGCTTCACAAGTTCCAGGCGCCCCTGAAAAGCCGCCTGATGAAATGAACCGGCCAAGGCATCGGAAGACCCGCAGACAACAAGGAGCAGCAGCATTCCCAACAAACGCCAAACCTTTGTCACCATCCGATCCATTTCAATCATCCCTTCACGGTTTCAGGGCAGCAACCAAACCAACCTGTTTGCCGAACTCCTTGTTCAGACGGGCCACCTTTCCCAATATATTTTTTCCAGACAAAACATAAGGTTTTGTGGTTTGCACCGACGCAGGGAGCGTGGCAATGGCCTGCATCGCTTCTTCATAGCTGGCATAATGACCATAGTAAAACAGGAGACGATCCTGAGCCACTGGAAACGCCATGATCTTGTCTGCCACCGAGGTCAAACTGGTCCGGGTCAGATAATCCTTCAATTCCCCCAGCGATGAACGTTGTACCGACATCAACTGAATACTGAACCACTCCTTTTTATGCGCCCCCAACCACTCCTGCGCCGCCAAAATACGTCCGTCCAGCATGGGATCACTGACTTCGACCTGCTTTGGCAAAGATTTCCCCGCAACCTGTGTCCGGGTCTGAGAGACCGGCGCAGAAACGACCACCGGGGAGACCACCGGAGTTGTCACCCCATTCTGCACCCCCTCCCCGGCGGATTGTACCGCTGGTAACGCATAATCAATCCCGGCACGGAATTGGTCTCCAGAGGTTTCCGCCGTATTGACTGCAAGTTCGCCCCGATGCGCCACCAAGCTGCTGGCCAGGAAAAAGGAAAGGACCATTCCCCCCATCAAACCCGCGACCGGCAGCCCCAATCGTTTCACGCGCTCCGCCCAGGTTCCACGCAACAGGTTTTCACCATTCGGTCCAATAAGTTCAATTTTGATCATATACCGCCCGATTGTCTGGTGTTGACGCCCGCAGTAACAAAATTCTGTCACTGCCATTACCCTACAATTAATGCCAGTATCGTGCCAAAATTATTGCAAGGTCGGAATCATCCTCCCAGGGCCCATTGCGCAAAACCTCTATTTCAAATATTGATCACAAAACCGTCCGCCATTGTGCCACTTCCTCGGGAGTTTCCAAGATGAATGCTTCCTGCCGCACCCCGCACCACGCCCCTTTTTGCATCAGAAGGACATACATTCCATCGACTTGAATCAATTTTCTCCAAGTATCACCCGCCGCCATCATCTCCCCATCATGAGTTTCAAGCCGATGCCATGCCTGTTGATCATACGGTTTCATCGATTGACTCCCACATCCGAACCATGCCAAAAAAAATCCCGAAGGGATTGATCCTCCTTCGGGATTCTTCTTACCATTCATGACCATCCATCATGGCCCGTCCACACACATTGGGCCATGCCTTCCCGATGACAGGATCAACGGGTCCGGGGCCAACGCTCCAGCGCAGAGAAAAAGAAAGCGATTTCCACAGCAGCCGTTTCCGGGGCATCGGAACCGTGCACCGCATTTTCACTGATGTCGGAAGCGAAATCGGCACGGATGGTCCCGGGTGCCGCCTTTTTGGGATCGGTAGCCCCCATGACATCGCGGTTTTTCTTGATGGCATCCTCGCCCTCAAGCACCTGAACCATGATGGGACCGGAACTCATATAAGCCACCAGTTCGTCGAAAAATTTCTTGCCCCGATGAACTTCATAGAATTCACCCGCCCGCTCCCGGGTCAGATGCAACATTTTGGCAGCAACAATCCGCAAACCCGCCTTTTCGAAACGGGCATAAATTTCACCAATGACGTTTTTTGCCACACCATCGGGTTTGATCATGGACAGGGTACGCTCAACAGCCATCTTATCCTCCTGCGCGTGCTGGGACTGAAATTGAAATCAAAAATCATCATAACTAAGAAGAAAAAGACCGGGGGCGAACGCCCCCGGATCGAATGTAAAGAGTGCTGCCACCAACAACCTACCCAAAATAATCTGGGCGGGTAGGGTATTTCATTCACGATACGAATCAGCCGCCAAAACGCTTTTTGTATTCGGTCACCTGCTTTTTCATCCGTTCGGGCAGGTACTCACCGATTTTGGCCATCCAGCCGTCGAGATCGGCGAACTCCGCCTTGAACGCGGCAGTGTCGACCTTGAGGACTTCATCCAGATCCGCCTTGGCGATGTTGAGACCGGTCAGATCAAGATCTTCGGGATTGGGCATGTATCCAAGCGGGGTTTCACGGGCACCCACCTTGCCTTCCACCCGTTGACACATCCACTTGAGGACACGGGCATTGTCACCATAGCCGGGCCACAGGAACTTGCCGGCATCGCTCTTGCGGAACCAGTTGACATAGAAGATTTTGGGGGCCTTGTCGCCCAGACGGTCACCCATTTCAAACCAGTGTTGCCAATAATCACCCACATTATACCCGCAGAAGGGCAACATGGCCATGGGATCACGACGCAGTGCGGAAGAGGCGTCCAGTGCGGCAGCGGTCGGCTCGGAAGCTGCGGTGGCACCCATGAACACCCCATGATCCCAACTCGTGGACTGATGCACCAACGGCATGACGCGGGTACGGCGGCCACCAAAGACGAAAATGTCGATCGGCACCCCTTCCGGATTTTCCCAGTCGGAGCAGATCACCGGGCATTGTTTTGCAGGAGCAGTGAACCGGGCATTGCCATGGGCGCCAACTTCCTTGCCCGGCTTCCAATCCCGACCTTTCCAGTCGATCCCGTGATCGCAGGGCTTGTCCATGCCTTCCCACCACACGTCGCCGTCATCGGTCAGGACGCAGTTGGTGAAGATGGCGTTTTCTTTCATCGAATCCATCGCCATCGGGTTGGACTGGTAGCTGGTACCCGGGGCCACGCCGAAGAATCCCGCTTCGGGATTGATCGCATAGAGACGGCCATCCGCCTTGATCTTCATCCAGGCGATGTCGTCACCCAGACATTCCGCTTTCCAACCTTTGATCGGGGGTTGCAGCATGGCCAGATTGGTTTTGCCGCAAGCGCTGGGGAAGGCTGCCGCGATGTGGAATTTCCGCCCTTCGGGGTTGGTGAGGCGCAGGATGAGCATATGCTCGGCCATCCACCCTTCCTTGCGGCCCATGGCGGAAGCAATCCGCAATGCCAGACATTTTTTGCCCAACAACGCATTTCCACCATATCCCGAACCATAGGACCAGATCAGATTTTCTTCGGGGAAATGGGCGATGTACTTCTTCTCGATGGGGGCGCAGGGCCATACCCCATTGTCCTTCTCACCCGCCTTCAACGGTTTGCCGACCGAATGCAGACAGGGAATGAACGCACCGTTGGCACCCAGAACCTCAAGCACCTTGGTTCCAACGCGGGTCATCATATGCATGTTGGCAACGACATAGGGACTGTCGGTGATCTGGATGCCGATCTTGGCGATATCAGAACCAATCGGGCCCATGGAGAACGGAATCACGTACATCGTGCGACCCTTCATGCAACCGTTGTACAGGCCGCGCATGGTGGTCTTGAGTTCTTCGGGGTTGATCCAGTTGTTGGTCGGACCGGCGTCACGCTTGTTGGTGGTGGCGATATAGGTGCGGTCTTCGACACGGGCGACGTCGGACGGATCGGAACGAAACAGATAGCTGTTGGGACGTTTGGAGGGATTGAGCTTGGTGGCCAAACCGGCTTCCACCAGGATTTGCATCATGCGGTCATACTCTGCCTTGGTTCCGTCACACCATTCAACCTTGTCGGGTTGAACCATGGCGCGAACTTCTTCCACCCAGGCATTCAGCTTGCTGTTCTTGCTCAGACTCATAAATCTTCACTCCTTAGATAGTTTTCCCGAGGGGTTTGTATTTTTGATTCGGTCGATACCGGCCTGCAATCCGCACCTCGGCGGCAGTCGGGACGGTTGGCGATGGAAACCGCTTGGGGGCCCTTCCATCATGCTGCCGTCCAGACCTACAAAAAGGATTTACTACAAGGATTCTGCGTCCTTTCCCTCCCTTTTTGTCAGACACTGTGTGTTTATAAACAGATTCCCGTCACAAGACAAGACATCAACTCGCTCAGTTGCATGATTTTTTCGGCGAATGAAAAAAGATGCATGGTTTCATTGGACTGGACGGGGGGACATCGGTTCGGAAACCTGACCCGAACCACGGATACCGTGGAAACGATCCCCGACTATCTGATAGCGCGCACGGCCCGGATCCAATAATGGCAACCTCCCAGACGTTGCCCATCCGCCTCCCGAACCAGCCCCGCCTCCGCCAGTGAATGTTCCAACACCTCCTGCGCCAGCCGGTGATCAGCAGGGGGGCCCGCCGGTTCTCCCCCATCACGACTGGGACAAAGTGAGCCGGGTCCCCATTCCAGAACGATCAGCCGTCCCGCATCTGCGAGGATGGCATTGATTTCTTCAAGAGCGGTAGCCACCTCGACTTCATGCAGGGTAAACGCGAGGAAGGCGACATCCCATTGACCCCTGGCCAGACCGGTGGCACACAGGTCGGCCCGATGCACCTCCAGGTTGGGGCGAGGGGCGATTTGCCGCCGGAACAGATCAAGGATTTCCCCTTGCATCTCAACCGCCGCCACATGACCCGACGCGCCTACCGCATCAAGGATGGCCCGTGTGAAAAAACCGGGGCCACACCCCAGGTCCACCACCCGCATCCCCGTCCCGATCCCCATGGCACGTACCAATTCCAAAGGATCCTCGATCAAACGCCACTGCCGATCCAGCAACCTGGCCGCCTTGGCGGGATCGAACCGATGTCCCGGATGATGATGGTGCATGTCGAATCACTTCGGACTAAAAAAGAGACCTGTTCAACAGGGAATCCCCCTCTTATCCCATGACCTGACCCCTGGCTGCAACCCCAACCGTTGCCGATCTCACCCAACCCCCGGGCAATGAGCTGAGACCCGATCTTTATTAATATCGATAGGCATTTAGAAGCTTCTTAAAAAAATCAACATGCTTTTTTTAACGATATTGATCATTTAATATTGAATTTTATCCTTGACGGATTGATAATAGTTTAGCATCATGCGTTACAAGGTGCCTGACATTTTATCCATCAAAGGAGAACACCATGATTCAGTTACGGATCCCCTACTGCAAACCGGTCATCAACACCATCAGCGCAAACAGTTCAGTGACAGCTTGAGACCTTTCCCAGATGTTCCGTCTCTGGGATCCCTCCATCTCGGACCGTTTCTCAGGTCCGAGATGGATCTTTCCAAACTGGACGGTGCCGATCCATTGATCCATCAGGCCAAGAGCACTCCTCAAATGATTACCGATGCGCCACGTTTCGTTAATTGGAATTACACCCATATATGTAATTTCAACTGTGCATTCTGCTACAGCCGCGATCCGGAGGATGGACGGGAAATGGACACGGTGGAAATCAATGCCACCTGCGACCGGATCGTCGATGCACGGGTGTTTCAAGTCAACTTTGGCGGCGGCGAACCTTTGGTACGCAATGATGTTGAAGACGCCATCGCCCATCTCGCCCGGCACGGAGTGAGAACGCTTCTTTCCTCCAATGGCTGGCTCCTGGATGAATCGCGCTTGGCCCACCTGCACAGGATTGGGCTACGTGCCATTTATGTGAGCCTTGATCATGTATCCGCCGATCAACATGACCTCAGTCGCAAGACCCCTGGATCCTTCGACCGGGTCGTTCAAGCCATTCGTACCGGTTCCCGGCTGGGTCTGGAAATGCTGGTATCCACCGTGGTGACCCGCAACAATGTCGGTGCATTGGAACAACTGGCCATCTTTGCAGCAGAAACCGGTGCCGCAGGGGTCAACTTCAAACGTTATCGCCCAGTGGGACGCGCCCGACAGATGGAGGCCGCGCTGACCCTCACCCAAGAGCAGGCCGCAGACACCATGAAGCTGATCAGGCGACTCAAGCGGGATGGCATCATCGACATCTACTTCCTCTATAACGAGTCGCCCATTCCAGGGGTCGATGAGGGGTGTCCATGCGCGTTCCAAAGTCTGGCGATCCGGCCCAACGGAGATATCGGCCCATGTGTCTACTCTCCGGTGACCATCGGCAACATACTAAAACACAATCTTACGGATTTGTGGCGCCGATCTCCGGTGTTGCAGGGAATGCGACAGGGCCGTTCCTGCTCCGCCATGCACGCTTGAGCGACCTTGATCAAGTGACCGCGCGCTCGAAGTTGATGCGTTACCCGTGAACGCATCAAGAATGAAAAAATTTCGTGATATGGAGGAGAATGAATATGGATCAAACTCTATTGAACCGGCGGTACGGTCACGGAAAACACCTCACCATCCAGAAGGACATGACCATCCCGGAGGGAAAAACCTTGATGGAGGCGTTAAACGATCCATCCACCCCCTGGTTGCCCGGAAGTGCCATGGATACCGTCATGGTCGTCGCCCACGACAATGAAATTCATGAACTCAACTTGGCGGGTGCCCTGATCTTTGAATGCCTGGGCGCTGGCTGGAACAACGGGAGGATCATCACGGCCATGAGTCAACTGTTTGGAATCGGGGAGCAGGAGGCACAATCGGATTTCATCGCATTCATCTCGGCAGGGATGGACAAAAAACTTTTACAGGCCAATGCCTGAATGTCAGAACAACCCGCACTCCTGGGTGGAGTCCCGGCGGTCGGGATCCCCCTGCCCCATGCCAACCGGTTGGCGTTTGAAGCGGAAGACCGACAGGCGGTCAATCATTTCATGGAGACCGGGGGATCGATCTCCTTTTTCGGTCATGAGCCCTATCTGAAAGATTTGGAACGTCGATTGGCCGATCTGTTCGGACGACGCTTTTGCCTGCTGCTCAATTCTGGAACCAGTGCGCTCCTGGTCGCCTATGCCGCCCTGGGACTCAAATCGGGAGAACCGGTAGCGGTACCGGCCAATACCTTCCACGCCACGGTCACCCCGCTGTCGCTGCTCGGGGCAATCCCCCGTTTTGTGGACTGTCATGCCAATGATGGCAACCTGGATCCGGAGTCACTGGAACGGCTGCTGCGTCAAACACCCGGGATACGTGCGGCGGTTGTGACCCATATGTGGGGCCATCCAGCGGATCTCGATGAACTTCAGAGACTTTGCCACTCATTCAGCATTCCCCTGGTCGAAGATGTCAGCCTGGCGGTCGGTGCGATACGAAATGGCAAGCGGGCTGGCGGGGTGGGAACGGTTGCCTGTTTGAGCCTGGGTTCCACCAAACTTCTCAGTGGTGGCCAGGGAGGGGCATTGCTGTGCGACGATCCCGAGATCATTCAGCGTGCCATACTGCTGAGTCATTTTGGCCCGCGCGCCCAAAGGGAGGTGATGCATTCGGGTCTGCGCCCCTATGCCACCACCGGCTTGGGTGCCAATCTGCGGATCCACCCGTTGGCGGCAGCAATCGTCTCTTCCCGATTGGAGCGATTCACCGAACGGTGCGCTGCCCGGTCGCTTCGTTATCGATACCTGCTTTCGGGTCTGCGGGACCACCCCTGTCTGGCCCCCTGTGAATCACCGGAGGGGGTTACCTTGGGATCATGGCAGGGGTTCCACATGCCACTGCACGCCGAAAGCATGCTGACCCGGGATCAACTGATTCGCGCATTGCGTGCGGAAGGATTGGAGGTATCGGGGTTGGAGGATTACGGAAAATTGCATACCCGACCCCTGTTCCGCACCCCTCCGACGTGGAATCGCCATCCGCAGGAATCTCCCGTTCCCCGGGATGTTTGCCCCAACGCCGATGCATTCTTTGATCGCCGACTTTTTTTTCCATTATTCCTGGATGAGCCGTTGACGCTGATGGACCAATATTTGGAAGGTTGCCGCAAGGTTGGCCGATACGCATCCCAACTCGCCGCCCTGTTCGGAAATGAATGATCCAGGCTTTATTCTGGGATTGAACCCCTGCGTGGGAGGGATGAACCATCACGATCCCTGCGCCGTTTTGCGGATTCCCGACGGAACCTTGCTTGGCGTTGAGGAGGAACGTTTTTGCGGCGAAAAACATGCCCCGGGACGATTTCCGGCCCAGGCTGTGAAATGGTGTCTGGAAGCGGCGGGCATCGGTATTGCGCAGGTCGGCCTGGTCACGGTGGGATTCGAACCAGACCACATGCCGACCCGTATGGCGGTCGAAATCGCCTCTGCCTTGAGACACACGGGATTGATCCAGGTTTGGGATTCGGTTCGAAAGGGATCCCCGGTTCCAGCCCCCGATGCCCGAACGGCCCTTGCCAAAGGGATGGCCACGTTGCTGGAGATCCAGTCCCGCCTGGACCGCGCCCCCCGCCAACGGATGGAATCCATCCTGCGTCAGCAATTGATGTCGATGGGTACACCCCCACCGCTACGGTTCTTTCCCCATCATCTTTGTCATGCCGCCTCGGCCTACCATCTTTGCAATCCCCACAAGGCGGCATTGGCGGTCGTTGTCGATGGCGTCGGCGAATCCTCCTCTGCTTCGCTGTGGCTCATGGACCCATCCGGCGAACACCGACTGGTGGAAGAGATCCCCATGCCCAATTCCTTGGGCTATTTTTATGCCGCCGCCACCGCCTATCTGGGGTTCACACCGTGGATGAACGAAGGCAAGCTGATGGCCCTGGCCGCCCATGGCACGGCTGATCCCGATCTGGATGCCGCCCTTGAACAACTTCAAGGCCCTGGCATCCCGTGGGATTTCAGTGCCTTTCTTGACGGCGTAACCCACCGGGGACTGATGCTTGATGTCCAAGCCAGCAATACCCTTTTTCAGTCCCGCCTGGGTTCGTTACCCGCCGGAGGAGATCCCTTCCAGGTACCGCATGCCCGTAACTTTGCCCACGCAGTTCAACAACTGCTTGAGGAAAAGGTGATTGCCTTGATACGACGCGGAATCGAACGTACCGGAATTCATGACCTGTGTGCCGCCGGCGGGGTCTTCTTGAACTGCCGTATGAACGGGCGCTTGATTCGCATGCCCGAAATTGCGTCTTTCATGGTGCAACCGGTTGCTGGAGATGCCGGAGTGGCCCTGGGTGCCGTTCTGCTCGGCGTCGATCCTGGAACCACCCACCCACCTGAACTTTTTCAGCCCCATATGGGACCACGCTACTCCCGGGAGGAAGCAGGTCAGGCATTGAGGGCAGCAGGTCTGCATGCGGAGACGATCCCGGACGCAATCGATGCCGTGGCCAACCGTTTGGCCCGGGGTCAGATCGGGTTGTGGTTTGATGGAGCCATGGAATTGGGCCCACGGGCTTTGGGCGCCCGTTCCATCATTGCCGATCCCCGAGACGCTGAAATCGCCCGGATCATCAATACCCGAATCAAGGGACGGGAAACCTGGCGTCCCTTCGGATGTTCGGTGCTGGCGGAACAGGCAGAAAACATCATGGAACTGCCAGAGGGGGGAACCCCATACATGATCATCGCCTGTCAGGTTCATCCCGCCTGGCGGCAGCGCATCCCCGGGGTGGTCCATGTGGACGGATCGACCCGACCACAAACGGTGATTGCAGCGCATCAACCCAACTATCATCGCCTGATCTCCCGGTTTGCCACGTTGACCGGGGTTCCGCTGATCATCAATACGTCAATGAACGGACCAGGACAACCTTTGGTTCGAACCCCGGAGGAGGCCATCACCCTGTTCACCCATACCCCGGTCGATTTCATGTTCCTGGAGGGGATCCTGGTCACCCGTTCCACCACCCGCCCCCTCTGCCAACTCAAACATTGATCGCGGGATCGCTCAAGCCGTGGGCGTACCCGATTTTCAACAAACCTGAGGCCGCACGGAGGATTGCCTGGCCCAAAACGGTGAACTTCAGGTTTTGAATGTCAACAGGCCCAAAGCAGCCCATGGATACCCAACACGTTGAACGCTTGATGGTGATTGCCACACAGCACTGCAATGCCCGTTGCAGAGGTTGTGACCATTGGCGACAGACGAAGGGACTGCTTGACCTGGAATCGTTCCGACAGGTCATGACTTCCCTGTGTCGGTGGGGACTGCGCCAGGTCATCTTCACTGGCGGGGAGTGCCTGCTCCACCCCCAATTGGAAACGATGGCTGCCGCCGCCAGACGGCAGGGTCTCCAGGTCAAGGTTGCCACCAATGGTTTGCTGCTGGAGGATCTCAAAGCGACGCTGGCCCCATGGGTCGATCTTTGGACCGTCTCCCTGGACGCCCTGGACCGGGCCACCTACGCCCGGGTACGCCGGCTGGACCGGTTTGATACCATCGTTGGTCAACTGGATGCCCTGCGCCATGCCGGACACCCGTTCCGGGTCAGCTTTCTGATCCAACACCTCAATGTGAACCAGGTCGCCGATTTCGTCGCCCATTGGCAAACCCGTGGTGCCCATTCCGTCAGTCTGCTGTGGCCCGACTTCCGCGGCGGTTTTGGCAATGCCACGGCCCCTGGGATCATTGGAGATGACTTCCATCTGACCCCGGCCGACATCGATCACTTGGCGCGGGTGGAGCTGCCCCGCCTGGTTGCGGGAAAATTCCATGAAGACGGCTTTCTCAACTGGCTCCCGGAGGAATACGACATGATCATCGACGCCATGCGGGCCAATCCTGGTTTCCCGATCCGTCAAACCCGTTGTGCCGTGCCCTACACCAACATGGTCCTGCACCCGGACGGTCAGGTCGGTTGCTGCTTTCATTTTCCCGAGCGTTTTGCGTTCTCCCCGCAACACGGTCCCAACGAAGAAGGATTCCGTCGATTGCGCAATACCTATTTTTTCTCGCCCACCCTGTTTCGCACACGTTGCGCCCCGTGTCTCCAGGTGACCCTCAAGATGGCGGACAGGGATTTGTAAAAAAATGCATCCGCACAAATCAATGCAACCCACCACGGCAACCCGACATTATTTTTCCCAACCCAATGTCGTGAAACACTACACCCGGGTGGCGGAAGAAGGGATCTACCCGTTTGAAACCCGATTGCTGGCGTCATGCGGTTTGGAAATCCCGGGATGCCGCGGATTGGATGTCGGATGCGGGCCAGGACGGCTGGGGATTGCCCTCAACCAAAGGGGGGGAACCATGATCGGAATGGACATCGCCCCTGCCATGCTGTTCGCCAATTCCTGTCTTGGTACCCCTCGCGGAACCTCTTTTCTGCCGTTGGTTGCGGCGGATGCTTCCTGTATGCCCTTCCGGCGAAGTTCATTCGACCTGCTGCTGGCAACCCATAATTTTCTGGGACATCTGACGACACAGGATCAACGCATCGCCTTTTTCAAGGAAGCCGCACGGGTACTCCACCCCGAAGGCAGTCTCCTGATCAGTTGCCACTTGCAGGATCGGAACGTCCACGGACCCTCCGTGGACTGCACCTATTGGATTCAGGAACCGTTTGCGCCCGAGGCAACCCTTCCTTTTTATTTTTTCAGTCAGGAAACCTTGCACAAGGAGTTTTCCCTGGCCCAACTCCGCCTCGTCGCTTGCCATCCCATACAGACGCTGTCCCAACCGGGAGAAATCGTACCATGGCACCCCTCCACCCACTTTTTTCACCTCCAGGTGGCAGCTACCGATTCAAAACCCGGATATCAACGTTAAGGCATGCATCTTCAATCCGTAATGCAAAAAAACGAGGGTGAACGGACAATGATTTCCCCTTCCCTTCTCTTAATAAATCCTAGTAAAATGTTTCGCTATTTTTTCCGTGCGCCAAGCCATCAGAAAGGACGCCTGGCCACATTCTCATTCGACCATCGGCAAAGGTTATGCACTTGAACCACAACGCTGAAGCTCTGGATAAAATTCGTCACTCCCTGAGCCACATTCTGGCTTGGGCCGTGCGGGTCCATTTCAAGGAACAACCCATCCGACTGGGTATTGGTCCCACCACGGAAGAAGGGTTTTATTACGATTTTGAAACTGAGAAGCCGATCTCGAATTCCGATCTTAAAAGCCTTGAATCCCTCATGCGCAAACTGGTCGCCAAAAACCTGCCATTTGAGCGATCCAGCATGACCATCAGCCATGCCATTGAATATTTCACCCAGCAGGATGCCTTGCTGAAAGTGGAGTTGATTGAGGATCTGCGGGAACGGGGTGAGACAGAAGTTTCCATCTATACGGTGGGAGACTTTTTGGATTTGTGTGCAGGACCGCATGTTGAGAATACCAAGGAAATTCCGATCAAGGGATTTTCTTTGGATCGTGTTGCCGGAGCCTATTGGCGGGGCAATGAAAAAAACCAAATGCTCTCCAGGGTCTATGGCTTGGCCTTCCCGAGCCATGAAGCACTGGAGGCCTACCGCAAACAGCGGGAGGATGCGGAAAAATATGATCACCGCAAAATCGGCAAGGAACAGGATCTGTTTGTCATTTCCAAGGAGGTGGGGAAAGGTCTGCCGCTGCTGACCGCCAAAGGGGCCACCATCCGCCGGGTTTTGGAACGCTATATTGTGGATGAAGAATTGGAACGGGGCTATCAACACGTCAACACCCCGGTCCTGGGTCGCAAATCGCTTTATGTCACTTCCGGCCATTGGGAGCACTACAAGGATTCGATCTATCCCCCCCTGGACATTGATGGTGAAGAGTTCATCCTCCGTCCCATGACCTGTCCACACCATTTCATGTTGTTTGACAGCAAGCCCCATTCCTACCGGGATTTGCCGATACGTTATGCGGAGGTCTCCCCCATGTATCGGCGGGAACGTTCCGGCGAATTATCGGGATTGGTGCGGGTCATGGGCTTTCACCTGTTTGATGCCCACCTGTTTGTGACCCCGGAGCAGGTTGAAAAAGAGATCAAGGATGTGGTCGTCCTGATCCAGGATGTCATCAAACGGTTGGGGCTGGCCGATCAGGTGTGGTATCGACTCTCTCTGCGAGACGATACCAAAGAGAAGTACATCGATATGCCAACCCGATGGCAGGAAGCAGAGGCCATCTTGCGCAAGGTGGCCGATGAACTGGCCCTCAACTATGTCGAAGGGGTCGGGCACGCAGCGTTCTACGGTCCCAAGTTGGACATTCAAATGCGGACGATTGGCGGCAAGGAGGAGACCCTCTTCACCAATCAGATTGATTTTGCATCTGCCGAGCGGTTCGACCTGAAATACATGGCTTCGGACAACACCACCGCCCGTCCCATCATCATTCATCGTTCATCCGCCGGATGTATCGAACGCACCATCGCCTTCCTTCTGGAACACTATCGTGGGGCTTTGCCGACCTGGCTGGCGCCCGTTCAGGTGGCCTTACTGCCGGTCAATGATCGTAATAATGCGTATGCCGAGGAGATTCACCAATTGCTCCGCAAGCACAAGCTGCGAATTGAAGTGGATAGCCGCAAGGAGTCGCTCAACCAGAAAATCCGCCAAGCCCGTTTGCAACGGATTCCCTATCTGGTCGTGATTGGCGACAAGGAGCAAGAGGGTCGCACGGTCACGGTTCGCAACAGGGACAGTGGCATTCAACAAAGCATGCCTTGCGAAACCTTCGTGGAGCGCTTGACCGCCGAGAATGAGAACGGAACGTTGATGTTGGAAATTGCCCGCTCCGAATAAAAAGATATCCGGTGATGGTATAAAGGAATTCGGGTGACCCGGACCCGATTTTTTCCATGGGGTTGGGTAATTCCATTTCCAGATCAAAGGTGCACTGAAATTGACTTGAAAAAGCAAAGTCAAAAACTTGAGCATGGAAACCTTGTTGTTTAAATTCGAGAACAAAAACAAGACCCTGGGGGCAATCCCTTAAGCCCCATTATCTCTTTCATTCATTTGTTGAATGTCAATAGGCCCAAGAAAATCTGCCACTCAAAAATGTCCTTTTGACATGGAAATGGAATGACACTGAACCGCGGTCACAGAAACAACAGGGGATCAGATCTGCCCGGAGGTTCCATCAGGGAATGGCCTTGATCAAACGAAACCCCAGGCGATAGTAACGGAACGTCGGCCCATAAATGTTGCGCACCGCCGGACGAACACGCGCTGGGCTGCTATGCCATCCCCCCCCCCGGGCCACTCGAAAAGTGCCTGATGTTGGTCCTTGAGGATCCACCACTTCTGCCGATGGGTAAAGACCATACCAATCGGCGACCCATTCATAAACATTGCCCTCCATGTCGTACAACCCCCACCCATTGGGTTTCAGTTGCGCAACTGGATGCGTTTTGCTCCCCGAGTTTTTGGCAAACCACGAGTAGTTGGCAATCTCGGTCGCATCGTTGCCAAATGAATACAGGGTCGATACCCCACCCCGTGCAGCGTACTCCCACTCCGCCTCGGTCGGCAATCGATAGGTTCCCTCTCCTTTGGCATTCAATTTTGCAAGAAACATTTGCACATCATCCCAGGAAACCGCTTCGACGGGACAATCATCGCCGCAACGAGAGAAATACGACGGACGATCTCCCATGACCGCTTGCCACTGCCCTTGCGTGACCTCCGTAACCTGCATGTAAAATGGCGTGGACAAGACGACCGGATGCTGAATTTCATCCCGATACCGATCCTTGTCACGCTCCGGGCTACCCATTAAAAATTTTCCGGGTTGAATCAGGTTGAATACCATTCCGAAACTGTTTTTAACGGTTGGCGCCCGATCAGTATCCAAAGCCGCCCCACAGGCCGGCAACCATCCCATGACGACGACCATCATCAACCCCACCCATCTCAACCATCGCTCCCATCGTTCAATCATGCGGCACAATCCTTTGAACATTCAGATCGGGGTCTTTGCGGACATTCAATACCGCCTAAGGGGGTGTTAACCAGTTCATGGGCCCCAACATGTTCGTCGGGCGGGACATCTGTCTGACATTGTAATTCATATGTGAAACCGCACCATTCACGCTGACGAATCGATCCGCCATTTGATAGGTGCCGAGACGAATGAACTCAATATTTTTTTCCATGCTGGCCACCTCTCCCAACATGGAGCTGACCGAGTGCCGCATGCCGGCCACATCCCGGT
Source organism: Magnetococcales bacterium DCbin4 (assembly GCA_002753735.1). Lineage (GTDB taxonomy): Bacteria > Pseudomonadota > Magnetococcia > Magnetococcales > UBA8363 > UBA8363. Next base: position 37,220 of record PEAN01000016.1, read on the forward strand.
TCATGCGCTGCATATCCTGTGCAATGACGGGCATCCCCTGAATGTGATTCCCCATCGCTTGGACGGAATTGGTCAAATAGCCCATGTCTTCCGACATCCCACCAAACCGGTTCAGCATGGTGTCCATGCTGCCGATCATGTCGATCATGTTGGTCGTCACCTGGGTGACTTGAAAAAATACATAGGAAAAAGCCAGGATGAGAATGCCCATGGTAACACGAATAACCCATTGTGTCTTATTGGCAATTTTTGTGGCAACCGTGTTGATCTGTTCCATTTCCGCCCTGAAGGAACCAAACGCTTCGCTGATGATTGCAACGGCATCATCCAATTCTTGATCTTTTGCCATGGACGGTCCCCGTTTCAAGGTAATGGAGAAAATTGGTTGAACAGTTTCATGGGTCGGGCGGTGCGGTTGACCCCTTTGTCGATTTCCTGCACATTAAACTCCATGGCCGAAAATGTTTGCGTCATATGCCCAACCGCCTGGGTGATACCACCCAGATTCTTTTCAATCAACTGCATCTGCTTGGCAATCTGTTGAATATCCGGGTTCATGACCGCCACATTTTTTTGCATGGAACCGACCTCATCGACAATCGTCGGCATACTGGCCATGTTTTTTTCCATGCCTGAGATCACACCGCGCATGACAGACATATCCTTGGCCATGTTTGTGAACCTGTGATTCATGACCTCCATAACATTAATCATCATATCCAGCTTGGAACTGACCGTCCAGAGTAAAACGAAAAACACCACGGCCACCACCGCCAAACTGACCATCCCCACACGCAACAAGGTCGTAACCCTGGAGGCAACACGAATGTGAAGCGCATTACGAAGCCGCACTGCCTCTTTAAAATCTGCCATCGCCTGATGCAACAGTTCACTGTTGCTTTTATTCTCAGTCGTCATAATCGTTACGCAACACCCTTTCTGCCGATTCTTTTGTCCATCATGCTGAAATAAAGGATCGGGATGATCCACAAGGTCAGCACGGTTGAGATGAAAATTCCAAAGATCAAGACGATCGCCAAACCACTGAAAATGGGATCATCAAGGATGAAGAAAGCGCCCAACATCGCGGCCAATCCGGTGAGGATGATGGGTTTGGCGCGAATGGCCCCCGACAGGATGACAGATTGTTCCAGGGAATTGCCACCGGCCACGGTTTCGTTGACAAAGTCGACCAATAGAATGGAGTTACGCACAATAATTCCGGCCAGGGCAATCATGCCAATCATCGATGTCGCCGTAAACTGGGCTCCCAGAAGGGCATGTCCCGGCATCACCCCGATCACAGTCAGGGGGATGGGTGCCATGATGACCAACGGAACCAGATAGGAGCGGAATTGCGCCACAACCAACAGATAGATCATGAGCAATCCCACGCTGTAGGCAATCCCCATATCACGGAAGGTTTCGTAGGTGATCTGCCATTCGCCATCCCATTTGACGCTGTAGTCAAACGGAACCGTCGGCTGGTTGATCAAATATTGCGTCAACGGCTGCCCACTCACGGACTTCAATGCGGCAATTTTGCTGTAAATGGCCCCCATGCCATACAGCGGGCTGTCCAGATTGCCCGCCATATCGCCGGTGACATAGACCACACGCGCCATATCTTTATGGTAGATGGCGTGATCAATGCCGGTTTTTTTCACCGTGACGAAATCGGACAAGGGGATCAGCCCCCCACCCGTACTGCGTACCTTCATGCCGAGTACCGTCGTCAAATCGCCCTTGTCGGCAACACCCAGCTCGGCACGAATCGGGGTTGCATACTTTGAGGTATCGGTGTGGACAAATGAAAGATCGTTACCACCGAGGGCCGTCGCCAGCAATTGGTTGACCGAATCCTGACGCACACCCAACATCGCCGCCCGCTGGCGGTCCACCTGAAAGATCAGCCGTTCGGTGTCATGTTCGATGCTGGTGTCGATATCAACGATATCCTGCGTTTGGGAAAACAGGGTTTCAATCTGCCGCGCCAACTGATGTTGACCCGCCAGTTCAGGGCCGTAGACCTCGACCACCAGGGGCGACTGAACCGGTGGTCCCGGAGGAACCTCGACAACTTTCACATTGGCACCCATGGGGGCAGCAATGTCCTGCAATGGTTTACGAATCGACTGGGCGATTTCGTGGCTTTTACGATCACGATGATGTTTATCCACAATATTGACCTGAATATCGCCGACATGATTGCCCTTGCGCAAATAATATTGCCGGACCAAACCATTAAACCCGGTGGGACCGGAAATGCCCGCATAGGCTTCATAGTTGGTCACCTCCGGCATTTTGGCCAAATAGTCGGTCAAGGCCGTCATGACCCGAGCGGTTTCCTGCAAAGATGCCTGCTGCGGCATGTCCACAACGATCTGGAATTCTGACTTGTTGTCGAAGGGGAGCATTTTGAGCACCACCTTTTCTTGATAGACCAGCATCAAGGAAAGGCCAATCAGGATAAAAATGGCAACCCCCAGCAGCAAACGATTCAAAAGTGCCATCCGGCTGGTCAGGAAGGGGCGATAGATGGCGGTGAAAAAACGGAGCATCCCCGGAGAAACTTCCTCGTTGGCGCCGGCATGTTCCGAAGTGTGATGCCTCTTGTGTTCCATACTTTGCGTGTAGCGGCGATTCAACCCCTTGTAGGCCAGCCAGGGGGTGATCACAAACGCAACGCATAACGAAATCACCATGCCAATGCTGGCATTGATGGGAATGGGACTCATGTAGGGCCCCATGAGACCCGTGACAAACGTCATGGGCAACAGCGCGGAAATGACCGTAAACGTCGCCAGAATGGTCGGCCCGCCGATTTCATGCACCGCCCGGGGGATGATTGCCAACAACGGTTTGCTGCCACCATGCATGTGACGATGGATGTTTTCCACCACGACAATGGCGTCATCGACCAGGATGCCGATGGAGAAAATCAGGGCGAACAACGAGACCCGGTTTAACGTAAACCCCCAGGCCCAGTTGGCGAACAAAGTCAGGGCCAAGGTTAGAATCACCGCCGTGCCGACGATGGCCGCCTCACGCCATCCCATGGTCAAGAGTACCAACAACACGACAAAAAAAGTGGCAAATGCCAGCTTGCCGATCAATTTCGCCGCCTTTGCCGCTGCGGTAGCACCATAATCGCGGGTAATCTTGTAATGTACGTTGTCGGGAATGATGTAACCTTTTAATTGTTGCATCCGCTCGATGACATTTTCAGCGATGGAGGAGGCATTGGCCCCCGGTTTTTTGGCAACCGCCAAAGTCACCGCCGGAGTATCCCGTACCGGGGCATCCCCCTCGATGTGCGCACTGGGTCCGGTACCAAACCATACATAAGCGTTGGGCTGATCCGGCTCCAAAGTGACCCGGGCCACCTCATGCAGATAGACCGGCGCACCGTTGCGCACCGCCACCACCAGATTGGCCACCTCTTCGGCATTCTGCAAAAATTCGCCCGATTGCACCAATACATGACGATTATCCGCCACCATGGCACCGACATGATCGACCGCGTTGAACGCCCCCAACGATTGCCCGATATCATCCAGCGTCAGTTGGTGACCCGACAGCTTCAACGGATCAAAAACCACATGAACGACACGATCAGGCGCCCCAATGGTATAGATATCCCGCGTATCGGGTACACGTTTCAATTCCGCCTCCAGGGCATGGGCCACATGGGCGAGTTCATACGATCCGAAATCAGGATCATCACTCCACAGGGTGAACGTGACGATGGGTACGTCATCGATCCCTTTGGGTTTCACCAAAGGTCGGCCCACCCCCAAACCGCGTGGCAAAAAATCTTCGTTGGAAAATACGGCATTATAAAGACGAAGAATCGCGCTGTTGCGATTTTCACCCACGGTGAACTGCACCGTTACAATGGCCATTCCCGGACGTGAAATGGAGTAGACATGCTTGACCCCCTCCACTTCGGACAATATCTGCTCGGCGGGCGTCGCCACCACCTTCTCCACCTCGGCGGCGGAAGCCCCGGGATAGGGGATGAACACATTGGCAAACGTCACCGAAATTTGCGGCTCTTCTTCCTGGGGCGTAATGGCAACGGCCATGAGACCCAGTAATAATCCGACCAATCCCAGCAGGGGGGTGATCGCCGAATTTTGAAACTTTTCGGCAATCCGCCCAGAAAAAGAGAGTTCCTCGCCATCCATCAATGCGTTCCTTTTTCCTTGTCATCGACTTTGGGAGTGGCCCTGAAGGCCAGACCCGCCGTCACGGGGTCCAGGGCAACCCGTTCACCCGGAACCAAACCCGCCAACACTTCCACCCTGCCCTTGTCATCCTGGCGGCCAGCCAGAACACGCCGGAACGAGACCTGTCCCTGAGCATCCAAAAGATAGATGCCCGTGACCTCACTACGTTGCACAACCGCGGTTGCCGGGATCAGCACTCGGTCACGTTCCCCCAGCCTGAAGGCGACCTTGACCAACATTCCTGGAAACAATCCCTTGGTCTCACCGGGTAATTTGATACGGGCACCCACCGTATGCGTGCTTTTATCCGCATAGGGGAACAGGGTCACACCACCCCCGGGAATACTGCTGCCATCCGACAACAGAACGCGGGCCTCCATATGTTTGCGAACGGCGGGGTTGGCGGGGTGCGGGAGGGTCACCATCACCCGCAACTCATCCAAGGACATCCCTGAAAAAATGGGCTGACCCATATTTGCAGTCTCGCCAAGCTGGACAAAACGTTGCAACACATAACCCGAATAGGGGGCCTTGACCACGTTGTCCCCGGCGGATTCACTGGCCCCGGAAACCTGGGCTTGAGCCGCCTTCAAACGCGCCTGTGCCGCCGATACCGCCGCCACGGCCGCATCCATTTTGGCACTGGTCACCATCTGTTTGTCAAAAAGTTGCTTTAAACGCCCATGTTCACTGCTGGCCTGGGCCAGGGCCGCCTTGGCCTCGTCCACCCCCGCCTTGGCCAAAGTCACACCCGCTTCCCGTTGCTCCCCCTTGAGTCGCAACAACACCTGACCCTTGGTGACGTAATCGTTGACATCAAAGTTCAACTCAACGACCTGGCCCGACACCTGGGCCGACATGGTCGCTTGATGAACCGCTTCCACCGTCCCCTCCAACACCAACTCATTGGTCTGCTTTTCGGCAGCGACCACGACACTGGCCCCGACTTTGTTCCCCACCTGACCCCAGGCAGCAACCGGTGCAACACACGTCAAGAACGGCAAACACACCCACAAGGCACCGAGGACGCTTCGGCGATGACCGAAAGGCCGTACTGCATGTCGGAAAAGAACTGGCATCGTGTTTTTCATTTTTTAAGCCATTCGTTAATGTTGGAAAGGTCCTGACTGACCAGTTGGCCGGAATTGAACTTGAGACGCAAGGCACCCAGAATATACCGATACCGGGCATCGGCCAGATTGCGCATGGCACGAAATACATCACGTTCCGCATTCAGGACATCCAGCATGGTCCTGAGACCGGCAGCATGGCTTTCGCGCGTGGTTTGCAGGACGCTGGACGACGAGGTCAAAGCTTGATTGAAGGCAGTCACCTGGGCAATGGCGGTTTGTACGTCCAGATAGGCATTGCGAATGCCGGTCTCAACCTCCTGGCGACTGCGATCCAGTTCAAACCGGGCCTCCTGCAAGGCTTGCTCGGCTTGGCGCACCTTGGAAACGGTCGCCCCACCCGCATACAGCGGAACATTCAACTGCACGGTGAGATAATTGGTCTTTGAGGTCGGAACGCCCCCTGTCCAATAGTTGGAACCCCCACTATCGGAATAACTATACCCCGTCGTCGCATCCACCGTCGGAAGATGCTCGGCACGGGCTTTTTCCACTCCCTGTTGCGCCTGCACCTGCTTGGAACTCATGATTTTCAGATTCACATTGTTGGCCAAACCATTCTCGACCCAACGATCAGGAAGTGCAGGATCCGGTTCCTTGATGGGAATGTCTTGTTTGAGCGGCGACAGGTTGAGCGCTTGATCCCGAAAGCCCGTCAACTCCGTCAATTCACGTTGCCGCTGAAGAACGGCATTGCGGGAAGCAACCACCTGGGCCTTGGCGAAATCGGCACCCGACTGGGCCTCCTGCACCTCTGTGATGATGGCCGTGCCGGCAGACAACCCCTCTTTGGCAAGATCCAACTGGCGCATCATGGCGGTTTCCTCGGCCAGAGCGACATTGAGACTCTCCTCCGCAGAAAGCACATTGAAATATTTTTCCGCAACGCGCAGCACATGTTGTTGCTGTTCAAGGACATAGCCAAGCTCTGCCATATCCATCCCCGTTTTGGCCATATCCAGACCCAGCAGACGATCCCTGTGATAAATGGGAACCATGACGGAGAGGGAAAAACCGCTGGTATCGTAGCTGTCCTTGTCCAACGTGGACTGCTTGTAGAAACCATGTTGCGAGGAAACCGAAGCTGCGGGATACAGGGCCGCCTCGCTTTGCGGCAAAACCTCAAAGGCCCCCTGCTTTCGGTGCAGCGCAGCCTTCAGCCTGGGATCATGATCCAAAGCCGCCTGATAGGTCTGCCACAAATCTTCGGCAAGGGCAAATCCGGATCGGCCGCAGAGATAGACGACCACGGTGGCAAAAAGAACAAACTTCCAAAAAAAACGTAACATACTAAACATATTAAAGATACCTCACAGTTGATGAGTACTGGAGAATATTCTATCATCCGTCGCATGGTTGCGTGAAACCATGTACCTTACGTACGAATCGATGCTTTCTTGAATGAATCACAAGGTTGGACTCATGACATTCTTATTGCGAAAATTACGCCTCCGGAATCATCGTCTGGCAGGCTGGTTGGGTATTTTGGCGTTTGCTGGTGGGTGCGCAACGCCTCCATCGACGTTACACCAGTCCGATGAACCATCCATCGACAACATTGTGATCATCTATGCTGAAAATCGCAGCTTTGATCATCTATTCGGACTGTTTCCCGGTGCCGAAGGCATCGCCAATGCCACCCGGGAACAAAAAATTCAACGCGACCATGATGGCACACCGCTCAAGGAATTATTGATCTTTGACAAACATGGCAAACCGGATCCCGCCTTTCCCCGCCTGCTCAATGGTCCGTTTCGCATCGACGCCCCCCCCTTGAATCGTCCGCTCGATCAACTCGGCCCCAATCCGATTCATAGTTTTTATTTCAATCGTGAACAAATCAATGGTGGCAGGAATGATCGCTTTGCCGCCATGTCCAATGTCGGGGGATGGGTCATGGGGTACTATGATGGCAGCCCCTTGAAATTATGGCAATGGGCGCAGGAGTACACGTTGGCGGATCATTTTTTCATGGCCGCCTACGGAGGCTCTTATCTGAACCATTTTTGGCTCATTTGTGCGTGTACCCCGCGACATCCCGACGCGCCAACCTCCATGCAGGTCCGTATGAATGTCGATGGATTGATGACAAAAAAATCCCACTCCCCTTCCGCCAACCCGGGTGCCGTGAAGGTTGAAGACGAAGGACTCATGCAGGTCACCCACGACGGATGGTCGGTCAACACCACCCAGCCCCCCTATCAACCCAGCGGCATTCCGCCCGCCAAGGAGGGTCCCCGCACCCATGCCAATCCCCAAGGATTGGAAACGAGCAAAGGGCTACAGGTTCCTTTGCCACCGCAAACACAAACGACCATTGGTGATACCCTGTCCGCCAAAGGGATCGCCTGGACCTGGTACGCCGGGGCCTGGCAGCAAGCGTTGGACGACGGCATGCAGGAGGCGCAAGCCAAACGCCGGGTCATCAATAACCGGGACCCCGGTTCGCCCAATTTTCAACCCCATCACCATCCATTCAATTATTTCGCCCGTTACGCCCCCGGAACCAGGGAACGGGAAGCGCATCTGAAGGATGCCACATCGTTCTGGCAGGATATCCAACAGGGTACACTCCCCCCGGTCAGTTTCTACAAACCCGCAGGCATGGTCAATCAACACCCGGGGTATACCGACGTGTTGTCTGGCGACGCGCACATGGACGACATATTAAGCAAACTCCGCGCCAGTCCACAATGGCCAAAGATGCTCATTATCGTCACCTATGACGAAAACGGCGGATTCTGGGATCATGTCCCCCCACCCTCCGGACCGGGGTGGAGCGACGTGTTTGGACCGGGATCGCGTATTCCAACGTTATTCATCGGCCCCATGGTAAAAAAAGGCTTTGTCGATCACACCTGGTACGATACCACCTCCATCCTTAAATGGATCACCCAACGCTTTGACCTCGAACCGCTGCCTGGAGTACGAACCCATGTGGGCAATTTTTCCAACGCCATGGAAGTCCAATAATCCCCGGATTTGAGCATAGGGCCATACGTTACAAAAGCAAAATAACAAAAGGGTTCGGGCATCGTGGCAGAAATTCCCGTCGGATCGTCCATCGTCAAGCAACTTTTACGTGACCCGCTCTTCGCACGGAGCCGGTACCCGATCCTGTCGCGCCTGCTCCCCGCCATTGAACACCGCCATTATCCGGTCGATACGACCATTTTTCGCGCCAACGCCCCGGCGGATGGGTTTTACGTCTTGATCTCCGGAACGGTACGCCTGCTCAAATCGGACGGTACTTCGTCACTGGTTTCCGACACCTGCTTCGGCGAAGAGAGCGCCACCGATTTCGAAGGATATTTTGTCGATGCCATCGCCACGACCGAAGTGCAAGCCTTGTATATCCCGCGTGCCCCCCTGCAATCCTTGATGTCCGGGCAGGAATACTTCCGAGCGGAATGCATCAGCCGACTCATGAGCCGGATCAGTGGGCAGCACCTCCCTGTACGAACGGTCGCAACAGCGCCAAAGACCAAGTCCGATGGCCTTACCGGTTCCATCGGCTGGTTGCTCGCCATCGTTCTGCCGATCATCGTTTGGTTCATGGGGATCGAGTTTCAACTGGAGCAAAATGTTGTCACCTCCATGATGATTTTTTCCTCCACGGTCATCATGTGGATGTTTTCCCTGGTGGACGATTATATCCCCGGCCTGTTCGCCATCGTCGCCATCCTCATGGCCGGATTGGTTCCCCCCTCCATTGTTTTGGCCGGTTTCGCCTCCAACAGTTTTTTGATGGCCATGAGCATCCTTGGATTGAGTACGACCATTGCCTCGTCGGGACTGGGTTACCGCGCCTCGCTCCTGCTGCTGTACTATTTGCCGAACTCCCGGTTTTGGAACAATTTTGGTATCGCCATGACCGGGTTTTTCCTCACTCCGATGATCCCATCCATCAATGCCCGCCTGGCCATGGTGTCTCCCATCTACGAAGACCTGGTGAAAAGTTTGCGTTTCGCCCCCAACGGTCATGCGGCAACCCAACTGGCCGTCAGTACGTTCACGGGTGCCAGCTTGATGTCGGCCATGTTCGTGACCAGCAAGTCGGTCAATTTCGCCATGTTCAGCCTCCTGCCCACCCAGGCTCAAGATCAGTTTCAAGGCTTCAAATGGTTTGCTGCTGCGGGGGTCTTCACCCTGATCCTGCTGTTGGCCCACATGGCACTCACGGCGCTGATGTTCAGAGGACGGGAAAAACCATCTTTGGACAAGGAACGGCTCGCCGCACAACTGGAACTGTTGGGCACTCTCAAAAATCGCGAGTGGGCCGCTTTTCTGGGGATTGCCGTGTTCATCCTGGGGATGATGACCGCTTCGTTTCATCATATTCAGCCCGCATTGTTGAGCATGACCATTTTCTTTGGCCTGCTGTTGTTCGGCTCGCTGCAAAAAAAAGAATTCACCGAAAAAGTGGACTGGCCATTTTTGATCTATCTCAGTGAATTGACCGGCCTGGTCAGCGTGTTCAACTACCTGGGGCTGGATCAACGCCTGGCCACGGCATTGCCCGTTCTGGGCATCACCATGCGCGATAACTTCGACGTGTTCGTCATCGTATCATTTTTACTGATTTCCCTGATCCGTCTGGTGATTCCAATCAGTATCACCATCGTAATCCTGATCACCCTCTTCATGCCGTTGGCCGAGATTTACGGCGTCAATTCCTGGGTCGTCGGTTTCATCATTCTGGTCCTTGGGGAAATTTGGTTCCTTCCCTACCAATGTTCCTACTATCAACGGTTTCAAGAACTCAACGAAACCGCCCCGCTGTACCGGGAATCAACGTTTCTCTACCACAACGCTTTGCTCAATGCGTTCCGACTCCTCGCCATCTACGGATCCTTTCCTTATTGGAAAATGTTGGGTCTCTTATGAAATTGATTAAATTTCGCCCACAGAAGCTGTTGATCTGGATGTTTTTTCTCGGCTCGGCCCTGCTTCCAGCCTGGTATCATTCAAATAAACCTAAAATCGTCGTATTGCACAGTTATGACAAAGAGTACGCCTGGGTCAAAGGGGTGAACATCGGCATCAACCGCATCCTCGAAGGACACCGGGAATATGCCGTCACCTGGTATTATCTGGACACCAAACGCCATCCTTCACCCGAATTCAAAGCCAATGCCGGCATGGCCATGCGACGCATGATTGAAGCGGCGCCTCCCGATATACTCATCGCCATCGATGATGATGCGCAGGCGTATGTGTCGCGCTTCTTCATCAACCATCCCACCATTGGAATCGTTTTTGCCGGGGTGAACAACCAACCCTCCGATTATGGATTTGATCAAACCCGGAACGTCACGGGCATTCTGGAACGCATTCCCCTGGAAGCGCTGAAGGAGACCCTGTTGTCCATCGCGCAGGACAACCCCATTCACCAACCCCTCACCATCAAGTTTATCGGTGATCGCTCCGAGACCGTGGTGGGAGACGAACGGTATTTTCGCTCATTCGACATGCAACCCATTCAAATCCTGGACTCCAGCCTGGTGGAAACCTTTGACGAATGGCAACAAGCGGTACGGGATGGCGCAGGCAAAGTGGATTTTCTCGTTTGCTCGAACTATCGCAAGATCAAGCGCCAGGCCAACAACGATGAACTGGTCCCCGCCCGTGAATTGATCAACTGGACGGAACAACATTCCGAAGCACCCCTGATTGGTACCAACATATTTTTTTCCCGGGATGGTGGCATGCTGGCGATCGGCACCTCCCCCTATGAGCAGGGAGAGACCGCCGCCAAACTGGCCCTGGAACTGCTCACTACCGGTCACCAAGCCAACCAACTCCCCATTCGTACATCCGTACAGTTTGTCGTTTCCATGCGCCCCTCCCTGATCCACGCCAGACATCTCAAACTGCCCCGGGTATACGAAGCCGCTGCACGGGGCATCAATGAGTATCACGAATAAACTGCGCCCTGCCGCAGATTTTCAGCAGCTTCTCAACCCTCCTTAAAACTCAGAACACATTGGATTCCCGTCTACGCAATCATGACGTGTGAAAACGTCTGCTTGACAATGTCAATACCAATGGTAATCTATTACTCTAAAATATGGTATTTATATTTATCATGTCATATATACTCCATCAATATATGGACATATCATGTTTAAATATTGGGCTAAATACGACAGGCCATCCATCCATTCCCCCGACGAATGGCATCCTTTGGTGTGTCATGGCCTGGATGTCGCGGCTTCAGGACTGGCGTTGCTCCGAGGCGATCCAAGGATGCTTCGTTTTCTGACCCGATCCTTGGCCATGGAAGCGAAACAATGCGAACAATGGCTGATATTTTTTCTGGCACTGCATGATGTGGGGAAGTTTTCCGAAGGCTTCCAAAACTTGAATCCCGACCTGCTGCTCCGACTGCAAGGGAAGAAAAGCTGCAATGGTTATCCGGTGCGTCATGACACCCTGGGATATCATTTTTGGCAAAGAAGCATCGGAGCGACCGCCTGGCCACTGTTGACCGGAGCCGAACAACCAAAACGCGACCCTTTGGAACCCTGGATCAAGGCGGTGTGTGGGCATCATGGCAAGCCACCCGAGGCAGTATCGAGTCTGGATGTGGAGCGCGCCTTCACTGCGTCGAACAAACAGGCGGCCAAAAACTATGTTGCAGCGATTGCCCCATTGCTGCTGGCCGATCCCCGACCGATACCCCTGCCCAATTCCGAATTCAGGAAAAGGTTGAAACGGTGTTCCTGGTGGCTGGCCGGGCTTGCGGTATTGGCGGACTGGATCGGTTCCTCCCGCCGATTTTTCCCCTTTCATCCCGAATGCGCTTCCCTGGCCAGCTATTGGGAACTGGCCCGGAACCAGGCGGAGGCGGCGGTCGCCCATGCGGGTCTTTTGCCGGCAAAACCCGCTGCTGAACATCCTTTTGCGCACTTGTTTCCACAACTCCGACACCCAACCCCCCTGCAACATGCCGCAAGCACGGTCTTTCTGGACGAGGGGCCGGGGATGTACATTCTGGAGGACATGACGGGTGCCGGTAAAACCGAAGCGGCCATGACACTGGTCCATCGGTTATTGGCGGCGGGGTTGGGAAATGGACTTTACGTCGCCTTGCCCACCATGGCAACCGCCAATGCCATGTACCATCGAATGGTCCAATTCTATCAAAAACTATTTGCCGACCGTTCCCTCCCCTCCCTGGTATTGGCCCATGGGGCACGGGATCTGTTACCCGGCTTTCGCCAATCGATCCTGGGCGAGGTCGAGGCGGGTGTCTCACCCGATCGCGATGCCACTGAAGCAGCGGCCCATTGCGTGTCCTGGCTGGCGGACCACAACAAAAAGGCACTCCTGGCCCAGGTGGGGGTGGGCACCATCGATCAGGCCCTGCTGGCGGTATTGCATGCCCGGCATCAGTCGCTACGGTTGTTGGGTTTGTTCGGCAAAGTCCTGGTGATCGACGAGGTCCACGCCAACGACACCTACATGCACGCCCTCCTGCGGACACTCATCAAGTTTCATGCCGCATCCGGGGGTAGCGTCATTCTGCTTTCCGCAACCCTGACACACTCAATGCGCCAGGAACTGGCCGATTCCTTTGGCCAGGGGATCCAGGCACAGGTACCACTCCCAACGCTGCAAGCGACCGACTATCCCCTGCTGACCCACATTTCCCGCCACGGATCAGTCGAACACCCCGTGGCCATCCGACCCGATGCGCGCCGTCAGGTGCGGGTGACGTTGATCGAACAGCGGGAGAATGTGTTGGATCTCATTAAAAAGGCGGCATTATCGGGACAATGTGTCTGCTGGATACGCAATACCGTCGCCGATGCCCGCGATGGTTACAGAGAACTCCTTTCCAGACTGGACCCCGAACAGATGTTGCTGTTCCACGCCCGTTTCACCATGGGGGATCGCCTTGCAGTGGAAGAACGGGTATTGGCCACCTTTGGCATACACAGCGGCCCGGAACAACGTCGGGGTCGGGTGTTGGTGGCCACACAGGTGGTGGAACAATCCCTGGACCTGGATTTCGATGTCCTGATCTCCGATTTGGCTCCCATCGATCTGTTGATTCAACGCGCGGGACGGTTGCACCGCCATCGACGCCACCAGGATGGGACACGATGTGACGGTCCCGATGAACGCGGACCGGTCACTCTATTGATTCATGGACCGCTGCCGCAGGATGACGTTGCCGCAAACTGGTATCAGAAGGTCTTTCCCGGGGCGGCGGCCGTTTATCCCGATCATGCCGGTCTGTGGCTGACGGCACGCCTGCTCAGGGAACAGGGGGGATGGGTCATGCCGGACCAGGCCAGGGAACTGATCGAAAAGGTCTTTTCCGAAGACGGACCGCCATTCCCCGCGGCGCTGATGAAAAGTCGTGATCAAGAGTTGGCAAAACGCTATTCCCAAAAAGCGCAAGGAATGTTCCAGATGGTTGAGTTGGAGGATGGCTACACCCACCAGGGTGCCTGGGGTGAAGATCATGCCGCATTCACCCGGTTGGGAGCGATGGAAACCGTCCTGCGATTGGCCCGGTGGGATCAGGGACGATTGTCCCCCTGGTGTGATGGCACACAGGCATGGGCCATGAGTCAGGTGAAAATTCATCAGGTCCATGCCATGAAGGAAGATACAGCCCCCTGGGATCGTGATCTGGAGCGGGAGGTCACCCGGGTTCGCCAGGAATGGCCCGACCAGGGAAAAACTTGTGTGCTGGTTCCCATGGTCCGGGAGGAACGTGGATTGAATGGGTGGCACGGATCGGTTTTGAACCCCTCCGGCCAGGCTGTCAGTGTGTACTACCACCCCCAATGGGGATTGATGCGAAAGGAAGAGCGAGAATGACCTTTTACGAGGAGCAAGAGACATGAACCTCTTGGATGATCCCTGGATCCCGGTACGCCGTGCCGACGGCAGCAAGACCAGAATTCGACCGGCGGAGGTCGTCGAACAGGACAACCGGGTCGTTGCAGTGAGTACCCAACGTCCCGACTTCGACGGCGCCCTGGTACAGTTTCTGATTGGCCTGTTGCAGACCGTGGCAGCCCCAGCGGATGAAGATGCCTGGTATGAATGGCTGGAACACCCTCCGTCCGTGGCGCAATTGGAATCCCTCTTCGCACCTGTGCGGCATGCCTTCCAACTCGATGGCGATGGCCCACGCTTCATGCAGGATTTCGATCCCGATTTGGGAGGGAATCCCGTGGAGAAATCCATTGATACCATGCTCATCGATGCCCCTGCGGAAAAAGCTTTGAAAGACGGAACCGATCTGTTCCAAAAGCGGGAACGCATTCAGGGTCTGTGTCCCTCCTGTGCCGCCACTGCCTTGCTGACCCTGATGATCAATGCCCCGTCTGGCGGTCAAGGACATCGTACCTCGCTCAGAGGCGGTGGCCCATTGACAACCCTGGTGGTACCAGACGAACCGGGGGGTTCGTTGTGGTCCCTCCTCTGGTGGAACATTCTGGAACAACCCGACTTCTTGCCCCCTTCACCCATGGGGATGGGAACGGAGGTCGACTGGTTCCCCTGGTTATCCGTAACCCGGACCAGTGAACAAGGACAGGTCATCACCGCCGCCAACGCCCATCCAGCAGTCGCTTTCTGGGCCACACCACGGCGCATTCGTCTGGAGATCGGCACCCGGACAGGAGCATGTGATCTGTGTGGTTCGACCACCCCACACCTGCTGCGCCGATACTGGACCCGACCCTATGGTATGAACTGTACCGATTGGTTGCACCCATTGAGCCCATACTACGCCAATAAGGGCACCTGGTTGCCGGTCCATCCCCAACCCGGGGGGTTGGGTTACCGCCATTGGCTCAGCCTCACCATTGGAAAAGCGGATGCCAGTCGGCCCGCCAACGTCGTCACCAGCGCCTATGAGCGTAAGCAGCACAAAGAAGAACTGAGATTGTGGAGTTTTGGCTACGACATGGACAACATGAAAGCCCGTTGCTGGTACGAAGCACGGATGCCACTCATGGCGTTGTCCGATTTCGATCAACGCCAACTTCTTTCTTCACTCGCGGAAAAGTTGGTCGAAGCGGCCACGGTGGCCAAGGATACCCTCGTTTCATCCCTGAAGAAGGCATGGTCATCCGATAAACAAAAGCATGGTGGCGACATGACATTCATCACCTCATCCTTTTGGAGCCGAACCGAACAATCATTTTATGACTTGATTCATCAATTTGCCACGGCACTGCAAAAGCAGCCCGAGTTCCCCAACCAGGTTGACCTGGAGATCCGCGAACGCTGGCTTGAAGTGATCGCTCGTGAGGCCATGAATCTGTTTGATGTGTGGGCCACATCGGGTGCCATGGAATTTGAAAACCCAAAACGAATCGCCAATGCTTACAATAATCTCATAAAAACACTGTTCGGAAGTATCATACGAGAAAAGAAACTTGGTTTAGCCTCAAAGACAAAAACAAAAGGCGCAACCAAAACAAGGAGTCAACCATGAGTCAAGGTCCATTCACAAACGCAGGAAGCACCGTTCTGTTCAACTGGTGGCAAGGTTTAAAACACGATACCGGGGGAAGAGCCAGGTTACGGCGCTGCCATACATTGACCGAAGTTACTTTGGAACCTTGTTATCAATCCTTGTATCATCATCTCATGCTCCTGCCGGAAGTGAAGGAATTTCGGGAACGGCTTCGGGAACGGCTCCCCGCCATCGCTGCCCTGGCCGCCATGATTGTATCCATTCCAGAACATGGACAACCCATTGCAAAACAAATGGCCCAACGCATCGGCGACCGCAAACGGGTCAGCGAACCCCGGTTTCAACGTTTATTGCAATGCCACGAACCGGAAGAAATATTTCAATCTTTGAGGCGAATCCTCCCACTTTTGGACCAGCAGGTCGATCTCTTGGGCTTGGCCAATGGCATTTATTACTGGAATGATCGTCTCCGCAAAGAATGGGCCTATGCCTATTTTGAAACGTGAATACAAACCTTACCGTTCAAGATTCCATCCCAATGCATCATATTCCATCCGAAGGAGCCTCACGTGAAGCGTTTTTTGCAACTGCATCTCCTGACCAGCTATCCCGCCTCCAATTTGAACCGCGATGATTTGGGCCGTCCCAAAAGTGTCGTGATGGGGGGCGCGCTGCGCCTGCGGATTTCGTCGCAAAGTCTCAAAAGGGCTTGGCGTACCTCATCGGTCTTTGAAACCGCCCTCAAGGGACACATGGGAATCCGCACCAAAGGGATGGGCCGGGAAATCCATGACCGGTTGATCGAGCGGCAGGTTCCGTCAAAAAATGCCCTGGAATGGGCAGGCAAGATGGCTGAAAAATTTGGCAAGTTGAAAAGCAAGGACAAGGACAATCCCTTACAATCGTTGGAGATTGAACAGTTGGCCCACTTTTCTCCTGAAGAGCGGAATGCCATTCATGCCTTGATTGAAACACTCGCGCAGCGTGGCACCGGACCTTCGGAGGAAGAACTGGAATTGTTGCACGCACATCATTCTGCCGCCGACATCGCCCTTTTTGGCAGGATGCTGGCTGATGCGCCTGCGTTCAATGTCGAGGCATCCGCCCAGGTCGCTCATGCGATCACGGTCCATCGTTGCCAGATCGAGGACGATTTTTTCACTGCGGTGGACGATCTCAAGACCCCCCTGAAAGAAGATAGCGGTGCCGCGCACCTGGGTGAAACGACCTTTGGCGCCGGTCTGTTTTACCTGTATCTATGCATCGACCGCTCCTTGTTGCTGGAAAACCTGCAAAACGACCACTCATTGATGCAGAACACCTTACGTTCCTTGGTGGAATGTGCCGCGACCGTCTCTCCCACCGGCAAGCAGAATTCCTTCGCCTCCCGAGCCTACGCCTCCTACATTCTGGCCGAAAAAGGGGACCGGCAACCCCGTTCGCTTTCCGTGGCTTTCCTAAAACCGGTCACCGGAGATGATCCCCTGCCGAACGCCATCCATGCCCTGGAAACCTGTTATCAACACATGGATCAGGTCTACGGCCCGTGTGTCGATGAGCGACACACCATCAATCCCCATGCGGGCACCGGAACATTGGCGTCGCTACTCGATTTCGTTTGCTGAGGAGTCGCCGGCCATGACTGAATATCTGTTGTTCCGTCTCCATGGTCCCATGGCCTCTTGGGGCAGAATTGCGGTCGGTGAGGTTCGCCTCAGCGATGATCATCCGACCCATTCCGCCATGATGGGGCTATTGGCAGCGGCTCTGGGAATCCGACGCCACGAAGAAGCCTTATTAACCGCCCTGGCGGAGGGATATGCCTTGGCGGTTCGGCTGGATGCCCCGGGGGAGCTGCTGCGCGACTACCATACGGTACAGACGCCCCAGGCAACCGACATGAAACATCGACCCAAACGCTGTCGCAGCGACCAACTGACGGTGCCACGGAATCGACTGAAAACCATGCTGACGACCCGCGAATATCGCTGTGATGCCTGGTACTCCGTCGCCATCATGGCACGCCCTTGTGCGCCATACCCCCTGCAACATTTGGCTCAATCCCTGGATTTCCCCAGATTCCCCCTCTATCTGGGGCGCAAATCCTGTCCTTTGGCCCTGCCACTGCGACCGCAGGTGCTACGGGCTGAAAATTTGGCCGCAGCCTTTCAGACGGTCCAATTTCTCGACGACGATTTTCTTGCGCAACAAAAAATCACCAAAAGCTGGTTGATTAAAACATGGAACAACAAGCCTTTCCTCTATTGGACCGATGATGAGGAGGATGATTCCTTGGAACCCTTGATGTCGATCATCCGCCGCGATCACCCCTTGCATCGCCAACGTTGGCAATTCGCCGAACGGGTCGAACGCCAGGGCAAACAAAAAAATACCGCCTCGGAGGGGACCAACCATGGATAATCAATCGTCTTCACCCTTTGATGGCAGTGTTGGTCGCGGTTGGTTCAGCCGCATTGAGTTGCGTCATCAGTCAGGAAGCGAAAAAATGTTGGCGCGCATTCTCGACGATGGCTATCAACAACATCAGCTCATCTGGCGTCTTTTCGACCACCCTTCCCGGGAAAAAAGAAATTTTCTTTACCGCGCCATCGAAGGAGTTGAATTGTTGGGTTATTTTACCGTTTCCTCCACCCCGCCCCTGGACCGCGATGGCATCTGGGATATCGTCTCCAAAGAATATCTGCCACGTTTGTCCGCAGGGGAGAAACTACGTTTTTCCATTCGGGCCAATCCTGTGGTCACCCGCAAACAGACACCCCATGGCAAAGGTCGGCGTCACGATGTGGTGATGGATGCCAAAAAGCATCCCCGGGATGGCAGCGATCCCCTGGATATGGGAAAACAATGGTTGATCAACCGGGCGCAACGACATGGGTTCAACGTCGATCATCTGGTCGTTGATGGTTACCAGCAACATCGATACCATCAACGTTCCAGGGGGCCAGAGATCCGTTTCAGTACCCTTGACTTTGATGGATGGCTGACGGTCACCCATCCTGAAACCTTGACCCGAACGTTGTTGCAAGGGATTGGTCCAGCGAAAGGCTTCGGGTGTGGTCTGCTACTGGTGCGACGGCCATGAGCGATTCTCCTCTGCCGCCGCTCAAACCCATACCCATCAAAGATCGGCTGACATTGATTTTTCTTCAGTATGGCGAAATTGATGTCATTGATGGTGCCTTTGTATTGGTCGACAAAAGCGGGGTGCGCACCTGCATTCCTGTCGGATCGGTAGCCTGTATCATGCTTGAACCGGGAACCCGGGTTTCTCATGCCGCAGCCTCTTTGGCCGCCCATGTCGGCACGCTACTGCTCTGGGTTGGTGAAGCGGGTGTCCGGCTGTACGCCTCCGGACAACCCGGAGGTGCCAGAGCCGACCGTCTCCTCTACCAGGCCAAACTCGCTTTGGACGAAACGGCACGACTGAAAGTGGTGCGCAGGATGTATGCCTTGCGTTTCGGCGAAGAACCCCCTTCCCGCCGCAGCATCGACCAATTGCGTGGCATTGAAGGGGCGCGGGTCCGCAAAATGTACCAATGGATGGCACAACGCTACAAAGTCCAATGGGAGGGGCGTCAATACGATCCCGATCAGTGGGACCACTCCGATACCGTCAACCGCTGCCTGAGTTCCGCCACCTCCTGCCTGTACGGCCTGTGCGAAGCCGCCATCCTTGCCGCCGGCTATGCCCCTGCCATCGGTTTCATCCATACGGGAAAACCTTTATCCTTCGTTTATGATATCGCCGATTTATTCAAGTTCGATACCGTGTTGCCCATCGCCTTCCAGGTTGCAGCCCGTCAACCACCCGAACCCGAACGACAAGTGCGTTTGGGCTGTCGTGACATTTTCCGTCAACAAAAAACATTGGAAAGGATTATTCCCATCATCGAACAGGTCCTGGCCGCCGGCGAACTCCCCGTCCCCAAGCCTCCTGATGATGCGATCCCTCCTGCAATCCCAAACCAAAAGAGTATTGGTGATGTTGGTCATCGTTGTTGAAAATGTCCCGCCGCGTCTTCGTGGCCGTCTGGCCATCTGGCTGTTGGAGGTACGCCCCGGGGTTTACGTCGGTAACCTTTCAAAACGGGTCAGGGAGATGATCTGGAATCAGGTGGAAACTGCTTTGGAAGATGGTAACGCCATCATGATCTGGAATACCAATACCGAATCAGGTTATGATCTCCTGACCCTCGGTAAAAATAGACGTATCCCGGTGGAATTGGATGGCATCAAACTGGTCTCCTTCACATCGCAACTAGAAAATAAAAACGTTCTTTGAAAACAGTGGTATCTTGTTGTACGCTGCTTTCGTTGTAAAGCAGCTTGTTTCTACACTAATCCGGTGCATTATCCATCCTCTTTTTTCTGCTTCTGAAACAAAGAGATGGAAGAAGTGTGTTCCCCACACCCGTGGGGATGAACCGACCACATCCAGCCGTTTTGCGTCCAAACCTGTGTGTTCCCCACACCCGTGGGGATGAACCGATGGGGCACCTGGCAGTCTACGATTTCCCTGCGTGTTCCCCACACCCGTGGGGATGAACCGTCGTCGTCGCATGCCTGAGCGCTATGCGTCAAGTGTTCCCCACACCCGTGGGGATGAACCGCCGTATTGGCCACCGAATCGCACTTCAGGTAGGTGTTCCCCACACCCGTGGGGATGAACCGCTTGAATGTTGCATATTGCCTTATAGTCAAAAGTGTTCCCCACACCCGTGGGGATGAACCGCTGCCGCTTTACTTCTGCCTGAGCGTCCTGGGGTGTTCCCCACACCCGTGGGGATGAACCGGCGGTGGGGTAGAGCAGAAACAGCGTGCAGTCGTGTTCCCCACACCCGTGGGGATGAACCGCGTTCCTGTACCATTGCAAGATGTCTCATATAGTGTTCCCCACACCCGTGGGGATGAACCGGCGTCTGGGATAATGGCGTTACATATGCCGCGGTGTTCCCCACACCCGTGGGGATGAACCGTTATACAGAGGCATCATACAGTGTTTTTGTGTGTGTTCCCCACACCCGTGGGGATGAACCGAAAACGTAGCCCCTTGCTCAGTGGCAACGTCAGTGTTCCCCACACCCGTGGGGATGAACCATCTCGTGGCTGAACGCGATAGGGATAAATGGCGTGTTCCCCACACCCGTGGGGATGAACCGTCTTTACAGAATTCATTGGCATCTATAAGCCAGTGTTCCCCACACCCGTGGGGATGAACCGACTGAATCGGCCATGGCTTTGATTTGGTTGAAGTGTTCCCCACACCCGTGGGGATGAACCGTTTTCGCGCGGATTGATGATCTTGCCCAAAGAGTGTTCCCCACACCCGTGGGGATGAACCGAACATTGTTGCAGTTGAAAACGCACGACGTTGGTGTTCCCCACACCCGTGGGGATGAACCGCCTCAGAGAGAACACCCCTACCGAGCGTGACGGTGTTCCCCACACCCGTGGGGATGAACCGCCGGGCCACCAACAGAAAACGCTTGCGGGATTGTGTTCCCCACACCCGTGGGGATGAACCGCCCGGATCCCGATTGTTCCGAGTTTTGCCGCCGTGTTCCCCACACCCGTGGGGATGAACCGCAGCAGTTGCCGCATGGGTTGGGGCCAGAATCGTGTTCCCCACACCCGTGGGGATGAACCGATTCCCATGTGAAAATCCCCAGGGAAAGTTCAGTGTTCCCCACACCCGTGGGGATGAACCGTCACCCTCTTTGAACGTCCCGGTCACAGTTCCGTGTTCCCCACACCCGTGGGGATGAACCTTTGTCGCGCTGTAAATCAATTCATTAAACTCCGTGTTCCCCACACCCGTGGGGATGAACCGCAATTTGCGCAACCTCGACTTCCGGTCACGCTGTGTTCCCCACACCCGTGGGGATGAACCGATCGGGCGCGTGTTGCGGTTTGTCCCAGGGAAGTGTTCCCCACACCCGTGGGGATGAACCGTTACGATCTGCATCTCTCCCGTGGGATGGAGAGTGTTCCCCACACCCGTGGGGATGAACCGAGCGCTGGGCTTTAATTGAGAGCGAATTAAACGTGTTCCCCACACCCGTGGGGATGAACCGACCGGAGTATATCATGAGAGGGAGGCATGGCAGTGTTCCCCACACCCGTGGGGATGAACCGGTGGAATAGAGAATTTTCTTGCCCGCATGCACGTGTTCCCCACACCCGTGGGGATGAACCGGCAATCATAAATATTGCTGCTGGTCTCGCTGGGTGTTCCCCACACCCGTGGGGATGAACCGGAACTCACATGGCAGGTCGCGAGTCGTACGACGTGTTCCCCACACCCGTGGGGATGAACCGTCCTCCAGCGTCCTGGCACCACTCAATTTTTTGTGTTCCCCACACCCGTGGGGATGAACCGATGCAAAGAGAATCGCTGCTGGTGAGGCTGAAGTGTTCCCCACACCCGTGGGGATGAACCGGCGCGGGGACTGAAAAATGGCGCCGCAAACAGGTGTTCCCCACACCCGTGGGGATGAACCGGTCAATTAGGAATAAAAGACAAAAATCAATATGTGTTCCCCACACCCGTGGGGATGAACCGCGTTCCTGTACCATTGCAAGATGTTTCATATAGTGTTCCCCACACCCGTGGGGATGAACCGCGAACCATGCGCGTTCGAACACTTTCATAAATGTGTTCCCCACACCCGTGGGGATGAACCGGGCGCGCGGGTCGCCGACTTGGCCCGTGCCAAGTGTTCCCCACACCCGTGGGGATGAACCGTCAAATTTCCGTCATATTTCTCGTGACGAGGAGTGTTCCCCACACCCGTGGGGATGAACCGGGCGAGGCGGCATATTACACTGGGAAAGCGGCGTGTTCCCCACACCCGTGGGGATGAACCGATCCTGAGCCTTTGTAGGCTCATTCTTCATCCGTGTTCCCCACACCCGTGGGGATGAACCGTAAACGGGCAACTCTTTCATATTCATCGTTCAGTGTTCCCCACACCCGTGGGGATGAACCGCGTCCATTCATGGGGGGCGTCTGGCAAACCGAGTGTTCCCCACACCCGTGGGGATGAACCGGCATTTCCGGGGAGGAAAAACGCGCAATCGGAGTGTTCCCCACACCCGTGGGGATGAACCGACTTTTGCTCAGACTTCATCCACGCATCGCAGGTGTTCCCCACACCCGTGGGGATGAACCGGCATGCAGCTGATTTTGAACGTCCCGATTTCAGTGTTCCCCACACCCGTGGGGATGAACCGGGGCGGCCGAACTTGTTGGCATGCTGACCAGAGTGTTCCCCACACCCGTGGGGATGAACCGCGATCCGGGTACGTCAGCCACGGAGAGTTTTTGTGTTCCCCACACCCGTGGGGATGAACCGCTGATAAAAAACTTCAGATCTTTCTTCGCGGAGTGTTCCCCACACCCGTGGGGATGAACCGTTTTGACACCCCTCCAACCGCCAAATCTGACAGTGTTCCCCACACCCGTGGGGATGAACCGCCGCATTCTATATGGCCGGCCATTTGGCCGTTGTGTTCCCCACACCCGTGGGGATGAACCGCCGAACTGACTGCGAAGGCGAAAATAATAGTCGTGTTCCCCACACCCGTGGGGATGAACCGGCGGACGGGGCTTCAGGGCAGGCCATCCTTGAGTGTTCCCCACACCCGTGGGGATGAACCGGCGGGATAGAGAATTTTCTTGCCCGCATGCACGTGTTCCCCACACCCGTGGGGATGAACCGTCGGAAATTTCCGATACTAATTCAGCTATTTGGTGTTCCCCACACCCGTGGGGATGAACCGCCGGTATGCAATGCCATTCCGCATCATACCCGGTGTTCCCCACACCCGTGGGGATGAACCGTCCCTGAACCGGAACCACCATTAACGCTTGTTGTGTTCCCCACACCCGTGGGGATGAACCGGACACTTGAGAATGATTGCGCAAGGTCGAAAAGTGTTCCCCACACCCGTGGGGATGAACCGGTTACCAAAGCTTTTGGTTAATCTTGAGAAATGTGTTCCCCACACCCGTGGGGATGAACCGATTTAAAATCGGCTATGATTTTTTCTCTTTCAGTGTTCCCCACACCCGTGGGGATGAACCGAAACGAGTCTGGTGAATGGTTGCTGCATGACGGTGTTCCCCACACCCGTGGGGATGAACCTTACAAGGTAATGCGCAGGGTTATCACGTCGTCGTGTTCCCCACACCCGTGGGGATGAACCGGAGTGCTTCTGGGTGACCAACATGGCAGGAGGGTGTTCCCCACACCCGTGGGGATGAACCGTTTGCTGACTCAGTCAAACTCACCCAGGACCCGTGTTCCCCACACCCGTGGGGATGAACCGCCCCCTCGATAGCAAGGATGGCCGGCGGTGACGTGTTCCCCACACCCGTGGGGATGAACCGCTGGCCCAGGAATGGGCCTTAGATTAGACCCAGTGTTCCCCACACCCGTGGGGATGAACCGGCATCAAACTCTGATCAAGTTTACCAGATGAAGTGTTCCCCACACCCGTGGGGATGAACCCTTTCCCTTGGACACCCCGGAGAATTCAATGACGTGTTCCCCACACCCGTGGGGATGAACCGTTTTTGAAAGCTTTCTTGCCGCCACCATGCTGGTGTTCCCCACACCCGTGGGGATGAACCGTGATCGGGTTTGTGGTTGGGCGCGACACTGACGTGTTCCCCACACCCGTGGGGATGAACCGAGAGATCCCTCCTGGCGTCTGTATAGGAGAACGTGTTCCCCACACCCGTGGGGATGAACCGGCATTTTAAATACGATGTGTCCCATCGCCACCGTGTTCCCCACACCCGTGGGGATGAACCGGGGGCGATGATGCGCAAATTCCGGCGTGAGATGTGTTCCCCACACCCGTGGGGATGAACCGCGCTCTGCTCACCCCGGATTTCTGCCAGTCGCGTGTTCCCCACACCCGTGGGGATGAACCGCGTTCTCACTCTGATTTCCATTGATCCAAGGTGTGTTCCCCACACCCGTGGGGATGAACCGGAAATCACGCCGGAGGATTGTTTGGCAGAGGGGTGTTCCCCACACCCGTGGGGATGAACCGAGAGCCGCAGATCGGAGCGACAACGCACCACCGTGTTCCCCACACCCGTGGGGATGAACCGCGCTCCTGGCCCCGCGATCCTGCCAAGACCTCGTGTTCCCCACACCCGTGGGGATGAACCGAATTCGTCCGGGAGGTGGACGGGGCGGAAACCGTGTTCCCCACACCCGTGGGGATGAACCGCCCGGAGTGGTCGATAACAATTGCACGTTGTTGTGTTCCCCACACCCGTGGGGATGAACCGTACTCACCCACTTGTCTCCAATCTTTGATTGCGTGTTCCCCACACCCGTGGGGATGAACCGCACGGACAGCAGGGAAGGCAGGCGGAGCCTCCGTGTTCCCCACACCCGTGGGGATGAACCGCAACCACACCGCAATCGATCCCGAATTTGGAGGTGTTCCCCACACCCGTGGGGATGAACCGACGTTCCGGTCTCATTTCACAACTCCTGATTCGTGTTCCCCACACCCGTGGGGATGAACCGGGGCGTCAAACAATTCCTGGTCAAACTCAACTGTGTTCCCCACACCCGTGGGGATGAACCATTCGGATCTTGGCCTGGAACAGGATAAACCGCGTGTTCCCCACACCCGTGGGGATGAACCGATGCCGAATTGGCGGCTATTGCCGGACTGACGGTGTTCCCCACACCCGTGGGGATGAACCGGAATTCAGCCAGCGTTATTTTCCGTTCCATCGGTGTTCCCCACACCCGTGGGGATGAACCGAAAAACGCGCAATCGGAGCGGTTGAACACGCCGTGTTCCCCACACCCGTGGGGATGAACCGACCTTTGCATTTTTTGCAAATACCAGGGGAGAGTGTTCCCCACACCCGTGGGGATGAACCGTGGTTCTACGTCAGATTTTGACGCAAAAATGTGTGTTCCCCACACCCGTGGGGATGAACCGGGAGGAAACTGGTTGCTATTGCCACGTCGGCGGTGTTCCCCACACCCGTGGGGATGAACCGCCTCAGCACGTGCGTTGTAACAATTTTTGATAGTGTTCCCCACACCCGTGGGGATGAACCGTTGGTCGATATTTTCCATTGTGGTTCTCCTTGGTGTTCCCCACACCCGTGGGGATGAACCGTGGCGAACATGGGCTATTGGGTCCAGGCTGCGGTGTTCCCCACACCCGTGGGGATGAACCGTGGTGTTCACCTCACCACCGTGCAAGGGATTTGTGTTCCCCACACCCGTGGGGATGAACCGGTCGTTGGATATTTCGAACACTTTTTGCTGTAGTGTTCCCCACACCCGTGGGGATGAACCGTGCGATTTCCCGGACCCTCGACCGCCGAACGCGTGTTCCCCACACCCGTGGGGATGAACCGTTTCTTATTGGAGATATTGATTGGTCTAGCCAGTGTTCCCCACACCCGTGGGGATGAACCGGTATACATGCCGTCCACCAATGGCGTTATCGCGTGTTCCCCACACCCGTGGGGATGAACCGTCCGATGCGTTCCACTTTTGTAATACCTTGTCGTGTTCCCCACACCCGTGGGGATGAACCGTTCTGTGAGTTGAGTGCTTTCACGCTTAGACAGTGTTCCCCACACCCGTGGGGATGAACCGTTGGACGTAGACTGAGTAATATCGACCCTATAGTGTTCCCCACACCCGTGGGGATGAACCGACCATAGTGTCCCTGCCAGACACAGCAGGTCAGTGTTCCCCACACCCGTGGGGATGAACCGCCTTCACGGGTCAATCTGGCCGTGGTTTCCGCGTGTTCCCCACACCCGTGGGGATGAACCGAAAACGGGGAAAGGTTAACCCAATCGGCTCCGGTGTTCCCCACACCCGTGGGGATGAACCGTAATGAGTCGGCTTGATACTTTTCGGGATAAAGTGTTCCCCACACCCGTGGGGATGAACCGGTCAGTGCACTGGCAGAAAATGATGGGAACAGGTGTTCCCCACACCCGTGGGGATGAACCGCTTCCTCCTCTCTAATCCTTTCGCCAATCAAGGTGTTCCCCACACCCGTGGGGATGAACCGAAAAAATCTTCTGCCGGGAAATCGTAAACGGCGTGTTCCCCACACCCGTGGGGATGAACCGCAAGTTGAACGCTCCTCTGGGTATCGCCCAGGGTGTTCCCCACACCCGTGGGGATGAACCGCGATACTTATGGTGCCGGTCGGCGCAATCGAAGTGTTCCCCACACCCGTGGGGATGAACCTCCATACTTTGCGAGCGATAGGACCAGTGTGGAGTGTTCCCCACACCCGTGGGGATGAACCGCAGTTCGTCGTCACCGCTGACGTGGACACCGGGTGTTCCCCACACCCGTGGGGATGAACCGTTCTTCTGGTGCATGACCGCAATTTCTTTGTGGTGTTCCCCACACCCGTGGGGATGAACCGATCGACTCCCGAAAATGGATTGCGTCGAAGCTGTGTTCCCCACACCCGTGGGGATGAACCGACGCACCTCCATTCCACCCTTCATCCTTCCACGTGTTCCCCACACCCGTGGGGATGAACCGCTTCTCACTGGTGGCCGACGAATACAGGGGTTGTGTTCCCCACACCCGTGGGGATGAACCGGATGAAGTCGAAAGACTCCTCGGCAGATACGAGTGTTCCCCACACCCGTGGGGATGAACCGTCTCATTCCCCTCTATAGGCCGGTTTTTTCTGGTGTTCCCCACACCCGTGGGGATGAACCGACCGGGGAAAAGTGGACAATCCATCCCATGAGGTGTTCCCCACACCCGTGGGGATGAACCGGATCGCGTCGAAACTCAAACCGACGAACTACGGTGTTCCCCACACCCGTGGGGATGAACCATCCGTCTCCGTCATTGTAAGGGGTGAAGTTGCGTGTTCCCCACACCCGTGGGGATGAACCGGCCAGGGCGCAACTCGAAAACGTTGCCCGGGGGTGTTCCCCACACCCGTGGGGATGAACCGACCCCGCGAGAGGATTTGATCATGATCGCCCCGTGTTCCCCACACCCGTGGGGATGAACCGTTCGACCGGGAGATCTGGGAGACCGCCACGCAGTGTTCCCCACACCCGTGGGGATGAACCGGTCGTGAGCAAAACGGTATTACCGTAATACGGGTGTTCCCCACACCCGTGGGGATGAACCGGCATAGGCCGCCTCGTGGATCAGGGTGGAAGAGTGTTCCCCACACCCGTGGGGATGAACCGCCTCGATTGCCGCGATAACCCGGATGCGGGATGTGTTCCCCACACCCGTGGGGATGAACCGGCCCTTGGAGAGACTATCCGGAACGCATGCTGGTGTTCCCCACACCCGTGGGGATGAACCGGTCACATCACCACCATCATACGTCGGAGGGTTGTGTTCCCCACACCCGTGGGGATGAACCGGTCCTTGATCATCCAATAACACGTGCCGCAAAGTGTTCCTTACACCCGTGGGGATGAACCTATTCTCCTACAGTTAACACAAGTGTCACTATCGTGTTCCCCACACCCGTGGGGATGAACCGCCCAAGCCCACCCACCCGCCCATGCCGTGTTCCCCACACCCGTGGGGATGAACCGTGTGCGTATTCCGTCATTCAAACCCTCCTGAAGTGTTCCCCACACCCGTGGGGATGAACCGCCTCGATACCAGCCGACCGGTACGAGGCCGCAGTGTTCCCCACACCCGTGGGGATGAACCGGTTGGTCGCAAGCAGTTCGCCCGGGTCCATTGGGAGGGCGATATCATCAAAATTGGAATCCAAGCCCAATTATGTTCGGGTCAATCCTGACTTCAGGGCGACAACATAGATGTCCCGATCATAAAGGACACGGCTGGGATTTTTCAGGTTGCCTCACAAAGCCAGGAACATGCCATAACCCCTTGACGGATGCCACTGGCATGGGATCTCTTGATCTCGGTCTCTCTGGCCACAATCCCGGTATTGCTGGGATCGATCCTGTCCTGCGAATACCAGCAAGGCATCCGATCTGGTATCGATTGGCGGGTTGAACACCTGTTGACCCACCTTGACGGGGAGGAAAATACTGGTTGCCCACGAAGCGGGTCAAAGGTGGCGGCGTTGCCTCCATCGCAGTAACTTTGCCAAGCCGTCGTCTGCCGAAAAATGCAGTTGCCGTGTCGGCCCTTTTACGTGCAGGATGTGGTTGTCGATGGCCAGGTAACGCTTGTTGGTGTTTGTCCTGACTCCATGGCGCCTTTTGGCAGTTCGCTCCGGAGGATGCACATTGAGTTGGTGGCCGTTCCCCCCACTGACTCGTGAAGTCCGAATGGATGATTAATGAAGCTTTGTCGTTCAAAAACCCGCTCATGGCGAACCTGACGAGGAGAAACATGGAAACAATTCGCTGAACAACCTGCTGAACCGTTCGACCGTCAACAGGACGATCCACACCGCCTTCGTTGAACTCAACAAAGCGACTGATCGGCATCAAAGTGCCTGAAAGTGCAGAAAAAATTTTTGCTTCACCGAGGATTTTGTTGTTCTAGGTGCCGTTGGGGCCGATGTCGCATACACCCTTTTCAGCCGATCCGGCTGATCGTGTTTGGACCGTTCTGGAATGGGTTTCTCGCCCTGTGAAGTTGATCAGGTGAACAGAGGACACCATCAAACCACCTGATGATCGAGCTGGAAAGTGCCTTGAAGATTTGCGGTGTGGTTGTGTGCAACTATAAGGAATATCAATAGAAGATGCATCGATGTAGTTGGCGCACCCCATATTAATATCCATCCATGAAAAGGATATTCTATGAACCAGGAATTTTATGTCAAACTTCGAAATAAATTGGTTGATGTGGGTGAACAACATTTCAATATGGCTCATCAAGGGTTACTCAATTTGATTATTGATGCAGACGTCATATTGGATTTGAATATATCTTCTGGCTTGGTTTTTACAGAAAAGGAATGGGATGGTTTGGCGGTCACCTTTGACAATCTCATTATCTATACAAAAAATCATTTTCATGAAGAAGAGGATTTTTTGCGCCAAAACAATTATCCATATACAGATCAACACCAATTAGAACATCAGGCTATTATTGAAAAACTAAATGTTAATCAGAGATATATATTACAAGGAGATGAAGCAGGACTCATGGATATTCGCATCTGGCTTCTGGAGTGGTTATTCAACCATGTCAACACCATGGATTATGCCTACGCTCAGTATTTTCTGAAGAATAAAAAATAGTTTTTATTTTCTATTGTGTAAATTATTCGCCTGGCGGGCGAGTTTAATGACTAAAAGAATCGATCATGGCGCATTGTCCTGGAGAAATTGATATTCCATAATCCCTGAAAGCATCGAAGATATAAGGAGGATCGCCCATGATTGGATCGGGAATTGTCCAGGGACTGACACCTGAACGTACTGCAAAGCTTGAAAAACTCAAGAACGAACTGGAGGAGTTGAATCGTGCTGTGCAAAGTATTGGGGGAGGAAATCAATTCGAAACAGAGGGACTGGTTCGAGCATTCCATGATAAAGAAGTCGAAATCAAATCGTTTCTTCGAAACGAGGACGTCAACAAAGAAACCCGTCAAGGCGACGTAAACCGTGTGCGCACCGTTGCTGAGATCGACCAGGCCAACTTCCGGAGAATGGAGGAGGAATTTCGTTTAGCAGGTTGGATTCACACCTCCTGGTCTTCTATTTCTGCTCCTGACGATTCTGAGCGATCCTGACCAGAATGAATAATTATTAAATATATTAATTCTACTTTGTCATATTCATTAATCAGGGATTGTTGACACTCGAAAAATTATTGAAAGAAAAAAGGGGGCTTAAGGGATTGCCCCCAGGACTTTGATTTTGTTTTTCACGCGCCATTTCACCCGAAGCAAGAGTTTCGCGTGGTTTTTGCGGGAATCTTGCTTGAGGCAGTAGCCCTGGTCCCGGCC
>PEAN01000100.1 GCA_002753735.1 Magnetococcales bacterium DCbin4
GCGTAATAAACAAAATCAAAATCAAAATCAAAATCAACACCCTGGGGGCAATCCCCCAGACCCCTTTTTTCTTTCAATAATTATTATTATTATTTTGAATGTCAGTCTTTCCGCCATCAATAAAAAGAAGTCCCATTATTGACCCCATTCGCCGTTCGTCGATCATATTCCTGGTTGCGTTGTTTGACTTTTCTATAAGAGCGTTGCCACACCTTGGTAAACAGGCGTTGTTTGCGTTCACAGGTTGAATCGGGGCGTTGGGCCAAAGCTTGGGTAACCTCCTGGTCAAATTTGATGAATTCACTGATGGCGATATTGGCATGACCCTCTTCATGACGCGTCAATGCCCGGTGGAAAAATTCCCAGGCGTCTGCGACACCAAAGTGACCATCAAGGGCGTTGGTCCATTCGGGAAGGGTGATGGTGATTCGCAAACGCAGACGGAATTGTTCAGTACGACATAACCCTTGGACCCGGTTGGGGGGGGCATCATTGTGGGCCAACGTGAACCGGGATTGAGTGCAGGCAACCGACTTTTCGTTTTCATGATGCAGGATTGAGGCTATACAGGGGGAAGCCTTCTGCATGGCCTCATTGAGTTCGGCAACCGAACGTCCCTGAATATCGTAGGAGACCTCCTTGCGCTCAATGAACGAAGCCAACGGTGCAGGAATCGCAGGTGGGATATGTTCAATATCCTTCAGGCGTGGATCGTCATCATCAATGGCTGTTTTCTTGTCTTCAAACAAACTACAGCCGCTCGCAAACGCGAGCAATAGTGGCAACAGGATCCATCGTCGCAAATCGAAATCCCGAGGCGATCCCCCAGGCCCTTTTATTCTTGAGCATCCTCATGGAACATGAAACCAGACCAATCCTGATAATAATCGTGTCCACCATCCCAGGCAAATACCAGAGGTCACAAGAGTGCAGCAACATTCCAGCTGCCCCCTTGTGATTGGAATGGCGTTGAAAACCATGCGTTCCTGGTCTGGAACAGGTTAGAATTTATTCTCATTGTTTTTTTCCTGCATCCGCACAAGCAAACCCTCAATGTCGGGATTGGCGGATTGCAGGAGTTGTTTGAACTGGGAGCGATAGTTGGAGATGACGCTGACCCCTTCGATGATGATGTCGAAGACCAGCCATTGATCGCCTTTGGGATACATGCGGTAGGACATGTCATATTTCTGACCCTTGGCGACGACGACGCTATCGACCCGCAATACCTGATTGGA
Organism: Magnetococcales bacterium DCbin4; assembly: GCA_002753735.1. Classification (GTDB taxonomy): domain Bacteria; phylum Pseudomonadota; class Magnetococcia; order Magnetococcales; family UBA8363; genus UBA8363. The sequence continues at coordinate 1,239 of PEAN01000100.1, forward strand.
AAGCGGAACCTCGTTGGTGAAGGTGACTTCTTCCCCGCTGTAACGTTCGATCATGTTGAAGTAGGTATTTTCCAACATGGTGCGAAACGCCAGGGTGAAGCGTTCCTGTTGTTCGGTGGAAAATTTTTTCCACGGCTGACCCACGGCGGCTTGGGACATGCGCTGGAAATCAAATTCGGGATAGATGATCTCCTGAAGCAGTTTACGTTTGGTTTCCCGCTGCTCCGGGGGGGCATAGGCAGGGTTTTGGAGCACGGCGAGGGCTTGGCGAACGGTGTTCTCCAGGCGCATCCTGGCGGTGGAAGGATTCTGGGACGCAAATGCAACGACCGAGAACAGGCTGAATATGAAGGCTGCAAGGCCCATGAAACGATAATGACGCCGCATGTGATTATGATCTCCGTGGTCTGAATGTTGACGTAGGGGAGTGTATGGCTCAGGGGCGTTCAAAACAAGGTTTGGGCTGTCCCGGGGATCAAATGCTGCCATGAACGAATTGACTGATCAACTCTTCAAAGTTGATTGCCGGTTCGGTCTGGACAATGGTCCCGTTTTCCTGAAGCAGGGTATTGGATCCGCCTGGACTGATGCTGATGTAACGGTCACCGATCAACCCTTTGGTCCGGATGGAAGCGATGGCGTCATCCTGGATGGGGACGCCGGGTTGAATGAGCAAGCGGACCTTGGCTTCATAATCTCCGAGGTCCAGGGCGATTTGATCGACCCGACCCACGGAAACGCCGGCGATTTCGACGTTGGCACCGGTCTTGAGTCCCGACACGGATGAAAAATTGGCCCAGATGGGGATGTGATTGCCACCGACGAATTCCATGCGCGCCAGTTTGATCGACAGCCACCCCAGTGCGAGCAATCCGGCCAGGACAAACACCCCAACCGATAATTCCAGTTTGCCCTCTTTCATGAAGGGGATCCTTTCTTGCTGAACATGATGCCTTTCGGGCACGGGAAATCCAAAACCTTGGAGGCGCTGCCTCCAAACCTCCACCAGGGGGGATCATCCCCCCCGGACCCCCACGAACGTTTCATCGCGTAAAGTTTGTGATTCCGGAACATGAACATGTTTGCCTTGATTCGGTTACAGGATATCCACGGGACCATCGACGTCACCATCGATGAACTGACGTATGACCGGATCCTGCGATTCCCGGATGGCCGGGGTCGATCCTGATGCCCGAACCTTGCCGCGATGCAGAACAATGACATGATGACACCAATTGAAGATGGCGGGAATGGCATGGCTGATGATGACCATGGTGGTTCTGGTCCGCATGAAGGTGTCGCAAATCAAGTGATGAATGGCGTTTTCGATGATGGGATCGAGTCCGGCGGTGGGTTCGTCGAGCAGGATGATTTCGGGACGGGTGATCAGGGCGCGGGCAAGGGCTGCCCGTTTGTTCATGCCACCGCTCAACTCATCGGGAAACTTGTATTCCATTCCTGCCAGATTGACTTCATCGAGGGCACGCATGACCCGTTGGTGAATTTCCGCTTCAGAAGTTTGGGTGGTTTCCCGAAGAGGGAAGGCGATGTTGTCGAATACGTTGAGGGAGTCAAACAGGGCGCCTCCCTGGAAGAGCAGGCTGATATGCCGCCGAACCCGTTGCAATTCAGCGACGGAGAGGGCGTACAGGTTTTTCCCTTTGACCATGATGGTTCCACGGTCGGGCCGCATCAAACCGACCAGGTGTTTCAGGGTGACGCTTTTGCCACCACCACTGATGCCGATGATGGCGGTGATGCGGTGTTCGGGGATTTCCAGATCGACACCGTTGAGGACCATGCGTCCATCGAGTTGTTTTTCGACCCCTTTCATGGACAGGATGGGGGGAACGCCGGACAGGCCGCAATCATTGCGGCATTCCTCGGTGAAGAGTTCCACCAGGGCCTGGCGCAGGAGGGAGGGGGTCAGATGACCCAGGGAAACCAGAGTACGGCCAATCAGGTGGTTGATTTCATTGGGATCAACGGTTGATTGGGCGGCCAGTGCTTCGTTGAGCTGTTGTTCGTTGATGTACCCCGCGGCCAGCAGGCGTTGTCCGAGCGGTCCGTGGTTATGGCCTGGTGCGGTGATGACGGTGGATGGTTGGGAGGGAGTGGACACGGTCGATCCTAGAGCATGATGGCGGTGATGAAATAGTCGCTGACCAGGATCAGGACGGAGGCGAGGACGACGGCAGAGGTCGTGGCATGGCTGACCCCTTCGGCCCCCCGCTTGGCGAAAAACCCCTTGAAGGAGCAGACCCAGGTGATGATCATGCCAAAACAAAATGCTTTGATGAGTCCGGTATGGATATCGTGCATGGAGACCGCCGATTCAATGCCGCCAAAATAGGTGCCGGCGCTCAGGCCCAGAAGTTGCACTGCAACCAGGTAGCCGCCAAAAATTCCGATGACATCGAAAATGACCGTCAACAGGGGCAGGACGATGAGTCCCGCCAGGAAGCGGGGGACGGCCAGGAAATGGATCGGGGGGACGCCCATGACTTCCAGGGCATCGATCTGTTCACGGATGCGCATGATTCCCAATTCCGCCGCGACAGCGGAACCGGCGCGGCCGGTGATCATGAGGCCGGAGAGCACCGGTCCCAGTTCACGGATCATGGAAAGGGCGACGGCGGGCCCCAGCAAGGCTTCGGAGCCAAAGCGTGAAAGGGTATAGAATCCCTGAAGCGCCAGAACCATGCCGGCAAAAATGGATGTCAGTGCGATCACGAACATCGATCGCATTCCAATGAAGTGGATCTGTTTGAGGAGGTTGTGCCAACGCCAGGGGGGGGTGGGGACGGCGCGGAGGGTTTGTGCCAGGAAAATGAACATTTTTCCTGTTTCGAGGGTGAAGTCGATTGAATACGAACCCAAATGTTGAACGTAGGTACGCAATCGCGGTATGAATGAGGTGTCGGTGCGGCTTGATGGGATGTCCAATTCGGATACCACGGTTTTGTTGCTGAGGGTGCTTCTTGCCCGGATTTTTAAAAGGAGCAAAAACCAATCAGCATGATGTCGAAGTTCCACAGGGGTACGGTGCGAAGGTGGCACATCGTGTGGCCCAATCGCAACCATTGCATTCGTTGCGATTATCGCCCATTATCGTATGGTTGACAAGGCGTCTGGATCGATCTTTTGAGCATTGTCGATGATTATCAAACATATTTCTACAAATTGCGGGACTTGGCAATCGTAGAGACAATTGAGGGAATGAACATGCTGTTACGGTTGATGCTGCTGTTGTTCCTTGTATCGGTACCCGTCCGTGGGGCCATGGCTGGCGAACCGATGGTGGAACGGTCCGGAACGTCCGGGTATGTGGAGGATTCCGGAGGCGTGGTGAACTCTGCTGCGTCGAGTGGTGCATCGAAAGATGTCATGGACGGTACCGCGGATGCGGATGTCCAGGACGAGGTTTCCGATCCGCTGGAACCGTTCAACCGGGCCATGTTCGTGGTCAATGACATGATCTATTCCGTCATCATCAAGCCGTTGGCGCATATCTACGCCGCGGTGACCCCGGAAGTGTTCCGTATCGCGGTACAGAACTTTTTCCACAATCTGGGCATGCCGACCCATTTCCTCAATGCACTTCTCCAGCAGAAGCCCGATGTCGCAGGGCGTGAACTGTTCCGCTTCGTGATCAATACGACGGTGGGGGTGCTTGGTTTCTATGATGCTGCCGATCGTGTGTTCAACCTCAAAACGGGGGACGAGGACACTGGACAAACGTTGGGCACTTATGGGATTGGAGACGCGGTCTATATCAACTGGCCGGTTCTGGGTCCGTCCAACCTGCGTGATTCGGTGGGATTGGTGGGGGATGCCTTTCTCAATCCCCTGAGCTATGTTCCGAACGATGTGTGGGCCAGGGCAGGGATTCAGGGATATCGCCGGGTGAATGACACTTCGCTGCGGTTGGGGGAGTATGAGGATCTGAAGAAGGCGGCACTGGATCCCTATACGGCGGTACGGGATGCCTATTTGCAGACACGGCGCAGGCAGATCAGTCAATAAAGTGTGTTTCATCAGCCATTCAAACCGGATTTTCAGTCTATGATGCGTATCGTCATCCTTTGTTTGAGTGTTTTGTCATGGTTGGGGTCTGTTGCCTGGGGGTGGGCGGCTGAAATCGATGATATCTATGCCCTGGCGGATCAGAAACGTTTCCCCGAGGCGATGACCCGTTTGGAGGGGTATCTGCAAAAAAATCCCAAGGATGCCCAGGGTCGGTTTCTCAAAGGGTTGATCTTGACCGAACAAAAACGGCCCGACGATGCGATTGCCGTCTTCAAGGCATTGAGTTCCGATCATCCCAATCTGCCGGAACCCTACAATAACCTGGCGGTCCTTTATGCGGAAAAAGGGATGTACGAAGAGGCCAGTGAATCTTTGAAAAAGGCGATTCGAACCCATCCCAGTTATGCCACCGCCCACGAAAATCTGGGGGACATCTATTCTAAAATGGCATCCCAGGCCTATAGCAAGGCGTTGGCACTCGATGCCCAGAATCGTGCGGCCCAGACCAAGCTGGACATGATTCGCAAACTGTTTGCCCAACAGGGAACAGATGGGGGTGGGATGCCCGAACCCAAGGCTGCGGAACCCAAAGCCGCGGTGGCAGGTGTTGCTCCTGCGGCGGTCGCTGCTGCTGCACCAGCCGCCGCCCCAGCTCCGCCGACAGCGGCTCCAGACGATGCCGCTTCATCCCAGGCCAAGGCTGAAGTTGAACGCAGTGTCCAACAATGGGTCAAGGATTGGTCCGAGAAGAATACGAGTGGTTATCTGAGCGCCTATTCTTCCCGGTTTCAGGTTCCGTCTCCGTTCGGCAATCGTGCGGCATGGGAATCCCGTCGCAGCCAGGTTTTGGGGCAGCCGGGAGACATTCGGGTCAGTATTTCCGATGTGAAGGTCAGCATGCTCAATCCGGGTCGTGCCCAGGCGGTGTTCAAACAGGAATACTGGTCGCCCACCTATCAGGACTCAGTCAAGAAAACCCTTTCCATGGTTTTGGAAGATGGCCGCTGGAAAATCTTGCGGGAAAGTTCGGGGGGGTGATATCCGGAAATTCTTGATGGTTGGCGTGGTTGTATTCCTGTGTCTGGCGGCTGCCAGGGTTTCCGCAATCAATGGCACAGGGGTGGGGGATCGTGGTGATGGTGCCATCGAACGCTTGTTGATTCAGAGTCTTGACCTGGTGGGTCAGAATCGGCTCGATGATGCATGGAATTCCATCCAAACCCTGCTGACCCTTCGTCCCGATTTTCGTTTGGCCAACGCAATTCTTGGCGATCTGCTCATGGCTCGGGCGGGCGGGATCACCCGGTTTGGCGAAGGGGTGGTGGGCCATGAGAAGGAATTGGGGGATCTGCTTTCAGAGGCCAAGGTTCGCCTGGACAACGAAAAACAGCCTCCTGAAAGTGCGCTTCCCGGGGAGTTGTTGCGCATTCCTGCCCGCTATGACCATGTGGTGATGGTCGACCTGTCCCGGTCCCGGTTATATATCTTCCGCAATTGGCAGAGCATCCCGGAAAAAGTATCCGATTATTATATCGCCATCGGCAAGGCGGGGGCTGGCAAGGAACATCAGGGCGACAACAGGACTCCGGTTGGATTTTATCATGTGACGGGCTACCTGGCTTCCAAAACCCTGCCGCCATTCTATGGTGCGGGGGCCTTTCCCCTGGACTATCCCAATGCCTGGGACCGATTGCATCGCCGGACCGGCGGTGGTATCTGGTTGCACGGTTCTCCTGCCGATACCTACAGCCGTCCCCCCCGGGCCAGCGAAGGTTGCGTGGTTTTGACCAATCCCGATTTCAAGTCCCTGGAACATTATTTGACTGTGGACAATCCGGTGATCCTGGCGCAGCATATCGAATGGCTGCCGCCGAGTGAATGGTGGCGTCGCCGGGAACTCATGATTCAGCGTGTCTATCAATGGCGTGACGATTGGCTCCGGTTCAAAGGGGAGGGGATCCTGCGTTATTATTCCAGCCAATACCAATCAGGCCGCATGGACGATGCCGCGTGGAATCGTTTGTTGGACGGCAATGTCAATTTGATGGATCCAGGGCTTATGGGGTATCCTGGGGTTGACTCGATGGTGGTGGTGACGTGGGGGGGATGGCAAACCTCGGGAACCGGGGGACGCGGGGTGCCGATGACGCAATATTGGCGCCGCGAAGAAGGGTCCGAATGGAAAATCGTTTTTGAACCGAATGGATGACTGCACCATGTCCTCGAACCAGGATCCCGCTTCCGGGAAAGCCCAACGTCTCTTGGCCACGGTTTCGGCCCATGTGATTCTGGTGGACCGGAACGAAAATCCGGGAGGACCACGAATTCTGTTGGGGCGTTTGGCTTATCGTGATCATCGTTGGGGTAAATGGTCCTTCCCGGGAGGGTACATGGATCACGGGGAGGAGCCGGAAGCCGCTTTGTGCCGCGAAGTCCGGGAAGAAACGGGTATGCAATTGCTTTCATGGGAGCGGATCCAGGTCCAACCCATGTTGCATCTGGAACATCCACACATCAGTTTTTTGTATTCAAGTGATCATTGGCAGGGAAACCCAGTGTGTTTGACGCGGGAATTCCTCGATCTTCAGTGGGCGGATGAATCGGTCTATCGTCAATGGGTTCGCGAAGAGGCTTTGGCCTATCCCTGCATGCGTGATCAAGTGTCGTTTCTGGGGTGGGTTTTTTGAAGTCCAGGGGTATGTGGTTCTTCTTTGTCACATTCATTAACTGGCCAAGGATGGCTGACCGTTGACGGATATGAATGAATATATCAAAAGAAAAAAGGGGGCTTGAGGAATTGCCCCCAGGGTGTTGATTTTGTTTTTCACGCGCCAATTCACCCGAAGCAGAAGTTCCGCGTGGTCTTTGCGGAAGTCTTGCTTGAGGCGCGAACCTTGGTCCCGTCCTTTTCGCGGTCATGGCGAAAAATGGATACGGCATTCCGGTCATCGGTGCAACTCTTGGGAAAAGATCATGAATCCCATTAAATTTCTTTTGTGCGGTATATTTTCGGCATGTTTGCTGATGGGTGTGCCGCTGGCTCAGGGAGCGGAGCCTGTGGTTCCAGGGGAAGATCGTGCAGAGTCGACGCAGGAGGCTTTGGACGAAGCGCGGGAATTGTTTCTTGAAGCAATCGACGCCTTGAATCGGGCCGGCAAGAAGGCGTATGAGGAAAAAGCTCCGGAAGTGAAGAAAAAGGCCAGGGATGTGTTCGAAGAATCAAGAAAATTGTTGGAGCAGTGGATGGATCAGGTCGAACAGGAGATGGAGGGACGTGATCAGAATTCCAAGGAGGCTCCTGCCGAACCGGAGTCGCCAAAATCCTTGGACCGCTCCTACATTTAATCCCCTTTGGGAAGCGTCATGTCGTCAACCGGCAAGATTGCCGCCTTGAGGGGCAGTGGCATCGCTCATGGGTAGGGGCTCCTTACGGAGTTGATGATGAACCGGCCGATTGGGTGTATCGGGTCGGTATCCCCGTGGCAGGAGGGGGCAGCGCAGGTCCATGGGAAAAATTTGCCCGACTGCCCGTCGGGAAAGGGTCATGTCCATTAGACCGTGGTGCTGTTGAGTTGCATTTTTTGCAAACCGGCATTGGAAATCGAGACCCGATAGGCGGAAGAGGACCGAAACGATGGCGTTGGTTCGTTGAGGCGTTCGGATCCTTTGTCACGGGTCGAGCGTACACTGGCGGGCTTGGCGGTATTGTCGCGGGGTTGTTGATGCAGACCAGCAGCCATTTTTACTGCACGGTCGATGAGGAAGCTGGCGGCACTGGCGATATCCATGGCGGTTTCCTTTTGATTCCTGTTCCGGGGTGTTTTCCCGGAGGTTGGTCGCTTGCGTCGTATGGGTATGATCCCCGATTTGGCGCTTGAAAATGTTCTTGCAACACATGTGCCAGGGTTCCTGAATTAAGATTCTTACCACTTTCCGTCCAAACGGAACGGTATTTCTGGACAAATGATCCGTTTCCAGTTACTCTTTGTGGCGATGTCGGGGCGTGGCGCAGCCTGGTAGCGCACTAGCATGGGGTGCTAGGGGTCGGAAGTTCGAATCTTCTCGCCCCGACCATCAAACCCAGGCAAAAATGAAAGGCGACCAGGGAAAATTTTTCCGGGTCGCCTTTTTCTTTGGGTATACAAGCAGGTTCCCGCTGTTTGGCGCGGCAATGCAATTTCTTCCTGTTTCTCCATCGTGATTCGATGGCTTCCGGTTGTACGTCATGAATGCAAATCACCAAGATTCCGAGGCACAAAAGGCATTTCGGAGGGGTCAGTCGCTGCATGAGCAGGGGCAATTGGATCCTGCCATCCACCAATACCAGCTGGCATTGCAGCATCATCCCCAATTCCCCGAGGCGTTGACCGGCTGGGGCCGGGCATTGTTGTCTCAAGGGCAGGTGGATGAAGGATTGGGCAAATTGGTGGATGCGCTTCAGATTCAGCCTGATCATGTTGATGCATTGGTGTATTTGGCCCAGGGGTTGGTTGATGCGGGGCAACAGGAGGATGCCATTCAATTTTTTTTGCGGGCGTTGGATGTTGACTCCGATCTGGTCGCGGCACTTCATGGTTTGGGACGGTTGTTCTTTTCCCTGGGGCGTTGGAAGGAGGCTGGGGACTATTTGCGCCGGGTGGTTGAGCGGGTACCGGATCATCTGGATGCCTGGAGCTGTTTGGGGATGGTTTCACAACGGCTCGGGGACTGGAATGCAGCGGAGGCGATGTTTCGTCATGTCCTGCGGGTACAGCCTGAGGTCTCCAGGGGGTATAACAATTTTGGCAGTGCGTTGTTGGAGCGGGGGGATTTGGCCGAGGCGGCACGTCAATTCCAACATGCCCTGGTGTGTCGGCCTGATGATCCCCTGGCCATCAACAATCTTGGGGTTGCATGGCAAAAAATGGGGGATGTGGCTTCTGCCTTGGAGCAATTCCGCCTGGCGTTGCAGCTCAAGCCCGATTATTTCGAGGCGGCCAACAATATGGGTTTGGCGTGTCAGGAGCTGGGGCGGTTGGATGATGCTTTGGAATGTTTTCGTCTGGCGCAACGCATCAAGCCTGATTTTGCCGACGCCCATTTCAATGAAGGGGTGATTTGGTTGACCCGGGGTGATTTTGCGCGGGGGTGGCGGGGGTATGAATGGCGCTTGGGGATGCCCAAGTACAGGGGGCATCGTATTCTAAAACCGGCCTGGGAGGTGACCCGGCTGGCGGGGCGCCGTGTATTGGTGTATTGCGAGCAGGGGTTTGGCGACAATCTCCAGTTCATCCGTTATGTTGGCCACCTGGTGCGGGCGGGGGCGACGGTGGTGGTTGCGTGTCCAGGGGCTTTGGCGCGGTTGTTTGCGACCGTGCCGGGGGTTGCTCATTGGATGGTGGATGATGCGCCGGCTCCCGAGTGTGATGATCATATCCTCTTGTTGAGTTTGCCGTTGTTGTTTGACACTGGTTTAAAAACCGTTCCGGCTGTGGTTCCTTATCTTTGGCCCGATCCGGTGTTGGTGGAGCGTTTGGGTCATCGCTTGGCGCGTTGTGCTGGATTATTGAAAATTGGGGTGGTTTGGCGGGGCAATCCGGAACATTTAATGGATCGTCATCGTTCGATGCCGCCTGAATTTTTTTCCAGGTTGTCTGATCTTGAAGGGTGTTGTCTGGTTGGTTTGCAGAAGGGGGCGACTGCGGTGGAGTTGGAGGTTTTTGCCGGGATGCAGTTTTTGGACATGGGGGATGTATTGGGTGATTTTGCCGATACGGCGGCGGTGGTAGCGCAGTTGGATGGGGTGATTGCGGTGGACACGGCGGTGGCGCATTTGGCGGGGGCCATGGGCAAGCCGGTATGGCTTTTATTGTCGGTGGTTTCTGATTGGCGTTGGATGTTGGATCGGGAGGAGACGCCTTGGTATCCGACCATGCGTTTGTTGCGTCAATCCTCTTTGGGAGATTGGTCGGGCGTCATGGATCGGGTCAAAGGGGTGCTTGATCACATGATTCATTCCACGTAACGATTCAGCACCTGATTCACATTGAAACCATTGAGAAAAAAAAAGGGTTTGGGGAATTGCCCCGGGGTGTTGATTTTGTTTTTGAATTTAAACAAAAAAGGTTTCCATGCTTCAGCTTTTGACTTTGTTTCTAAAGTGAAAACCCTGGGGTAAATCCCTTAAGACCCCTTCCTTTTTTAATATTTTCATATGGAAAATGAACGATCAGGCGTCATCTTCAATGAATGAATGTGACAAGGTGGAATCAACCTGCCCCCATCCCATCTCCCGCACGGAACGATCATCATGAATCTCCATCGATTGCCCCATCTCCTGAATCAAGCACGGCAACATTTTCAGGCAGGCCATCTGGATGAAGCAGGTCATGGTTGTCTTGAAATATTGGCGGTTGATCAAAAAAATCATGAAGCCCTGCATCTGTTGGGGGTGATTGCCCACCAAAGGGGACGTCATGATGAGGCAGCCTTTTTAATCCGTCGGGCCATCGATGAAGGGGAAAAAAGTCCCGAATCCCATAACAATCTGGGGAATGCCCTCAAAGCCATGGGCAAGCTGGATGAAGCGGTTGCCAGATACCGCCACGCCCTGACACTGCGGCCCGATTACGCCAATGCCCATAACAATCTGGGTACTGCACTGCAAGAGCAGGGAAAGCCCAGAGAAGCCATCGAACATTTTCAAAAGGCGTTGTCCCTTCTTGGCCCCATGCCCCAGGTCCTCAACAATATCGGCAATGCCTTCCAGGATCTTTCCCAATGGGACGAGGCGGTTCATTACTACCGTCAGGCGTTGACTCTGCTCCCTCGCTTTCCAGAAGCGCTCAATAATCTGGGTCGAGCCCTGGTGCATCAAGGCAAGGTGGAGGAGGGGCTGGAACGATTGGCCGAGGCGGTCGAGATCAAACCCGATTACGTCGATGCCCTGGTCAACCTGGGACGCGCCATGTCGGACAACGGTCAAAAAGACGACGCCGTGATGATGTTCCGTCGTGCCTTGGATGTGGAACCCACACATGAAGTCGCCTGCCACAGCCTGGGGTCGGTGTTCCAGGAGTTGGGCCGCCTTGATGAGTCCATGGCAAGTTATCACCGTGCCCTCGAACTCAATCCCAATCACCATGAGGCACTGACCAATCTGGGCGTGGCCTTACTGGATCGGGGAGAATTGGATGAGGCCGTAACCCATTTTGAACGCGCCATCGCCGTTCTGCCAACCTACGTCCTGGCTTGGAATAATCTGGGGGTTGCCCGGCAAAATCAAAATCGCATGGAAGAATCGGCGGCATGTTATGAGCGGGCGTTGGCGTTGAAACCTGATTATTACGAAGCGCTCAATAATTTGGGCGTGGCGCGGTACAAACAAAATCGGTTGATGGAGGCCATCGAACTGTTCATGAAGGTACAGGAAATGGCCCCTGAATATCCGGATGCCTATTACAATGAAGGGATGGCACGGTTGGCCATCGGAGATTTTCAGCGTGGTTGGCAGCATTGTGAATGGCGTTTGAAAATGCGGGCATATCAAATTGCCGGGCATTCCCAACCGATCATGGATCAGGCCATGGCAAAGGGGCGCCAGATCTTGTTGCATTGCGAGCAGGGAATGGGCGACAGCATCCAGATGATCCGCTATGCCGCCATGATCAAGGAAATGGGGGCAACGGTCGTGGTCTTTTGCCCAAAAGCGCTGACCCGGTTGTTTGCCACCGTCAAAGGGATCGACTTCCTGTCAGACGATCCAGAGTTGATTCCCCCTTGTGACCATCGCATTCCCATACTGAGCCTGCCATTGTTTTGCCAGACCCATCATCCAGATCGTGTTCCGACACCGATTCCCTATCTATTTGCCAACCCCGACCGGGTTGCCGTCATGCGCGATCAGTTTAAAGACGCGAAAGGATTGAAGGTGGGACTGGTGTGGCGTGGTAATCCAGGACATTCCAATGACCGCAATCGTTCCCTGGACGTCACTTTGATGTCCCGGTTGCTTGAGATTCAAGGATGCCGTTTCGTCAATCTTCAGTTGGGATTGACCGAGCGGGAACAGGCTGTGTTTGCAGGACGGACCCATTGGATGGATATGAGTGCCATGTTGTCCGATTTCGCGGATACCGCCGCCGTCGTGACCCAACTGGATCTGGTGATTACCGTCGATACCTCCGTGGCGCATTTGACGGGTGCATTGGGCCGACCTGCCTGGGTCCTGCTGCCCAAAGTCGCCGACTGGCGTTGGCTTCAAGAACGGGATGACAGTCCCTGGTATCCAACGTTGCGCCTGTTTCGTCAACCTGACTTCGGCGATTGGGAGACCGTCATGACCCAAGTGGCGCAAAAATTGGCTCAGTCAGCCCGTGGAGAACTCCCCCCGGTGTGGTCATTGGATTCGGACTTGAGTGTGTAACCGCGCCCAGTTCGGGATATGTAGCTTTTGTCATGATTATCAAGAAAAAAAAGGGGTCTGGGGGATTGCCCCCAGGACTTTGACTTTGATTTTGACTTTGATTTTGATTTTGTTTTTTACGCGCCCCATTACCCGAAGCGGTTTTCCGCGTGGTTTTTGCGGGAAACCG
>PEAN01000101.1:0-831 GCA_002753735.1 Magnetococcales bacterium DCbin4
CCCGGAGCCACCCCCCGAGCCGGTCATCATTCCACCAGCGGCCAAGGTGCCCGTCGAGACCAAACCGGTCCATACCGCCGAGAGTGTCGGTCGATTTCTGGCCGAGGCCAGGAAAGCCCAAGGCAGAACGATTCCGGAACTGGCGGAATTGACTCATATTCGCGACATTCATCTCCAGGCATTGGAATCGGGAGCCATCGACAGGTTGCCGGGAATCACCTTTGTAGCGGGATTCATGCGGTTATACGCCCGCCATCTCAACATTGCCGACACCGACCCCATCGAGGCGTTTCTGGAAACATTGGACCAGAAGCGTCAGGGGTTGCAAATGGAAAAGTTTCCCGCCCCGACCAAGGCCAGTCACCGTCCCAACATTGGCCTGATCATACTGGGAATTGCTGCGCTGGCAGGTTGTTTTGTGGCATACGAACATTACTATGCCCCCACCACAACGATACCGGCCATCCCCACGGCTCCCCCCCTGAGGGTGGAATCATCCGCTTCGGAGGGAGATACTTTTGCAGAACCGGGGGCAATTTCGGAAACGGTGATCGAAAAGGGAACGCCATCGACGGCGAGCACCCCGCCCGGGACGGCCCCCAACAAGACGACTGGCGCAGCGCTTCCACCGACCAAACCTGTCGCTGCCGAACCCGCCCCCACGACACCACAAGGTGAACCCACTTCCTTTTTCTCTTTGTTTGGGCGGACATCCAATCGGATTTCCAACGAGGCCGACCTCCCCCCCGAACCTGAGGAAACCGCACCCCCGGATCCTGCCATCGAAGCCGCCGGAGACGAGGAAGTCCCCGGAGATTTCGACAATGCTTC
>PEAN01000101.1:852-13742 GCA_002753735.1 Magnetococcales bacterium DCbin4
GCGCCCCCCCCCGAGAGCGACATGCCGTCCGCGACATCGACGACGCAGACCCCGCCATCGGTTGCCAGCCAAACCAGCCCAATTCCTGCATTATCTCAGGGAAATGCGCTTCCCGGAACCACGTCCCCCGAGACCACTGCCGGTAGCGAAACCGCAGCAACCATCACGACGACCCCGGAACTCCCTCAGGTCAGCCCACGCAGCCGACATGCCGGTTCAGTCCCCCTTCCTCCCAATCAGCCCCCCACCGACCCGCAGGAAGTCGCAGCCATCCCCACCACTGCCGCACCACCCGCAGCCGCACCACCCGCAGCCGCACCGCCCGCTGCCGTACCACCCGCCCCGGGCAACGCCAAAACAAAAGCCCGGGAGCGGGTCATCGATACCCATCCGGTTCCCGTTTACAGCGACACCGATCTACAAGCGCCCAACCCCCGTTCCATTGCCCTGATTGCCAAGGAACTGGTCTGGATCCAAATTCAGGACAAGGACGGCATCGTTCTCAAGGACATGGTCATGCAACCGGAACACGTGTTCCACATCCCCGAGGGAGAAACCTTTTACGCCATCCTGGGCAATGCGAGTGGCGTACAGGTTCGGGTTGGTGCCAAGACCCTCCCCTTCCTTGGCGATTCGGGCGAGGTCATCCAGGATCTGGAATTATCGCCTGAGGGGATTCAAAAACGGGCTCGGGGGCTGTAACATGGGACATCGCCATGCCATCACCGCCCCAAGGCGTCCAACCAGGATGATCCGGGTCGGCTCCGTACGCATTGGCGGCGATGCCCCGATCAGCGTCCAGTCGATGACCAATACCCCAACCGCCGACATTGACGCCACCCAAAAACAGATCCAGGATCTGGCCCGGGCAGGTGCCGACATCGTTCGCGTTTCCTGCCCTGACATGGACGCTGCTCAGGCCATGGGGCCTTTGGTCCGGGCTTCCAGCGTCCCCCTCATCGCCGACATCCATTTCGACTTTCGTCTCGCCCTGGCCGCCCTGGACCAGGGGGTGCAGGGGTTGCGCATCAATCCTGGCAATATCGGCGCACCACAACGGGTACGGGAAGTGGTACAGGCGGCAAGGGATCACGGTGCCCCCATCCGTATCGGCGTCAATGCAGGCTCCCTGGAAAAAGAACTCTTGGTCCGTTACGGTGAACCCTGCCCCGAAGCGATGGTCGATTCGGCATTGAGCCACATTCGTCTGCTTGAAGATCTCAATTTCCAGGAGATCAAGATCAGCCTGAAAGCCAGTTCGGTGGGGATGACCGTCGCCGCCTACCGGTTGTTGGCCCGTCAGGTGGACTACCCCTTGCATCTGGGAATCACCGAGGCGGGCGGATTGCTTCCCGGAGCCGTCAAGTCGTCCATCGGTCTGGGGCTGCTCCTGGCGGAAGGGATCGGCGACACCCTGAGGGTCTCCCTGACCGCCGATCCGGTCGAGGAAGTCCGCGTCGGTTTTGAGATTCTCAAAGCTTTGCACCTGCGCTCCCATGGCGTCAACATCATTTCCTGCCCAACCTGTTCCCGGCAGGAATTCAACGTCATCGACATTGTCGCCCAACTGGAACGCAAGCTTGCCCATATCCGTGAGCCGGTACCGTTATCGGTCATCGGTTGCGTCGTCAACGGTCCTGGAGAGGCCAAGGAAACCGCGGTGGGACTGGTAGGGGGCCAGGGGGGACATCTGCTGTATCGCAATGGCCGCCCCCAGGGCAAAATCAATGATACCGACATCGTTTCCCGGTTGGTCACCGAAGTGGAACAGGCAGCGGAAACCATGCGGCAGGACCAACAGGATGATTCCAACCCATGATTCAAACCGTTCGCGGCGTCCATGACATTCTCCCTGATGCGATTCCCCTGTGGCAGTTTCTCGAAGCCAGAGCGCTTGCCATTTTTGGACAATACGGTTTTGAGGAAATCCGTACCCCGCTGTTTGAGAAAACTGAATTGTTCGCCCGTGCCGTCGGGGCCACGACGGACATCGTCGAAAAGGAGATGTATACCTTTTCCGACCGTGGAGGAGATTCCTTGAGTCTGCGTCCCGAAGGGACTGCATCGGTGGTGCGTGCATTCGTGCAACAGAGCATGCATCGGCAACTCCCCTGGAAAGTCTGGTACCGGGGACCGATGTTTCGCTATGAACGACCGCAAAAGGGACGGCAACGCCAGTTCCATCAGATTGGTTGCGAACTGTTCGGTCCCGAAGATCCACTGGCGGATGCGGAACTGTTGGCCATGGTCATGCGCTACCTGACCGACATCGGTCTGCAAACGTCATTGGTCCTGGAAATCAATTCCCTGGGCTGCCCCGACTGCCGACCACCTTACCGCGACCTGCTGATCGCCTTTTTACGTCAGACGGCCTCCCACCTGTGCGATGATTGTCAAAACCGTATGGAACGCAATCCGTTGCGGGTGTTGGACTGCAAACAGGAACGTTGCCGTGCGGCCATCGCCACAGCTCCGGTCATGATCGACCATCTGTGTCCCGGTTGCACCCACCATTTTTCGCGTCTGAAAGGACACCTGGAGGATTTGGAACGCCCCTTCCGGATCAATCCGCACATGGTCCGCGGTCTGGATTATTACAACCGTACCGCATTCGAAGTGACCTCGGTCGGACTGGGGGCACAGAACGCCGTTGCCGCCGGTGGCCGCTACGACGGCCTGGTCGCCCAGATGGGGGGGACACCCACGCCCGCCATCGGTTTCGCCATGGGGATGGAACGGCTGGCCTTGTTGTTGGACCAGGGAAAAAACCGCCCTGCGCCACCGGATGTCTATCTGGCCCCCCTGGGAGAACAGGCAGAACAGGCGGGACTCAAACTTGCTGAAACCTTACGTGCACAGGGATTGGCGGTGACGTTGAACCTGGGGGGGGGGTCCCTGAAAAGCCAGATGAAACGTGCTGGACGCTCCCAGGCCAGGTTTGCACTGATGATCGGTGAAGCGGAACTTGAAAAAAACGTGGTCATCCTCAAGGAAATGGCTCTGGGACAACAGCAGGAAATCCGCCATTCCGAAGTTCCCGGTTTCCTGGTGAACACTTGCCGGACAATCTCAGTTGGTGACGGCCATCGTTAGGGGAACAATGGATCACCATGCTGAACAAAATTGAGATCGAAAATTTTGGACCGCTTACCAAATTGGATTGGCGGAACCTGGGTCCGGTCAATCTGATCATCGGTGGCAATGGCACAGGGAAAACGTTTTTGTTGAAAGCATCCTACAGTGCCATGCGGACAGTAGAGGAATACAGGCGGGGAGATGACCGGCGAACGGCGGCAGAGATCCTCGCCGAAAAGCTTTACTGGACCTTTCAACCGGACAAGATCGGTGATCTGGTGACCAAAAACTCGGATGGTGCATTGTCTTATACCATGCGATTTGACGACCAGGATTTTATTTATGGCTTTGGCAAGGACACGACCAAGCAAATTTCATCGCTGGAAAACCATGTTCCCCCAAGGGCAAGCAATTCCATATTTTTGCCCGCGAAGGAAGTTCTCTCCCTGCATCAGATTATTCTCAAATCTCGCGAACAAGATAAAGCCTTCGGCTTTGATGATACCTATCTCGATCTTGCCCGAGCGCTACGCCAGTCACCCAATAGAGGAAAGAATTTTGCAGAATTTGCCGAGTCACGACAGAGCCTGGAAGAGATTCTCGGCGGTCGCGTTGAATACGATGAAACATCGGGTCGCTGGCAGTTCAAGAAGGGAAATCAGAAGTTCCAGATCGGCGTGACGGCGGAAGGTGTCAAAAAAATCGCAATTCTCGATACGTTGCTCGGGAATCGGTATCTGGATACCCGTTCGATTGTGTTCATCGATGAGCCGGAATCTGCGCTGCACCCAATGGCGGTTTCAACACTGCTTGATATCGTCGCAATGCTTGCCGAGCGGGGTATCCAATTCTTTCTCGCCAGCCACTCCTACTTTGTCGTGAAAAAGCTGTTTTTGATCGCTCAAGAACAGAATCTTTCCATCCCTGTCATTTCAGCGCATGACCGCCAATGGACATCCGAAAACCTCCAGGATGGAATTCCGGAAAACCCGATCATTAACGAGTCGATCAGGCTCTACAAGGAAGAGGTGGGGTTGGCACTCAAATGACCACACAACCCATCATTGAATCCGGAATGACGTTCGGCCCGTATCCAGAAAGTCAATGTTTCCATATTGAGGCAAGCAACTGCTATGCGGCGATTCAAAGGCACGTCCGGATGGCGGAGTTTTTGTTATTGCGCACTAATAGAAACAAAACGCAAACCCTGTGGATCGTCGAAGCCAAATCGAGCACACCCAGACCAGAAAACGAATCGAAGTTTGACGATTTCATCGCCGGGATCCAGGAAAAATTGATCAATGCCTTTTCACTGGGATGGGCATCCTGTTTAAGAAGGCATCCAGATGCCGAAAAGGAATTGCCCGACGCATATAAAAAGATCAACCTGTCACAAACCGATGTAAAATTTATCCTGGTCATCAAAGATCATCATGAAGCTTGGCTGGCACCGGTAAATGATGCCTTAAGGAATGCGCTACGTTCAACGATCAAATGCTGGGGTTTTTCCCCAACCTCCGTTGCGGTGCTCAACGACAGGCTGGCCCGGCAATATGGCTTGATCCTGCCCGAACAAGGTCATGCAGCGTTGAACCAAATCGATCCATGGAGTAGTCTTGACGCACGGCTTCAATAAGGCATGCGGCCCATCGCAATGGCATGGATTGGCATTGCGCCCGGGCATCAACCCATGACGGTACAGGAACATATCTTCAATATGGATAATCTTTTTGAACAGATCGATGAGGAACTGGACGCCGACCGGCTGCGTAAACAGTGGGAAAGGAATCGTCCTTGGATCATCGGTGGATTCATCGTTTTCTTTCTCGCCTTGTTCGCCTATGTCGGGTGGGAGGAGTACAGGTCAAAACAGGATGCCGCCGCCAGTGACCTGTTCATGGCCGCCATCAAACCCTATGAACAAAACTCCTGGACCGAAACCGAACAACTGCTGCAACCATTGCTGACCCGTTTTGGCAATCATGGGTATGGCATCCTGGCCAAAGTTCTGGAAGCCCAAACCCTGGCCCGATCCGGGAAGAAAAGCGATGCGGCCACCCGGATGGAACAGTTGGCCAACGAAACCAAAGACGAAACCCTCCGTGATCTGGCACTGTACAACGTCGCGTTGGCCATCGTCGATGAAGACCGCGCACGTGCGGAATCGTCATTGAATCGGATTGGCGATGATTCCCCCTTTCGTGGCCATGCCCTCGAAATTCTGGGGTTGCTGGCCCAAAAGCAAAATGATCTGCTGAATGCAGCCATCCATTTCCAAAAGGCAATCGAACTGGGAGCCAAAGGTGAGTTGCGCACCCGGTTGGATCTTCGCCTGGAACGACTGGGTAAAACGGCCAAAGAGTGATCACCATGAACGGTTACCCGCCCCAATCCAATAAACTGCTGCTGTTCCTTCTCGCCACCCTGATCTCCGGTTGCTCCAGTCCGGACTGGTTGCCGGGTGTGGGCGACAAGGAACACAAATCACAGGCCATCCGCTCCTCGCTGGTGGCACAACCGGGTCAACCCACCGGATTGCAGGAATCGTGGAAAAAATCAGTTGCCAGCAGGCCCGACGACCATTTTTTCCATCCGGTTCGATTCAGCGTCACCAGCAGCGACCTGTTCGTTGCCACCTACCAGGGTAACATCGTCCGCATGAGCCGGAACGAAGGTTCCATCCTGTGGAAAAAGGAGATCAGTGAATCGGTCAAAGGGGGATTGGCCATCGATGACAAACGGGTGTTCGCCGGCACCGAGGATGGCGAAATGGTTGCCCTTTCTCGAACCAATGGCGAAGAACTTTGGCGGCAAAAGGTTTCCACCTCGGTTGCTTCTGCACCGGTAGTGTCTGATGGCAAAGTGTTTTTCACAACCTTGGACAACCGCCTGTATGCCCTGAACGCCGAAACCGGCGCCACACTGTGGGTCAACAACAATGCCCCGGAAATGTTGGTCATCATGGGCGCTGCATCGCCGACCGTGGATCAGGATCGGCTTTATGTTGGTTATTCGTCAGGAGATCTGCATGCCGTATCCATGGCCAATGGCAAACTGTTGTGGAGTGACAATCTGACCGTCGTGGGCGGCCGTACAGAACTCGATCTGCTGCAAGACATCGATGCAGCCGTGGTCATCGACGGGCGTGATTCGTTAACGACACAAAGGCGGTTGCTCTTTGCGGTCAACCATCAAGGTCGGTTGGTCGCCCTGTCTCGCGATACCGGTGCCCGAATCTGGAGTAATGACCTTTCCGCCATTCGCCGTCCTTTGGTCTGGAATGACCGCCTGTTCGTCGCCGATGTTGATGGCAACATGCGGGCATTGGGGATGGAAGACGGTCTGGAACTGTGGCGGGGCAACATCAGTGACGGATTGCTCACTGCGCCAGTACGGTACAAGGATTTGATCCTCGTTGCCGACAACAAGGGCCGGCTTTTTTCTCTGGATCCCACTTCCGGTCGGGTGTTGGGCCTGGATCGGATCGGAGATCCCATTATTGCCGATCCGGTGGTCGCCGGTCATGACATCTATCTTTGGACCAATCATGGCAATATGATTCACATGCAGATGCCCCAATGATCTTCCCAAATCAGGAAAGATCATTGCTCCTTTGAAAAATAATGCAACACAGTATATCACGTGCAACGAATCGCCCCATCCATGCGCTTCACGCGATCCCGGTTATTCTTTGCGACAATGCAAACGACAAGCGTGACCATTCATTTCTGGATCCTCTGTCCCGTTGATGCATAATGAGAAATATAAGAGATCCTTCTTGTTCCCCGGTATCGATGGGGATCAGGAACAAGGATCCCGCCATGGACATGGCATCATTCACGGGAGAGCGCATCATGACCACGATACCTTTAGTTTCCAATCGCATTCTATCCTCGCCATGGGGATCCTCCAAACCCGCACCGCAGGGACGATCACACCATCGGCAAGAAGCGGAACGGATCGGCAAAGGATGGA
The DNA here is from genome assembly GCA_002753735.1 of Magnetococcales bacterium DCbin4. Classification (GTDB taxonomy): domain Bacteria; phylum Pseudomonadota; class Magnetococcia; order Magnetococcales; family UBA8363; genus UBA8363. The sequence goes on from PEAN01000101.1 coordinate 7,903, forward strand.
TGTTTGTTCCCATCATCCTTGCCGTCATCATCACGTACATGGTGACCACCCACCTGCAAACAAAAAAACTGGAACACTTTATTCAAACCCGTGCCGCTTCCGTGAAAAATTTGACCGAAACCACCAAATTGGCAGAAGAATTGAAGAATAAGCTGGCACAGACCGAGACCACCTTCAATGAACTGAGTAAAAAGGAAGCAGGTTCAGCAACGATCATCAACAACCTGGTCGCCTCAAAAAAAGAATTGTCCGCCCAAATTGAAACCATGGAACGGCAATGGCAGAGTGAAAAACAAAAATTAGTCGCCAAAATCGCATTATTGGAACGTTCCAATGGGCAAGTGGCTCTGCGGCCGAATACGGGAAACATACCCCAACCCGCAAGCGCAACGGGATCGGTGGAACAGGTGTTTCTCAATCAGGCGCAACGTTTTGCAGCAGCAGGACAATCTACAGGATGTATCGATGGTGATTGCAACCAGGGTCATGGGATCTGGCGCTTCGACAATGGTGACATGTATGTTGGGAGTTGGAACAATGGGGTCAAGGAAGGCCAGGGGTTATATCGTTATGCCCATGGTGCCCATTATTTCGGAAGCTGGTCTTCGGATATGAAACATGGTCATGGTACCTATCAATTTGCCAACGGTGCCCGTTACGATGGCGGTTGGTTTCAAGGGCAACGTCATGGATTGGGAGTGGAAATTCAACCCAATGGCAACCACGTCCAAGGACAATGGCATGAAGGGAAACAGATTTCTTGAGTTGCCATGAACAGACTCCAACCCTGAAAGGTTTCCGACATGAACCTGATGGAACGTTTGTTGTACCGCGACGGTCTCATGCTGGTCATCGACAAACCGACTGGATGGGTTGTTCATGGATTGGTCAACGCATCGAACAACCTGGAGCCTTTGTTTTCCGCGCTTCGTTTTGGCCTGCCCCGACCGCCTTCCCCGGTTCATCGACTTGACCGGGGGACGAGCGGTTGCCTGGTACTGGGACGGCATCCCAAGGCAGTGCGTCGACTCAACCGGTTGTTTGCCGATCATGGAGTGGAAAAACGTTATTGGGCACTGGTGCGAGGTCAGCCACCGGAGGCCCAGGGAACGGTGGACCGGCCATTGCTTGAAATTTCGCAATCGCGCAGTGGATTGACCATGGCCATCGATCCGGGTGGACAAGCGGCGGTCACTCATTATCGCACCCTGGGACAGATCGAAGGAATGACGTGGCTGGAATTGATTCCGGTCACGGGACGCACCCATCAATTGCGGGTCCATTGCCAAAGCCTTGGTTGTCCTGTGGCGGGGGATTATCGTTATGGCAGCGATACCAGGGGACCCTTATGCCTGCACGCCCGACAGATTACGTTGCCCCTCTATCCCAATCGTCCCCCCATCACGGTGACCGCCCCACTCCCTTCTCATTTGGAAAAGATGATTCCTGGACCATAACTTGCATTTCCCCATCCGTCGCATTTTTGCTCTACACGTATAACCCTTAAGTCAACGAGACAATTCATGCTGCATGGTTCCCGCGTCCTGGCCATCATCCCTGCCCGAGGTGGATCCAAGGGGGTGCCATTGAAAAACATTCGCGACTTTGCAGGTAAACCCCTCCTGGCTTGGAGTATCGAAGCGGCCCAGGGGTGTCCCGAAATCGACCGGATCATTCTTTCCAGCGATCACCCGGGAATCATCGAGATTGCACGCCGCCATGGTTGCGATGTCCCTTTTGTCCGCCCCGATGCTCTGTCCGGAGATCATGTAACCGCCCTGGATGTTGCCCTGCATGCCTTGGAAACCCTGAAGGAATCATTTGACTATCTGCTCTGGTTGCAACCCACATCGCCTTTGCGCACCACGCATGATATCCGTTCGGCGCTCAACTTGTTGGCGGATGGCAACCATGACAGTTGCACCTCGGTTTCCCCCGCACCCAAACCCCCCGACTGGATGTTTCGTCTGAATGATGACCGCACCCTGAACCCGGTCTTGGAACAAGCGCAGAACGCGGGTTACCGCCAAGCCTTGCCCACGGTCTACGTGCTCAATGGTGCCATCTATGCCTGCTCCATCCCCTGGCTGACTCAAGGCAGGAAGTTCGTGGATCGTCAAACCCTGGCCTATATCATGGACGCGCGACATTCCATTGATATCGATACCGACCTTGATTTCAAGCTGGGTGAACTGCTCATGGCGGAACGACTGGCCCCCACCCTTCCCGCCCCACACCAAACCCGCACATGATCCCTACGGTTGCCATCGTCACTGGATCACGTGCCGACTACGGACTGCTCCGCCCTTTGATGATCCTGATGCGGGAAGATCCCGCCCTCCGTCTTCAGGTGATCGTCACCGGAATGCACCTTGATCCTCGCTTCGGCTTGACCCTTCGGGCCATTGAGGAAGATGGGTTCCGGATCGATGCCCGGATCGCCATGCCTTTGAACGATGATTCCCCCCTGGCCGTTGCCCATTCGATGGGCGTGGGATTGCCCGGTCTTGCGCAGGCACTGATGCATCTTGCGCCGCAACTGGTGGTGCTTCTGGGAGATCGCTATGAAATTTTTTGCGCTGCCCAGGCCGCGATGTTGTTGAATCTGCCCATCGCCCACATTCACGGTGGCGAGGCCAGCGAAGGGGCCATGGATGAAGCGATCCGACACGCCATCACCAAAATGTCCCATCTCCATTTCACCGCCGCCGAACCCTACCGGGCGCGCGTCGTGCAGATGGGAGAACATCCCTCACGGGTTTGGAACGTAGGCGCTCTGGGTCTGGATACGATCCACTCGATGGAGGTGATGTCACGTGCCCAATTGGAAGCATCCCTTCATTTTCCCCTGGGTGCGCATTATTTTTTGATCACCTGGCATCCGGTCACCCTGGCTCAGGACGACCCCGGCGCCCCCATACGTGAACTCCTGGCGGCACTGGAAGCTTTTCCCCAATACCAACTTTTATTCACCGGCGTCAACGCCGACCCCGGACATGCCGCCATTACCCAAACGATCATCGACTATTGCACCCGCCATCCCGGACGGGCCTTCCATGTTCAATCATTGGGACAGCGACGTTACCTGTCGGCGATGAGGCATTGTGCCGCAGTCATCGGCAATTCATCCAGTGGCATCCTCGAAGCCCCCGCCATGAAGGTGCCCACCGTCAACATCGGATCACGGCAACAGGGACGTCTGCGGGCACCCAGCGTTCTGGATTGTGAAGAACAACGCCACGCCATCAGGGATGCCCTGCACCAGGTTCTGACCCCAGGGTTCACGGCCATGGTCCAACAAGCCCTCCACCCCTTCGGGGATGGTCATGCGGCAAAACGAATCATGGACATATTGAAATCATACCGTCTTGACAATTTGCTCATAAAAAAATTTTACGATCTTTCCCTCTCCGATCACCCTCATTCCATGGAAACGAGTCCATGAATAAAGTTTTTATCATTGCTGAAGCAGGGGTCAATCATAACGGAAATTTACACCGTGCCATCGAGATGGTGGATGTTGCCGCCGCAGCGGGAGCGGATGCGGTCAAGTTCCAGACCTTCAAGGCGGAACACCTGGTGACCGCCGTAGGTCGCAAGGCGCCCTACCAGGTTCACACGACCGGGAGTGGATCCCAACTGGAGATGCTCAAAGCCTTGGAGTTGAGTGAACGGGACCATTTCGTCCTGGCACAACGGTGTCGTGATCGCAACATTGAATTTCTCTCCACCCCCTTCGACCAGCCGAGCCTACGTTTCCTGGTCGATCAGGATCTGATCCGGCGCATCAAGATTCCCTCCGGTGAATTGACCAATGGTCCGTTGTTGTTCGAGGCGGCCCGGACGGGAAAACCGATGATTATTTCCACCGGCATGGCCGATGACAAGGAAATTGAAATGGCCTTGCGGGTGGTTTCAAAGGGAATGACGCATGGAGACCCGGCAACGTTGTCGTTTTCGTTTTTCCGGTCGAACTCCTACGATCATCTGGCTGGAATCGTCACCTTGCTGCATTGTACGACCGCCTATCCGACCCCCATGCATGAAGTCAATCTGCGCGCGATGATGACTCTGAAAGGACAATTTGGGACCGAGGTGGGTTATTCGGATCATACCCGGGGGATCACCATTGCGTTGGCGGCAGCAAGTCTGGGAGCAGTGGTTGTTGAAAAACATTTCACCCTGGATCGCAATCTGGAGGGGCCAGACCATCAAGCTTCCATCGAACCGGATGAATTGACGGCCATGGTTTCCGGCATTCGTGACATCGAGATTGCCCTTGGCGATGGTGACAAACGCCCCCGGGCCAGTGAGCGGGACAATACCCGGGCAGCGCGGAAAAGTTTGATTGCCGCCACTGCCATCGCCAAAGGAACCATCTTCAGTGCCGACAATCTGGCGATCAAGCGGCCTGGCGGAGGACGATCCCCCATGGACTATTGGAATCTGCTCGGCACGCCTGCCCACCGGGATTATCAGGCGGACGAAATGATCGATTGAGAATAACGACCAGGTGATGTTTTCAGGATTTTTTATACCGTGTTGCGTGGAATGGAGCATAACGTCGCAGGATGCAAAAAAAAAATTCTTTTGGTACCCTGGGGAAATCGGAAAAGAGTTTCTCGATTCGTGATACACGAAGGAAATTGATGAATGTTTCCTTGACTCAGTGCAATAACTACCCGCGCATTCTTTGCTCAATAATACGAAGCGTATTTTTGATTTCTCTGTCTTTTAATTCAGGATCAACATCCTGAATGTATTCCATGCCAGTGAAACCATCGCCACGTTTCCTATTTTGCGGGGGTTCAACGGTCTCAATCAGGATCGCTTCAAGCGTTGCGACAAGATTCGCAAGTGAAGTATCAGGAATGGTCTCTCTCAGACTTCCTTCATCTGTCACATCAAGAAGACCAAACCATGAGAATCTATTCCAACGACTGACGAGACGATCAACAGTGTGTTCAAAAAGACGTTTTCCCAATGGGCGGTCAATGGATCGTCCGACATATACTACCGTATGATGGTCATAAAGAATATAGATACCTATTTGTTTACCGAAATCAACAGGTTTTGCGTTTACATTTTGTTTTCCATACATTTTCGGATCGTTACGCCATACAATCAAGTCACGCTGCCAATACATGCCAAAACAATGGATGATTGCATTAGATTCTTGTTCCTCAAGTTCAGGGCTGACCCCATTTTTTCCTTGTTTTGATTTTGAAGAAGATGTCTGAGTGTCGGGCGGATCGAACAAATTTTTTAGGGCAAAAGTTCCTTTATCAATACGCACAAACGGTGACTTCTCTCCATCGTGTTTAATCGATGCAGAAATCAGAGCGTTCACTGTTGAATGGGGCGTTGCCCCATCAGTCTGAAAATAACCTTGTGCTAGAATTCGTTCAGAAATCTCAGTGTAATGCAGCGGCATTTTTGACTCTGAGAGTACTTTTTTGATGGCATCTTTCCACGTTCTTTCCACCGTCATTCTCCATATGGACATAAACACATAAGCAGCTAATCCAGGAGTCTTTTGGAAAAGCGGCTTCAGTGTATGTTTTCATGGTGGGCGGCACAAGGATTGAATTTTTGACCCCTGCCGTGTGAAGGCAAGGGTGATCATTTTCGTGGGTTTTCTGTTACCATGTGAATCCATAAAAAATCAATGATATAGCTGCTTGTCGTTTCCAGCGGTTTCCTCCTGTTTCTTTCCAAGTGATTGCTGTATGATTGCTGGCAATCCATCTCAGCAATCAGGAGACCCTCTTTGCAAGGCAAAATTTCCAAGCGGCTTATCGATTCCTTGACACCCGGTTCATCCGATCTGTTCGTGTGGG
>PEAN01000137.1 GCA_002753735.1 Magnetococcales bacterium DCbin4
GTATTGGTCGACAGTCTTTTCGTCTCTGTTGCCGTGCCATTTTGCGGGGTCGTTTCCGGTTCCGTCATGATATACCTCATTGATAATGGGTTGGTGGCTGGTATGTCCTGTCGGGGATGGTCTTGGCAGGGGTGGACTGGAACAGGTCTAGCAAAAAGGGTAGGATGAACAACGGATGGATGGGCATCATGGACGTACACATGAACATGAGGACATGTCTACGTGTCCGATGCCGTCCATGCGTTCTATGGGAGAAAAACAAACGTGTCGAGCTGTTTTGATCAAGCGACGGTCCTGGTCACCGGAAATACCGGCTTCAAGGGTTCCTGGTTGTCGATCTGGCTTATGCATCTGGGTGCCAGGGTCGTCGGCCTGTCGTCGAACATACCCACCGATCCTTCCCATTATGTCACCGCTGGTTTGGAACGTCGTATCGAACAGGTCTGGGGTGACATTCGTGACTTGAAAACTTGTCGCGATGTGATGACGCATCATCGTCCCGATTTTGTATTCCATCTGGCGGCACAACCTTTGGTACGACATTCCTATTTGGAACCACACGAAACCTTCGTCACCAACACCATGGGGACCCTCAACATGTTGGAGGCCATGCGTGTGTGTCGTCATCGGTGCGTCGGGGTGTTCATTACCAGTGACAAGTGTTATGACAACGTTGAACAGGTGTGGGGCTACCGTGAAAACGACCGTCTTGGCGGCAGGGATCCGTATAGCGGTTCCAAGGGGGCTGCGGAACTTGTCATTCGCAGTTATGTCGCATCATTCTTCAACAGGGATTCCTTGATCTCGGTGGCTGTTGGCCGTGCCGGCAATGTGATCGGTGGCGGTGATTGGGCCGTGGATCGCATCATTCCAGATGCCATCCGTTCCTGGTCGCGTGGCGCTGTGTTGACCATACGCAATCCAAAGGCCACCCGACCATGGCAGCATGTGTTGGAACCTCTGTCTGGGTATCTGACGTTGGCGTCTCGTTTGACTACAGACCCGGAAATGATCGGTGAGGCGTTCAACTTCGGTCCAGCGGCGGATCAGAACCATTCCGTCCAGGAACTGCTCGAAGAGATGCGCCGACATTGGCCGGGTGGGGCGTGGCAGGATGTATCGGATCCTGGGGCCGTTCATGAGGCGGGACTGCTTAAATTGTGTTGTGACAAGGCATTGCATCAGTTGGGTTGGCAACCATTGTTGCGTTTTCCAGAGACGGTCGCAATGACGGCCCACTGGTATCGATCCTTTCATGAAGGGAACAGAAACATGTGGGAACTGACCCGATCACAGATCGATCTGTATCAGGAGCAGGATCGGCAACGGGGAAGGATCTGGTGATGATCGAGGGGGTCACCGCGACGCCACTCAAGATCATTGCAACTCCGGGTGGCGATGTGTATCACGGGATCAGGAATGACGATCCCGGTTATGTTGGATTCGGCGAGGCCTATTTTTCATCGGTCCTTGAAGGGACGGTCAAACCATGGAAACGACATCGGCGGATGACGCTCAATCTGATTGTCATCCATGGTCTGATCCGTTTTGTCGTCCATGATGATCGTCGGCAGTCCGCGACATGTGGGGTCACTACCGAATACCGTATGGGTCCATCCGATTTCTATGGTCGCTTGACCGTTTCTCCAGGTCTGTGGATGGCCTTTCAGGGATTGGCCTCAGGGGCGAGCTTTCTTCTCAATGTCGCCAGCATTCCCCATGATCCAACGGAGGCGGATCGCCATGCGTGTGATGCCTTTCCTTTTGACTGGAGTTCAAAATGAAGGTGGTACTTCTTGCTGGTGGCTTTGGTACCCGCTTGGCGGAAATGACCGACATGTTGCCAAAACCGATGGTTACGATTGGCGGTCATCCAATCCTTTGGCATATCATGAACATCTATGCGACAAACGGCTTCAGGGATTTTATCTTGGCCCTGGGATACAAGGCGGATGTCGTCAAGAAGTTTTTTCTCGATTATTCATCGTTGAATGCCGACTTCACGGTGGACATGGCCTCGGGCAATATCGATTGGCATACCCCGTATCGGGTCGATTGGCGGGTGACACTGGTCGATACGGGAATTGATACGATGACTGGTGGTCGGGTGCGACGGCTGCGGGAACATCTTTCCGGGGAGCCGTTCATGTTGACCTATGGCGACGGTGTTGCCGATATTGACCTTGGGGCACTGCTTGAATTTCACCGCAGCCATGGAAAAATGGTCACAGTGACCACGGTACACCCGGCTGCCCGTTTTGGAGAACTCGACATGGATGGTGCCGTGGTCCGTTCATTCAAGGAAAAACCACAGACGGGCCTGGGTTGGATCAACGGTGGATTCTTTGTCATGCAGCCGGAATTCCTGGATCTGATTGCCGACGATGCAACCATCCTGGAACGGGAACCCATGGAACAGGTCGCGGCCCGCGGTGAGTTGATGGCCTTTCGTCATGAAGGGTTCTGGCAATGCATGGATACTGTGCGGGACCGGAATTATTTGGAAGATCTGTGGAGGGAAAATCGTGCCCCATGGAAACAGTGGTAAAACGATCCGGCTTTCCAAGAGCTGTCTGTCCCAGGAGGAAAAGGAAGCGGTCATTGGGGTTCTCGATAGGGAATTCCTTGGCATGGGGACGGAGGTGCAACGTTTCGAGGAAGAGCTTTCGCATTATTTCGGACGTCCGGCGCTTTGTGTGGTGAATGGTACCGCAGCCCTGCATTTGGCATTGCAGGGCGTCGGGATCGGCGTGGGAGACGAGGTTCTGGTTCCATCATTGACGTATGTGGCGTCGTTCCAGGCTATTGCTGCCTGTGGTGCGCGTCCGGTCTCTTGTGATGTTCTCCCGCATACTTTGACCATTGATTGGCGTGATGCTGAGAGACGCCTGACCGAACGTACACGGGCCGTCATGCCGGTCCACTATGCCGGTGGCGTTGGCGACCTGGATGGTGTGTTCCTGTTTGCCGGCCATCATGGGCTTCGGGTGGTCGAGGATGCCGCCCATGCTTTTGGTTCTCGTTATCGCGATCGGTTGATCGGTGGTTTTGGCGATGTGACGTGTTTCAGTTTCGACGGCATCAAGAACATCACTTCCGGGGAAGGGGGTTGTCTGGTGTCGGAAGACCGGCAACTGTTGCAGCATGTGCGGGACAGTCGTCTCCTTGGCGTGGAACGGGATACGGAACGTCGTTTTGCCGGTGAGCGCAGTTGGGAGTTCGATGTTTCTATTCAGGGATGGCGCTACCATATGAGCAACTTGATGGCCGCCATCGGTCTTCGACAATTGCATCGCCGTGAATGCCTGGCCTCCATCCGCCAGGCGCGGGCGGAACGTTATCGACAATTGTTGGCGCCTCATGGCGGAATTGGTCTGCTTGAACAGGATTATGGCGCGATCGTTCCCCACATTTTTCCAATCGTTCTGCCCAGGAACATCGATCGGGATCGCCTGCGCCACAATTTGCAAGCGATGGGTATCCAGACTGGGGTCCATTATCAGCCAAATCACTGGTTGACCATGTTCAAGGACCATCAAGCTGATCCCCTCCCCGTGACGGATGCCATCGCCAAGAGATTACTTTCTCTTCCGTTGCATCCCGATTTGACGGAAGAAGATGTCGATTATGTCTGTGCGTCCCTGATCGATGCCATCAGACGGGCCGGCTGCTTGGACGATAACCCATCGTAGGCGGAGACAAAATGTCAATCCAGAATCATCCATCCAGTCCTGCCGAGAAGATGCCGGTACGTGGTGTGGAACTCCATCGTCTTTCCGTCATCACCGATGACCGCGGATGCCTGACCGTTGGTGAGTTTGTGCGACAAATACCGTTCACCCCATTGCGTTATTTCATGATTTTCGATGTTCCGGACAGCAGGATTCGCGGGGAGCATGCGCATTACCAATGCCACCAGTTCATGGTCTGCGTGCGTGGGCATTGCACTGTCGTCGTGGACGATGGTCGCGTGCGCATGTCGATTCTCTTGGACACACCGGACACGGGTCTTTACCTTCCTCCAATGACATGGGGCGTGCAACACGAATACAGTAACGATGCCGTTCTTATGGTCTTCGCATCACATCATTATGATGCGGCTGATTATATTCGTGACTACGAAGAGTTTGTGCGCATGGTCACAATCGGGAATGCAGATGATGGTAAAACGGCATGCAAGGAGGTGATATGATTCATCGAACGAGTGATGTTCAGACGGATCATATTGGTCCTGGGACGACTATATGGCAATTTGTCGTCATCCTGAAGAATGCAACCATCGGGAGTTCATGCAATATCTGTTCTCACTGTTTTATCGAGGATGATGTGATCATTGGCGACAGAGTGACGATCAAGTGTGGCGTGCAGTTATGGAATGGGATTCATATCGAGGATGATGTCTTTGTCGGCCCCAATGTCACTTTTGCAAACGATCCGATGCCGCGTTCCCG
>PEAN01000102.1 GCA_002753735.1 Magnetococcales bacterium DCbin4
TCTCCTTTCGTGGGTTGCAACAACCTCAAAACCTGTCATCGACGGATTCAAGCTGATTTTTTTCCGGGGGATCAAACCGCCCCCCCCCTGGTTTCCCCTGTCCTATTTTGCATGGCGCACGGAATTCTTCCACAACCTGGTCCGTTCCTCGAACCTTAAAAACCTGATTGCAAAACTGCAACCGGAACTGCAATCGTTGCTGGAGGTCACCATCCCCTCCATCCTGGAAAACAGTTATTTCCCGACAGTGGACATCAGAAACAAATATGGTCAACACCTGCCGCAAACATGGCATGATCGCTTCGAGGCATTTCAAGCCAAATTGATGACGTTTGAGGAAAACCTGCTCGGAAGCCTGGGAATCGTCCCCCTGCTCACCGGTCCCGGATCCCAATCCGACTTTCTGGAAACGCTCAACAGCATGGAATCCAGCCTGAACTTGGGTACCAACCAGATTCTGGAAATGCTCACCGTCATCGACCATCACCGCGAACACTATTCCGACCAGCATGTCATTGCCGGACTCGCCTTGGAAGAAGAGAGCCAAAGATTGTTGAAAGAGGCCAGCGATCTGATCGCCAGGGTCAGGGAAGAGGAAGAACGAATCAAAAGGATGGAAGAGGAAGCACGGCACCGGGAAATGGAAGCCCTCGCCAATTCCATGGACCAAACCCTGATGGAACTCAGGGAACTCTTCAAGGAGATCAGTCAATCAATCCTGCGCATGAAAATGCGGGAACTCAATTATCGGAAAAAGGGGTTTCCCTCTCAATCGGTCATGTTGAATTACCACCTGAACCGATCTATCATGGATCAGGTTCCCCGTGAAGTGGATGCCATCATTCAAATCATGGAAACCATCCTGCAATCGGAATATCCCTATAACCAACCTAATTTTGAAACACTGTTACAATTAAAGGGGCAAACCATCGAAATCCTGGACAGATTGAGTGCCTTCCAGGACTTCAACGGAGTCGTATCGGGTGAGAAGTCGAAAAGGGAAATTCATCCCATTACTGCCAAACGCGTTGAAGAACAGACCCATTCCCTGTCCACAGCACACCACGAATCACCACCGGGGGTTCCTTTGATCCAACACGATCATCAAGGTTTTGTCATTTCCGCCCCAGCAATTCCAGACCCACCACCCCGTCTCAAGGTGATGACTGGCATCCAAACCAAGGATCCAAACTTCAATGCTTGACCCGTTCCCAAACAAACCCTGGCGTATCCTCATTGTCGATGACATCACCGCCAATATCAAAACCATTCACGCCATTCTCGGTGATGAACACGAATTGTTCTTCGCCACCAATGGTTCCGAAGCCCTGGAAATCGCCCGCAATTCCACGTTGGACCTGATCCTGCTCGATATCGTGATGCCGGGGATGAGCGGTCTGGAGGTGTGCCAGGAACTCAAACGCGACATCCATACCCAATACATTCCCGTCGTGTTCATCACCTGCAAAAACGATGATACCGATGTCGTCAAGGGATTGGAAAACGGGGCCTATTATTATCTGACCCGACCGATTCACCGGGAAACCCTCATGGCGATTGCCCAGGCGGCGATTTACCATTACAATAATCATCGCACGCTTCTGGAACGGACCCGGGCCGCAGCCAATACATTGAAACTGATGAATCAAGGATTATTCAGTTTCAAAACGCTTGAAGAAGCCAATGACCTTGCGGTCATGCTGGCCTGCGTGTGCAAGGATCCGACAAGTGCCGTCATCGGACTGCGGGAATTATTGTACAATGCGGTGGAACACGGCAACCTTGGGATCACCTACGAGGACAAATCCAATCTGTCGGACCCCGTTGACTGGGAACAGGAGATCAAACGTCGGATGCTCCTGGCGGAGTATCGCGACAAGAAGGTTCACGTCACTTACGAACGGACCAGCAAGGAACTCCAGATCACCATCCGCGACGAAGGTCCGGGATTCGACTGGAAACCCTTTCTGACGTTTGATCCGGAACGGATGTTTGACACCCATGGCCGGGGCATCGCCCTGGCACTCGGCATTGCTTTCAATACCGTGCAGTTCATGGGTAGCGGCAACACGGTCAAAGCCATCGCATCCCTGGAGGACACTCCCCTCCCGATGGAACAAATTGACATGGTTTGATTTTTGCGTGTTTTTTGGTTAGGGTGTGTTGACATTTGAATGATTTTTGCGAAAAAAATGGGGGCTGGGGGATTGCCCGAAAGGTTCTTCCATAACGATTTTGATCGCTCACCCAAGGCAAAACCTTGGGATTTTCGTCCCCAAAACCCCATGCGGGGAATGTGAAATAAATAAAATCAAAACCCTTGGGGCGATCCCTCAAGAACCCTCTTTTCTTTTGATAATTTAATTGCATTACCCGAAGTGGAGAAGATGGATGTCTGAATCGATCATCAACCTGATCAACCACCCGGGACTCCCATGGGGCGTTTCGGCGTTGATCGTCTTCTGGGGGCTGTTCGCCCTGTTGCGATTCCGGGCACTCATCCTCCCGATGCATCAGGAACTCACCGACGCCATCGCCACCATCGCCGCCCACGGCACCCCCCGCGCCCTGGCCCGCGACCTGGAAACGCTCGATACCCAGTTTGCCAACAGCACCCTGCTGGCCGCCGCATGGCGCGCGTATCGCGCAACCCTTTTCGTTTCCGAAAGGACCGAGACCCTGCAATCGGCTGAAATTGCGGAAAAGCACTTCAATATCGAACATCTCGGGCACCCCCTGTCCCGGATCAGATCCTTGCAGTCGATCCCATCCCTCATGGCCAACACCGGCCTGGTGTTCACTTTTTTCAGCCTTGTGGCCGCCATCCATGTCTCCGCCGACAGTATCCTCGCCCACGACTCCGTACCTTCCGCTCCGGCGATCCAGGAACTTTTGCAAATCACCTCCTTCAAATTTTTAACCTCCATCGCCGGCATTCTCACCGCCATGCTGTTTTCGGCAGTGATCCGCAAACATTTGCGTCTTCTGGAAGTGCGCCTGGTCCATTTCGCCACGGCATTGACCCGGCTGATCCAGGAAGTCCCACGGGAAGCCATGGTGTTCGAACACCTGGCCCACACCGGTCTGCATGCCGATACCCGGAAGGAACTTTTGGAGCAGCTGCCCCAACTGGCCGACTCCATGTCCACACGCCTGACCAGCGATCTCGACCAACACCTCGGGGGGATGATCCGGCAGGTTACGCGCCAGTTCATCGATGAAACCCGACGCGAAAATGCCCGCCATCACCAAAATCAAGAATCGCTGTTGGCCGACTGGCGTACCGAGGTCAAGCGCGACCTGGCGGAAGTCCGCGAGACCACCGGGGAAGGACTCCAGCGCCTGCGCGATCTCCCCCCGCCCCCACCTCCTCCGGCCCCCCCCAACCTGGACGCGATCATCGCCACGTTGCGCCAGGAAACACGCCATCTGCGGGAATCCCTGGCCGAGCAGATCGCGCAACAATCGTCCCAGACGGTGCCCTTCGGGCAACACATTCTGGAAGCCTTGCACAAACTGGAGGGGATGGAACGGAGACAAGAGGAACTCAAGGGGCGCATGCAGACCATGGAAGAAGATTGGCGCACCGCCCTTGCCGCCATCGAAGCGGGAATGCCCGACACGACTGAAACCCATCATACCCTGGTGACGATGGGTCAACAGATCATGGAGGAGAGCGGTCGTCTGTCGGAACAATTGAAACACACCCTGGCGGTCATTCAACGCGACCTGGCGCAAACGGCGGCACACGGGCCACCGGCAGCGCCCGGGGAACCCTTCAAGGCCCGCGAAGATGACCTGGACCAGCACACGCCATCGCCGGAGCGACAAGGGATGGAACTGCGGCAGGAGGTTGACCGGATGCTCCAGGAATTGCACCGGGAGACGCAACGTTTGAGCGAACTCCAACGGCAATCCATGGAAACCGCCCTGACCCGTTTCAACCAGGATTTGGAAACGACCCTGATCCCCCCCATCGTGGAGGCGATCCGACACGGTCAGGAGGATCTGACCCAGAGAATGGAAGGGTTGGACCGACGCCCCCCCCCGGAACCTTCGGTCATGGTGGACATCGCACGGGAAACAAACCCGTTTTCGCCCCTCGCCACCCTGGAACCGTTGATCCATGCCGTGCGTGATGAAACGGGGCGTGTCGCGGGACGGATCGACACCCTGACCCTGTCCCTTCATGAAGAAAACCGCATTCTCGGTCGGCAGGTGGATGAACTCAAGCAAACCTTGATGGAAGAAAGTGGCCGGATCGCGGGGCAGACCGATGAACTCATCCGCCGTGTGACCGAGGAAGGGCGCAAGACTGCGGGACGGGTGGGTGACCTGGGCAATCAGTTGCGGGAAGGGGCAGCGCAGAACCGAACCCTAATGGAAACCTTCGGCCAGGAACTGACCCAGAACCTCAACGGCCTGGGCCAGCGTATCGATGCATCGACGCAAACGCTTCAGGCCACGATGCCGACGGCAGACCACCTGATGGAATGGTTGCGCAAGGAACATCAAACCATCCTGGGCCGCCTGGACGGCCTGACGGGCAGACTTCGGGAGGAGCTGACCCAGACCACGGCCAACCAACATCAATTATTGCTGCAACTCCTGGGTGACGCCCCCCATGCCCACGATGCGGCGGCGACCCTGGAACCCCTGCTGAAGACTTTGGACCAGATGAACGGCGGATTGCACCTGCGCATGGAGGACATGCTGACCACGCTGCGCCAGGAAACCGACCGGATGGCGCAAACCCAACGGCATATCCTGGAACTTTCCGAACGTGCCAACCAAGTGGTCGCGGAAGGATTCGACCGTCGCCCCCCCTGGGAAGAGGCACTGAAGGGACTTGACTCAGCCCTGGGTGGGCGAATGGAGTCCATGCTGGAGCTGCTCGACCAAAAAGGGAACGCCATCACTGCGGCACACAGGACATCGATTGAACAACTGCTGCGGGAACTGCCGCATCACGAAGAACTCAAACAGGCGCTCGTCCCCATGCAACAGGCATTGGCGGAGGAATACACCCGGATGATCACCCGGATCGACCGTCTGGAACAGGAACTCGGTAACGAAGCCCGTCTCATCGCCGGCCAACACCTTGAGGCGGTACGCACTGCCATCACCGAAGGAATGCAGCACGATGAAAAAGCCTTCGATTGGGAACCCGTTTTCGCGGAGATCCGGCATCATGCCGCGCTCCAACCACAACGCGAAGACCTGACCGCAGCGACCCGATCCGTGATCCACGAGATGGAAACCCGGACCGAACGCATCATGGAACAGGTGGACCGTTCCTTCCAATCGGCCTCACTTTCCTTTTCCCAGGTGGTGGCGACGCATGGTGGACAGGTTATGGAACAGGTCGATCACACGGTGCAACACCTGGGTCAACCGATCCTCCAATCCCTGGAATCCCAGATTGGCCGTGTCATGGAGCACATGGATCATTCCTTTCAATCGGCGACCCAACCCCTTTTCCACTCGGTGGAAACCCAGACCGGGCGTATCGTGGAGCAGATGGGTCATGCCATCCAGACCGCCACGGACACCTTTGCCCAGACGGTGGCAACCCACACCGGGCGGGTTGCGGAGCAGATCCAGGTCACCATTCATGATTCAAGCCGTCCCATCCTTGATGCGATGTCAGCGAACACCGGACAAGTCCTGGAACGGATGGATCAATCCGTCCAAACCGCCACCAACGCTTTGACCCAGACGGTGGCAACCCACACCGGGCGGGTTGCGGAGCAGATCCAGGTCACAATTCATGATTCAAGCCGTCCCATCCTTGATGCGGTGGCAGCACACACCGGAAACATCCTGGAACGGATGGATCAATCCGTCCAAACCGCCACCAACGCCTTGACCCAGACGGTGGCAACCCACACCGGGCGGGTTGCGGAGCAGATCCAGGTCACAATTCATGATTCAAGCCGTCCCATCCTTGATGCGGTGGCAGCACACACCGGAAACATCCTGGAACGGATGGATCAATCCGTCCAAACCGCCACCAACGCCTTGACCCAGACGGTGGCAACGCACACCGGGCGGGTTGCGGAACAGGTCCAGGTCACAATTCATGATTCAAGCCGTCCCATCCTTGAAGCGGTGGCAGCACACACCGGACAAGTCCTCGAACGGATGGATCATTCCGTCCAAACCGCCACCAACGCTTTGACCCAGACGGTGGCAACGCACACCGGGCGGGTTGCGGAGCAGATCCAGGTCACCATTCATGATTCAAGCCGTCCCATCCTTGAAGCGGTGGCAGCACACACCGGACAAGTCCTCGAACGGATGGATCATTCCGTCCAAACCGCCACCAACGCTTTGACCCAGACGGTGGCAACGCACACCGGGCGGGTTGCGGAGCAGGTCCAGGTCACCATTCATGATTCAAGCCGTCCCATCCTTGAAGCGATGTCAGCGAACACCGGACAAATACTGGAACGGATGGATCAATCCGTCCAAACCGCCGCCAACGCTTTGACCCAGACGGTGGCAACGCACACCGGGCGGGTTGCGGAGCAGGTCCAGGTCACCATTCATGATTCAAGCCGTCCCATCCTTGAAGCGATGTCAGCGAACACCGGACAAATACTGGAACGGATGGATCAATCCGTCCAAACCGCCGCCAACGCTTTGACCCAGACGGTGGCAACGCACACCGGGCGGGTTGCGGAGCAGGTCCAGGTCACCATTCATGATTCAAGCCGTCCCATCCTTGAAGCGATGTCAGCGAACACCGGACAAATACTGGAACGGATGGATCAATCCGTCCAAGGGGTCACCCAGCCCGTCCTGCACGCCATTGAAACCCGGGCAGAACAGGTCATGGCACAGGTCGGCGACACGGTGAGGAACCTGGAGCAGCCCCTCCACCGGACGGTCACCACCCAGGTCGACCAGATCGCGGAACATATGAACCGGCTCAAGGAAACACTTCTGACCGAGATCGGTCAAAACCATCACCATCACCTGGATGCCATGAAACAGGGCATTCATACGGAGATTGCACAACGCGAATCGGTGTTCGACCTCAGCCCCACCCTGGATGCATTGCGCCATCATGCCGAGGTCCAGCACCATCGAATCGACGAACTCGAAGCTCTGATCCGCAGGCAACGCATCGAAGAATCGGCAACGCTCAAGGAGGATTTGCACCATATCGTCCAGACCGCCACGCTCGCCCTGGCCAAACGGGATGAATTGGGACAGGCCATCGAATCGATCAAAGGGCAAAATGCCGCCCTGACCCGCAAACAAACCGATCTGATCATTGCCATCCAGGAAGAAAGCGGTCACATCTCCCATCGGTTCCAGGAACTGTTGGAAGGTTTGCGACAGGAATTGACACAGGCCATGGACCAGAATGATTTGTCCATACCTTTGTTCGACGCCATAAAGAAGGAAATCAAGATATTGGAACATCTGGTACAGGCACACCGAGCCGCCAATCGCGAAACCGGATTGCACCCCGAGTTCCCGGCCCTTCCCAACCCCCTGGCAACCAACATATGGAACCAGACCCCTGCCCCGCCTGACGGTGCCGGGGTGGAACGGACGAAAAGGACGAAGATCGAGACGGTCATTCCCGTCGTGATTGACAAAACCGAAGCGGAACCTTTGCGCGCGCATTCCGTGGTTCCGGAACCACTGAAACCGCCCGCCATGATCCCGGACCAGGGCGTTTCCATCGTTCCCCCCGTCATGTTCCCACCCACAGAGACCGATCCGATCGACCCGGCCATTCCTTGGACGACAGGGATCACCCCGGGGCGCCCCCGCAAATCGCTGACCACCGCCCTCGCCCCAATGAGCGAGGTCATCCCATGGTCGGAGAAGCGTGTGGATCAAACCGCGGAGAAAACCCAAGGTCCCACCGTCAAGCTGATGGCCTTCGAGGACGCCCTGAAGTCACCTGTTCGCGGTGAGAAGCCCCGCCCCCCGACGACGACACCGCCGCCCGAACCCGTGATGGCGAATCTGCCGGACACGGATGAACAGGGGGTTTCCGCCGAGGTCGAGCCTTCGACCCCACCCTCCCGGTCCTTGAACGCCATTATCCAGACGGGTCATCCGCTGCCCTGGGCGACATCTGGCCAGAAACCCCGTCATTTCGCCAGTCAGCGTGAGGCATCCATGGATCTTGTCGTCAACCGGATGGCCCGGGAGATCCGCAATCGATCCGCGGGAAAAGAGGAACCGATCACCCCGATCCTCACCGACATGTCCGACCTGCTGGCCACAGGCCGACCAATCTCCGACCCCCGATTGACCCACGATCTGTCACAACTGGTGCAAACCATCGAAACCTGGTTTCCCGGACCCGAATTCACCCAGGATCCGCTGACCGGGTTGGATGACAGCATCATGGAACTGGCCCGGTTGCTTCAGGATCGCGGCGGGAAACAGACCACCTCCGACGACCCACCCGCCAAGGTCAAAGCGGTCCCCCTGCAACGTCAAACCATCAAACCGACCATTCCCCGGACCCCTTCCCCATTTCCCCCCGAGGTTCTGGCGACATCGGCCCAGGTGCGCCCCGCGCATACCCTCCCGCCCCCACGTCCGGGAAAGGAACCGGAGGAACCAACGGAGCGATTGAACTCATTGCTGAACCAGTATTACCATCGTGGCCAGGGAGATTGAAGTTGGTTGCGACCTTTCATCTTCAACCATCATGAACCCTACGTCCCGCGTTCCGGGTCACCATTCCCACCCCTGGCCCCTGTTCATGTCCGAGTTGGTGTCGGTGACGTTGCTGGTCATCGTGATTTCGGTGGGATTCAGCATGATTCAGGGTTCCCCACCGACACTCAATACGACGGTTTCATCCCTGCCATTGGTTGAACCATCGATTCATGAATCAGTTCCATTTCCCAACCCGAAGGGGGACGAACGGACGGCAAATCATGAAGAACGTCTGCTCATGTTGATGGAACGGATGAACGAACGGTTGGATACCTTGATCCAGCCCGATCCTCCCAGAGATCTGGTCGATGCCATGGACCGATTGGGGCAGCACATGGAACAGGCAACCCGGGCCATGGTGACGGCGCAAACCCTGGGACAGCAGGAGCAGACCGCAAACCATGACATGCTCCTGAAGATCCAGGAGCGTATCGAACACATGGCGGGGATGATGACGGGTTTTGGTCCCAATCTGCAAGGGGATCAGCCAACCACAGGGCAGGAAGGTTTTCCGGGAGGGGAACCGGATGCAAACCTTCAATCCCGGGATCCATTTTTTTCACGACTGCGCACATTTCTGACCCGGCAACAATTGAGAATTTTCATCAATCCCGGGCAGGCAACGATCACTTTGCCCTCCATTCTCGATTTTGATCCGGGTTCCTCCCATCCCGGTCCCCGGCAACGGCGGGCATTGACGGTACTGGCCCAGGGGTTGGCCCAATTCCTCCCATGTCATGTCGCCCATCCGCCGCAACCCGCGCACTGCCCCAACCCGCCAAGCCCGGTGCGCGTCGACACCATCCGCATCCGTGGCCAGGCGGCCTTCGCCCATCCTGGCGAACCCCGATTTTTTTTCAACTGGAAACTGGCCACGGCCCGGGCTTATCGGGCGCTCGACCTCATGCTGGCCACCCAACCCGACCTCATTGCCATGAAAAACAGTCGTGGTCAAACCTTGTTTCAAATCGAAGGGAGGATCGCCAAACCCCGGGGCGACCAGGGAGGGCAACGATTGGACTTGCGCTTTTTCTTTGAAGAACCCGATAATGGATCCCAGATCATGGAGGGTCCAGGAAAAGAATACACGAATCAATGAATAAAATTGAATCATCAAGAAAAAGGGAGCCGGGGATTTGGACCGCCCCAAGATTTTGATTGTTGTTTTTATATTGATCCCTCACAGAAGTTCCGGGAGCCGTCAGCCTCCAAGGTTTTGATCTCCCCGTTGCCAGGAGAGATCAAAACCGTTGGGACGACTCAAATAATTTTTTTATTGAATATCATCCCTTTGGACACGCCATGACCGCACTACCGAAACAAGAGTCGGCACCCGATTACGCTCATCTGCTCGTGACCCTGATCTGCATGCTGTGGTATCTTTCGGTCATTGCCTGGAACCCGGTCCATGCCGCCGCCGATATCCAAGAACGTCTGGCCGAGGCCCAGGCAGCCATACGGCACGCAGTCGACCGCCACGGTCCCAATGCCATTGAAACCGTCCCCTTCCGCATGACCCTGGCAGAAATTTATATCAACGAAGGCAATTATTCCAAGGCGGAACCCCTGTTACAGCAAGCGCTCAATATCAGCACACGCATCAACGGCAGCAGTGACAAATCGTTGCTGCCCATACTGGAGCGATTGGCGTGGATCGACATACGCAACAGCCGATTCGTCTCCGGCAAGCAGTTCTTCAGCAACGCCATCGACATCGCCCGGCGGACCTATGGTGCCAACAGCGCGGTATTGCAACGATTGTACGACAGCCTTGCCGACGCGCGACAGAAGGAACGCTTGGCGGGCAATCAAAGCGGTATCGTGCGCAGACCAACCCCACCCACCCAGGAGAGGCCGACCCCGGTTCATGATCTGGTCATCGCCAACCAGGAACGCCCGACCCCACCCGTCATCACGCACCTGCCGACCATCGCGGCAACCACCAACAATGGTTCAGGAGTCGGGGTCGGCAACGAACCGAAATCACCCCCCATCCCTGCCAATTCCGCCGCTACAACCGCCTCGTCCCCGCCCTCCGGACAGGAATCGGTCCCCCCTGTCAACAACAATACCCCCTTCATGTTTGGAGTCGATCTGCCACAAAAGGCCGAAAGGACGACGACGCCCCCGTCCAACGAAAGCCCCAAACCGTTGCATCCCATCGCCGCACCCGTTCCACCCGCTGCCAGTGTGACTTCATCGACCGAGGTCATCGCGCCCCCGCCCTCAAATGTCGATCCCATTCAATCACCCGCCCCCCAAGCCAAAGAAGATGCGCTTGTGCGTCAAGGATGGTATCTCTCCGTGGGGTGTTTTTCCGAATCCACCTACAGCCAGGACCGGCTTGCCAAAGTGCGCCAACTTGGTTTCCCCGCCTACACCAAACCGGCACGTAATGGCGAGATCACCTGTGTCTACAGCGGCCCCTTTTCCCAAGCTGCCGATGCGGAAGCAGCCAAACGGGCCCTGATCGAACAGGGTGGGATCAGTGACACCTACGTCCGGGCCTACGACTGATTGCCAGCCCCGTGTCCGACACCGTCCCCCCCTTCCCACGCGCACCCAGCCCCCCCATTCGCCGTCGGATCCAACGTTTCAGTCTTGATGCGGCCCACTCTTTCCTTGCGCGGAGACGACATCCCCCATTGTCGGCAGCCCCCGCCCCCCGGGAACACACAGATCCGGCAGCCGATCCACCTCAACCGGCCCCCCCGGAAGTCACCGGGAAAACACACGACGCGTTGACCGTTTCCGCCCCATCCACGCTGAGGGAGGTCGATCAATACTGGGGAAGGCTGCTGAATGCCCTTGAAACGGGTCGCATCAGTCCCGGAGAAGGACGACAACTTGCCAAAAACCTGGGACGCCTGCGACAAATCCTTGAAAAAAAGCCCTCCAAGACCTCATGATGGTGGAGTAACCTTTAAAAAGTGGACACATTCTGAAATAATGTCGGGTGCGGTCGAACGCTGGGCTCTGACCGCTTTGACTCCATGCCATCAACCGCCGAAACCATTGCGCCATGGAGTTGGCAATTAAACTTGGCGAATCGTGGAAAATATGTCATGGAACAGGAAACGACCCGATCCAGGGCACATGTCATGCGGGGATTATCCGCACTCAAAGAAGCCACAGCATCACTCACCCGTACCGGGCAAGGCCAGGAACCATCCTCAATGCAAACCAACGCATCCCCCCCTTTCCCCAATACCCTCACCCCGACCAGCTTTGAACCCGCCGCATCGCATGAATCTTCAGGACTTGCCCAACGCGGTGACACCAGAAAAATTCCATCCCCCTCGGAACTCAGATTGCTGGACCAAGGGCAAGCCCCCCCCGAACCCCGGGAGAATGCGAATCAAACGCCTTCAACCCATCCGAAGGAAATGAAATCCGCTCCAGAAGTGAACGAAGCGGGAGAGGATGCACCGCTCAATCGTTTCCTCAAGGAGAAACTCAAGAAGGAGGAACAAAGCCGTGACGGATCGGTGGTTGGGATGACGGAACATGTCTCCCCCGACAGACCTTCCCCCTTGAGGGACCCTCCCCTGCGCCGTTCATCCCCGGTAGCTGAACGCACCCCGCCCGCCGCCGCCCGTGTCGAGGCCCCCCGGGAAAACAGACGACCGGTAACCGAACGGTCATGGAACGTTACGGCCCCCCCCCCGGTCAAAACTGCGTCGGGTCCAGCATCAAATCCGGGGTCAAGTCGAATGGATACGACACCTGTTCATGCCCCGGGGACCGGGAAGGCGGCACCCGATGCCCCGCCATCCGCCCCCGAATCGCTCCCCAACAGCACCGAAACCAAAACGGGCTGGATCCAGGCCGTTGCCACCCGCAGCCGTCGCCCGAATATCCCCTCGTTGTCCACGCATCGGGACATCGGAACCCCTACGGCCCACCGGGTGGACTTGCGTCGCAAGCGTTCGGAATCGCTCCATGATGTCCCCTTCGCCCCCGATACCGGGATCAACACCCTGTCCACGTCGGAGTCGCCAGGAACGTCAGGGGTCGGCAATTTCCAGGCCCCCCCCCTTCCGCGTGCGACCCCCCGTACAAATGCTTCGCAACCCATATTCCAGGTCAAGAAAGAGGAGGCTCATATCGCTCCCGCCCCGGAATTGCCACCACCACCCGCAAGTGATATTCAACGCCGGCAGGCCATGGGCAAGGCCACCAATCTGTTTCACAAGCCACCCGTTGCCCCATCGCCGGCACAGGAAGGCGCTCTGGAAAAAAAAACGATTCCGCGTCCAAATTCCTTGCCAGGAAACCTTGCCGTCAATAAGGCGGGTCTCCCCGCCCCGTC
>PEAN01000017.1 GCA_002753735.1 Magnetococcales bacterium DCbin4
TGTCGACGGAAGATCTGGTGGGTTTGACCATCACGCCTCCGGCGGATTCGGGGGATGATTTCACCCTGACGGTGCGTGCGGTGTCGTATGATGGCGATGATTCCGCAGCGGTGGTGGGGACGATCCATGTCGATGTTTCCCCCGATGCCGATGTGCCGGTGCTGGTGTTGAACAATGCTGCGGGGATGGAAGATTCGGCCATTCCCCTGGAAGTGCGCATTGCCTTGAATGACCAGGATGGTTCCGAATCAATTCAGGGACGGATCATCATTACCGATGTGCCGGAAGGTGCTGTGCTGAGTCTGGGTGCAGCGGGTCCCGATCATACCTGGACCATCCCCACGGAACACCTGGCCGTCCTCGAAACCAACCCCAATGGCGATCCGGTCGCATGGCACATTCCTGGCCTGACGGTGACACCGCCTGAAAATGCGGGCGATGACTTCAGCTTGGGGATCCGGGTGACGGTCCAGGATGGTTCGGATCTGGCAACCATGGAGAGCCGTCTGGATGTGGCCGTGACACCCGTGGCCGATGCCGCTGATCTGGCCTTGACCCGGGCTGCGGGGGACGAAGATACCACCATTCCTCTGGATCTCTCTTTTGCACTCCAGGATCAGGATGGTTCCGAACGGTTGTCGGGCAATGTGGTGTTGACCGATATTCCGGAAGGGGCTGCCTTGAATGTCGGTGAAGCGGGTCCGGGCCATACCTGGGTCATCCCTCAGGATGCATTGGTGGTGACTGCCCATAATGCCGCTGGTGATCCGGTCGCATGGGAAGTCCCCAACCTGACCCTCACGCCACCCCGGAACAGCGATGCTGATTTTTCAATCGGTGTCCGCCTGGTCACCATGGAGGGTGATCAGGCCCGGGTAACCGATGGCCAGATGGAAATCGTGGTGCATCCCCTGGCCGATGCCGTGACATTCAGTGTCCCGGAACCTGTCCTCGCTGCTGAAAATGATGATCTCAGTCGCAGTGGTCGCAGGGGTGGGTCGCGCAGTGGTGATGGTGATGATCGGGGGGGGCGTAGAGACGACTCGCGGCATGGACGTGACGACGACTCGCGGCATGGACGTGACGACGACTCGCGGCATGGACGTGACGACGACTCGCGGCGTGGCGGCGGACGGAACGACGATTCACGGCATGGCGGCGGACGTGACGATGATTCGCGGCATGGTGGATCGAATCATGGCGGATCGCATGATGGTGACGAGCATGTCGTTCCTTTGGGATTGCAGATTAATCTGCATGATACGGATGGTTCCGAATCGTTGGCGGGAGGGATCGTGGTGACGGGTGTTCCCGAAGGGGCAGTGTTGACTCTGGGTGTGCCGGGGGCGGATGGTCAAAGTTGGATCATCGGTGCGGAACACCTGATGCCGGTTGCCTTCAATGATGCGGGCGATGCCATTTCCTGGAGCGTTCCCAATCTGGGCATCATCCCTCCGGAAGATGCCGAGCCGGGATTCGTCCTCGGGGTTCAAGTGACGACCCGGGATGGCGACAACCTCCATCTGACCGAAGGGGCATTGACGGTGGATTGGGAGGAACACGCCGGACGTGGTGGTTCCCGGCATGGTTCCCGTTCGGGTGGACGTTACGGCGCTGATGGACGGGAGGTGGAAGGGACGGGCGATGATGTCCTGGCGATTCATGTCGCCAAGGGCGGATTCGGCAACGGTGGCGCCTTCGATCTGGTGGTCGATGGCGAGACCGTGGGACGGTTTACTGCGGAGATGGCCAATGATCATGGTCGTGATCATGGCCATGGTCATGACCGCTGGGACACCATCACGATTGACAATTTGAACCTTGCCTCAGACCAGGCCCATGAAATCCGCATCGAACCGGTGCATGCCAATTCCCATATTCTGGTCGATTCCATTGAGGTCAATGGGGTTGCCCTGGAAGCGGAAACGGCGGGCCAATTGACCAGGGGTGCGGTTCATGACGATTTTGTCAAGATTTCCAATGGTGGGGAATTGGTGTTCTCGCTCCCGGCCATGGTCGAAGAAGCGGATTCTTCGGCGGATGCGGGGGTGGATCGCAACGTTACCGGTAATGATGGTGACGAGGTGATTGTGACCGGTGCGGGGGATGACATCATTGCCGGGATGGGCGGTGACGACGTCATCGGTGGTGGTGCGGGTGATGATGTGATGGATGGCGGTGATGGCAATGATCTGTTCATCATCGGCAATGATCAAGGGCATGATCAGGTCAATGGAGGTGAGGGCGAAGGTTGGGTGGATGCCATTCACCTGGAAAATGTTTCGGGTGGACCGCTCAGTGCATCCAATCCCGACGGCAATTGGACGTTGGAAACGGCGGCCAACTTTACCATCGATGAGGTCAACCAACAGATCCGGTTCGAGGGGGCCAATGCCTCGGGCACCATTACGTTGGAGGATGGGACCCTCATCGAGTTCGACAACATGGAGATGATCGGCTGGTGAGGTTCGAGGGGTGGATGGGGTGTTTCATCCCATCCACCCGGGTTGGGTTGACCTGCATGCCGATGGGTCAGGATAGATTCAAGGGGTGAAGGTTTTCTCGGATCCGAATGACCTGCGGATGGTCTTCGGGCAAAAATTTCAGGGCTGTGACAAGGGCTTGCTGCAAGGAGTCGTTGGCTCCTTCCGTACAGCCCATTTTTTTTTGCACAAAGGCAAGGTTGTTGAGGATGACGGCAATATTCAGATGGGGAACGGCATGGTTGATCTGGTTGTGACGTTCCAACGCCTGTTGGAGCAGGTCAACCACTGCTTGAAGGTCATTTCTACCGATCAGGATCCGGGCCAGGTTGTTGACACAGAGGAAGATCAGGGGATCATCCAATCCACGGGTGCTATTGGCCATGGACCAGGCGCGGTGGAACGTGGTGTATGCCTCTTCCCATTGTCTCTGGTCGATCTGTAGCAGTCCGATATTTCCAAGGATATTGGCTTCGAGGTGACGATACCCGGGAGGGTGTTGTTGCAGCAGGGCGATGGCACCCAGCAGGCAATGTTGTGCCCGGGTGGGTTCCTTGAGGCGACGCCAGGTTTCACCCAGGTTGTTCAGGCGGACGATGGTGAGGGGATGTTGGGGACCCAGAATTCGTTGGGACAGGTGCAGAGCACTTTGGTGACAGTTGACGGCGCGGTCGGGCCATGAGGTGATCAGTTTGCGTCCGGATCGGTCGAGCCATTGCATCAGGTGGGTGGCAGTGGCGTGGTTGCCGATCTTCATGGCATGTTCCGCCAGGACCAGGGCATGCCAGGAAAGGCGGTTGAGTTCATGGGGAAAGACGGTGGGCGTTCCTTGCAGGGGGAGGGTTGCCAACAGAAACCGTCCGGCCTGCTCGATGATCCGGGTCGCCTGGGCGGAGGGGATCCCTTTGCGTACCGATGCGAGTACCGGACCGAACAGATGGAGGTCCACCTTGGAATGCAACACCAGGCCGCGATCATCCAGATCATTGAACAGGGGGTTGCAGTGGTCGGGATCGGCGGCATTGAGGGGGGGCGGGAGTTGTTGGGCAAATTGAAAAAACACCCTTTTGGGAAAGCCGGTGGGTGCCATGAAGGCGAAAAATTTCATCAAGGGGCCGATCCATGGCTGGCGGGCGGTGGCCTGACGGAGTTCTCGAGCGATGGGGTCGTTGGTGGTGGCGCGTGTGATGGTGATACCCATTCAGGATGCCTTTCGAGTGAAATCAATCGTCAGGAACAAAAAGGGGTTCCCCCCTTTGTGTCAATGGAATGGCAGGGGGAACAACACACTTTTGCGCTCCTTCTGCCAGAATTCCTTGTGTTCTTGGTTGGGTATATCGCGGAGAATGGGTCCGTTCATGTTGTTTTTTCCCGAAACCCATCATGAACCGGAGGCCAGTGGAGTGACAGGTTGCATTCAATCCAAAAAATGCCCGATCCATCCTGATTCAATGATCGGCTGCCGTATGAATCCGGTCAAGATATAAAAAAATCCTTTTGCGGATCGCATCCAGGCGTTCCATCCAATGCAGGGCTTCCCCCTGATCCATGGGGCGGGGGGTGTTCAGGGCTTCCGCCGCTTCGCGTTGAAATTCCATGTGGGCTGCCAGAAGATGGGGGAACAGCTCCGAATGACCATGAAGTGTGGCGCCCTCCGTGGCAAGCCAGCGGCTGGAGGGGAGGTTTTCGGGGTGGCGCAATGGGTCAGGAATGGCGGGACTGCTCTGGTGGGGATCGCGGATGACGGTGATGATGTGTCCAAGCCAGTACAGATAGTCCTGTTTGAGCGTCGTCAATACCGATTCTCCGGTCGATGGACCCTGTTCGGTTTCATGTAACGATTGGTTGACCTCGGTAATGTTGGAGGTCAACAGACGGGCATGATCCAACACCCCATAATTGATGTTGGACAGTTTCATTGCCTCGGTCATGGTGGCGTTCAAGCGACTGGCATGGAGGCGCAGATCGGCCAGGAGGTCCGGGGGGGGGCTGGTGGGACTGAAGGGTTCGGGGATCTGTGCCAACGTTTGTTCCAGATGCCGCATCCATCCTTCCGCCTGCCGGTTCAGTACCGATCCGGTGCGTATGTTCTTGTCCATGGTCCGTTCCAGTTCGACCAACGCCCGTGTCAGTGTCGCCAGGCTTCCCGAATGCAGGCGCAGGCGTTGAATGGTTTGGGTCAGGCGTTGCGCCATGAAGTTGAACGCCTGCCCCATCTGGCCGATTTCATCGTTGTGCCGCACCAGATGGGCGCGGGCTTTGAGATTTCCGTTCGCCAGTTCCCGGGTGGCTTCATGCAGGGTTGCCAGGGGGGTGAGGAGTGTTCGCCGAATGGTGAGTGCCGCACCCAGGATGACGACCAGGATGATGACCAAAACCACGGTGGCGACCAGAAGGATTTTTTTTTCCTGTTCGCGCACAAGCAGCGCGGTGTGACGTTGCACCAGATCTTCGCTGATGGCGCGCAGCCGGTTGGAGTGTTCGCTGATGGCTTGCCGGGCCTGGCGATAGGCATCCGAGCCCAGCGGTGCCTTGAACAATTCCTGCACCGACGCGGTGAACTGGTTGAACAGGGTTTCCATCGCTTCCAAACGGGTTTTGACCGCAGGGACATCAAGGGGTTCGATGTGTTTTTCCATCCCACCCGCCCGTTCCAAAGGCAACGTTCCACCATACCGAAGCGCCATCAGAGTTGCTTTGAACAGATCCCGCGACAGATAATATTCGATCAGACTGGGTTCGAGTTCCGCCTTTCCCAGGGCGATATCACCGGAAAAATGGAAGCCAAAACGCCGGATCCCCATGGGTTTGGTCTTTTCATCGCCTTGGTGACAGGAGACGCAGGGTGCTTCATCCAGGGGAATGGCGGTATAAAATCGCAGCTTCAACGGTTCATCCCCTTTCGTGGCGGTGCTGAACAACTGTCCGGGATGGGTTTGCAGCCAGTCGAAGGCTTGGCGGTCGATGGCGTCCTGGAGGCGATTGTCCGGGTTCAGGGGATGCAGCCCCAGGATGGTGATGGGGATTTCCATGCGGGTGCCAAAAGCTTGGTTGGTCTGACGGAGAAGGGTCTGAGCGGGGCAGTACGGAGTGCTGGTGGGGGGGGGGGGGGATGGGGGGGATTGTGTCGCCAATGTGCGTTCAAGTTGCGTGAGGTAGGCATCCAGGGTGCGTACCTGCTGTTCCAGGGATTGGGATCCGCTTTTGGCCAGGACGTAACCCATGGCGGCCTTGGCCATGGTCTGTGTCAGCATTCGTTGGCGGTCCAACGCCACGACCACATCGGTGTCTTCCTTGACGCGCTCAATGGTATGAACCATCGTTCCCCCCGCAGCCATGGTTGCCAGGGCGATCAGAAGAAGTGCGGTGTAGGTTTTGAACCGGATGCTTGACCGTGTCACGCCAGTCAGACCTGATAATAATCCCGGTACCAGCGTACGAAGCGTTCGACTCCGGTTTCAATGCTGGTTTGTGGTTTAAATCCGATATCAGCCACCAGATCGTCAATGTCGGCCCAGGTGGCGGGGACATCGCCGGGTTGCATCGGCAGCATGTTCTTCTCCCCTTTCTTGCCCAGACATTGTTCCAGTGCCTCAATGTAGCGCATCAATTCGATGGGACTGTTGTTGCCGATGTTGTAGAGGCGGTAGGGCGCGTTGCTGCTGCCGGGATCCGGGTGTTTGCTGTTCCAATCCGGGTCGGGTTGTGCAGGACGATCCATGGTCCGGATGACCCCTTCGACAATATCGTCGATATAGGTGAAATCGCGCTGCATTTGGCCATGGTTGAAAACATCGAGGGGTTGGTTGTCGAGGATGGCGCGGGTAAACTTGAACAGTGCCATGTCGGGGCGACCCCAGGGACCGTATACGGTGAAAAAACGGAGACCGGTGGCGGGGAGCCGGAACAGGTGAGCATAGGTATGGGCCATGAGTTCATTGGCCTTCTTACTGGCGGCATACAGTGAAAGGGGATGATCGACGTTTTGATGCACCGAAAAAGGCATGAGGGTGTTGGCACCATAGACCGACGAGGATGATGCAAACACCAGATGGCCAACGGCTGAATGGCGGCATCCCTCCAAAATGTGGGCAAATCCGACCAGGTTGGTCTGCACATAGGAATCCGGGTTTTCAATGGAGTAGCGGACGCCCGCCTGGGCGGCCAGGTTGACGACGACATCGAAATGGTGGCTGGTGAACAGACGTTGCATCGGTTCCCGATGCGACAGATCCAGATGGACGAATTGAAACTCCGGCCATGCCTGCAACTGTTTCAACCGGTTTCGTTTCAGATCCGGATCATAATAATCATTCAGATTGTCCACGCCAACGACCCGATCCCCGCGTTCCAGGAGTCTTTGGGTCAGGTGGAAGCCGATGAAACCGGCAACTCCGGTCACGAGAACCATTGCCATGGGTTGAATCCTTCAGTGAATGGGTTCCGAAATGAAATCTTTCAGACAACACGCCCAATGTATATCATACCTTCTTCACCGATGACACGCACACCAGGATGGATATCGTACATTGGAGCCAACACTTTCCGAAACAACGGTGGTTCCGGGCCGGGTCAGTTTGTATACTGACGGGGCCTGTAGCGGCAATCCCGGTCCGGGGGGCTGGGGCGTCGTCCTGCGCTATGGCACGCATGAAAAATTTCTCCGTGGTTATCATGCCGACACCACCAACAACCGTATGGAATTGTTGGCAGCAATCCATGGCCTTGAAGCCTTGAAGCGGAGGTGTCATGTGATTTTGACGACCGATTCCACCTATGTCCGCAATGGCATGACGCAATGGTTGCCCAACTGGAAACTTCGGGGGTGGCGGAAAAAGGATGGTCAGCCGGTGATGAACGCCGATTTGTGGAAAAGATTGGATGCCGTTTGCCAACGACATGATATAGAATGGCACTGGGTCAAGGGCCATGCGGGTCATGTGGATAATGAGGCGGCCGACAGGCTGGCCAGAGAGGCCATCCAACGAGGGCAGGCGGGCGAATTGCCGGACGGAGGTTTTGAATGATGACCGGTCTTTAAGGTCCAACCGTTGGATTGGAAATCATCGGTTCCATCCCTACCAACCAATGACAGGAGAAAAAAATGTTCGAGGATCAGGCTGATCTGGTTCAAACCCTTTTGGCAAACAATGATGTGTTCCAGGCGCTTCATCAGGAACATCAAATGCTCAAGCAACAGATCGCCGAATCGGGGCGGACGATGGACCAGTTCTCCGTGGAACGGTTGAAAAAAAGAAAACTTCAGCTCAAAGATCAAATGGCCGCCATGTTGGCTGCGGTCGATAAAAAATAAGGTTCACCAAAGCACAGGGGTGTTGTTGAGGATTGGGGAGTGGGGGATTGCGGCAGGTTCAATCTCCCGGGCAGGTTTTGCTATTTTTCGTGAATCGCTCTCATGAATGCAAATAATACAGGCCAGAAAAACGCGCACGTCGTCTGGCAGGTCATGTCCATTACCCGTGATGAACGGGAGCGGTTGCAGGGGCATCGCAGCTTCATGGTCTGGTTTACCGGACTTTCGGGTTCTGGCAAATCCACCATGATCTATGCTGTGGAAGAGCAGTTATACCGGTTGGGGTATCGCACGTTTGCACTGGATGGCGATCATGTCCGTCGAGGTCTGTGTGCCGACCTTGGGTTTTCCCACAGTGATCGGAGTGAAAATATTCGGCGTGTGGGTGAGGCGGCAAAATTGTTGACCCAGGCGGGGGTGATCGTTTTGGCTGCATTCATTTCTCCCTTCAAGGCGGACCGGCAGAAGGTGAGAAACCTCATGGCAGCGGGAGATTTCATCGAAGTATTCTGTGATTGTCCGCTTGCAGTCTGTGAGGCGAGGGACGTCAAAGGGCTATACAAAAAGGCCAGGGAGGGGGAAATACGCGATTTTACCGGTATTTCATCTCCTTATGAAAAACCGGATCACCCGGATCTGGTGCTTGAGACTGCGAAAAAATCGGTCGAGGAGTGTACCGGAATGGTCATGGCAAAGATAAAATCCCGCCTGCAGTTTGCCGATCTTGGCAAGGCGGATTTGGCGGAATTGTGAGGCGGCTTGGCCTGATGTCATGGAACTGATGGCGACAGGGATTGTGTTGGGAATCGGATGGATCTGGTTTACCAGCATGCGGGCAAAGGAAAAGTCTCACGAGACGGCACGGGATTTGTGTCGGCGGATGGGGGTGGAATTGTTGGATGACACGGTGGCCTTGAGTCACATGGGCATCAAACGTAATGACGCGGGACGGTTGGTTTTAAAACGGGTCTACGAATTCAGATACCTGGATGTGGACAGCATTTTGCGCCATGGAACCATTATCCTTTCCGGGAATACATTGGAATCCTGTTTGGTCGATACGCAACAGGTGACACATTAAGGGGCAGATGGTTTAAGAAACTGTGGGTGCGTGTTGTCAGTGATACGGCATCCATTGTCCGAGGTGGTCCGACACTTGGAGAGGTTAGATGATTCCCTCGATTATGGGACGGCACTTGTCGTTCATGAAGGGGCTGGTGGCCCTGTATTTGATCTTTCTGGTCGTTTTTTTTGCGGCGGCGCCCTTCCTGACGCTGTGGCTGTATGCCGAAGCCGACCTGAGTCTGACGCTTTTGCCCCAGTTGATTGGATTTTGTTTGCAGGGGGCGTTCTTGGTGGTGGTATTTGCCATCTATGAGAAGCGGACGACCCTTTATGCCAAGCGTAGCCATAAACTTGCCTTGAGAAGTACCGTCTCATTTTTGATCCGCCCTTTGGAGTGTGCGGAGCGTCAAGATATGCGGGAAAGTTCGTCCCCTTCGATGGTTCAGGTTCGGTGGGAAGTCAAGGAGCGGGGCCTTTCTGATGAATTGGCGCAAAAACTGGTGCAGGATGCCCGCATGATCCTGGTTTCCCTGGAATCCTTGACGATTCTGGCGGCGCAGATTGATATCGATCATTTGGATCTTTGGGGGAGGATCCTCAATCGCATCCATCAACTCACTGGGGCGACGACTTCGGGGGAGGTGCGGGATATTCTGGTCGAACTTGTTGATATAATAATCGAATTTGACGATCTTCATGTCTACTGAGCGCCCGTTTACCCGAAGCGATCTTACCGCATGGGTTTTGCAGGAATTTTGTTTCGGGCAGGTGGCTCGTAGAAAAACAAAGACATGATCAAAATCCTGAGGGCAATCCCCAAGCCCCCTTTTTCTCTTAATAATTCTTATACATAACAATCAACTGTCAACACCATCCTTTCCAGTTGATGTATGTGACAAAGCAGAACCATGTTGATCGCCCAGGGGGTACGTTGGAGGAAAGGGGGGGGATAGGGCATCCCCCCCCTTTTTTTGATCTCAGGGCTGATGGATGAGAACCACCCCTGATAAAGGTGGCAGTTTGAGGTTCAATGAATAAGGACGGCCATGGGCGGGTATTTCCTCGGCAATCACCTGTCCCTGATTGCCGACACCGCTGCCACAATATTCATGGGCGTCACTGTTGATGCGTTCAATATAGGTTCCAGGGTTGGGCACCCCGATACGATAATTATCCCGAACCACTGGCGTGAAATTGCAAACGACGACGACAGCACCGGTGCTGTTGCGTGTCCGCCTGATGTAGGAGATGACACTCTGGTCCATATCATGGCAATCGATCCATTCAAAACCGCCCGGTTCATGATCCAGACCATAAACATCAGAATTGCTTTTATAAAGCTGTCCCAGATCACGTACCAGACGCCATACCCCACGATGAAATGGGACGTTGTCCAAAAGGTGCCAATCCAGGCTGGTATCATGATTCCATTCCAGTCCCTGTGCAAATTCCATCCCCATGAACAGCAATTTTTTTCCAGGATAGGTGAACATGAAGGTGAAATAGGTCCTGAGATTGGCAAAACGTTGCCAGGGGTCACCCGACATTTTGTCCAACAGGGATTTTTTGCCGTGAACGACTTCGTCATGGGACAGTGAAAGGATGAAATTTTCACTGTAGCAATAAAGCATGCCGAACGTCAGATTGTTTTGATGGTGCCGACGATGAACCGGATCCTTGGCCATGTACTGCAAGGTATCATGCATCCATCCCATGTTCCATTTGAAGCCGAATCCCAGTCCACCCATGCTCGTGGGCCGGGAAACCATGGGCCAGGAGGTCGATTCCTCGGCGATGGTGATGGCCCCTTGCCCCTGGGCGTAGATCTGTTCGTTCAGGGAGCGCAGGAAGGCAATGGCCCCGAGGTTTTCGTTGCCGCCATAATAGTTCGGGATCCATTGACCCGGTTGCCGACTGTAATCGTTGTACAGCATGGAGGCCACGGCATCGACGCGCAAGCCATCCAGATGATATTCCTTGACCCAGAACAAGGCGTTGGCTACCAGAAAATTGGTAACTTCCGTCCGACCAAAATTATAGATCAGGGTGTTCCAATCCTGGTGGTAGCCCTGTCTCGGATCGTCATGTTCATACAGGGCGGTACCATCAAACCGTCCCAAACCATGCCCATCAGTCGGGAAATGGCCCGGAACCCAATCCATGAAAACACCGATGTTGGCGCGATGGAGACGATCCACGAAATATTTAAAATCATCTGGAGTCCCAAAGCGACAGGTCGGGGCATACAATCCCGTGGGCTGATATCCCCAGGATCCGTCAAAAGGGTGTTCGGTGATGGGCAGGAGTTCTACATGGGTGAATCCCATCTCGGTCAAATATTCGGCCAGATCATCCGCCAGTTCACGATAGGTCAGATAGCGATTGTTCTCGTTGGGATTGCGCTTCCATGAACCAAGATGGATTTCGTAAATGGCCATGGGTTGATGCAACGGATCGGAAGCCTGCCGGCTTTTCATCCATGCATCGTCCTGCCAATCATGTTTGCTTTTGCCCACAACAATGGAGGCATTGCCGGGAGGGGGTTCAAAGGCGCGGCCATAGGGGTCCGACTTCAAGGGGAGCAGATCACCATAAGCGCCCTTGATTTCATATTTGTACAGGTCGCCTGGTTTGACCTCGGGGACGAACAGTTCCCAGATGCCGCATTCCACCCGAAGGCGCATGGCATGACGGCGACCATCCCAATTGTTGAAGGTGCCGACCACGCTGACACGTCGTGCGTTGGGTGCCCAAACAGCAAAAAGAACGCCATCGACACCGTCGAGTGTTTGCGAATGTGCCCCCAAACGATTGTAGATTTCCCAGTGCCGACCTTCGGAGAACAGGTAGGCATCCATTTCGCCAAGAACCGTCCAGAACCGGTACGGGTCTTCCATCTCCAGGGGTCCGTTGCCAAAATCGACACGGAACCGATAGCCAAACATTTCCTTCATGGATCGGGGAATGGCGACGAATAATCCTTCATCACGAATCTTCGTCATGTCACACACTTTTTCCCCGGTGTCGCGGTTGATCAATTCAACCGACTGTGCCCCGGGCAGAAAGGCACGCACACTCACGCCACCGGACGGAATCGGGTGCATCCCCAATGCTGCAAACGGGTCCCGGCAATCGCCGTAGACGATTTGATCGATTTGATGGGGTGCGAACAAATATTCCATCACGTCGTTTTTGATGCTTTCCATAGAAACTTTTCTCCCCGGTACGTCTTTGGAGGTTGAACCGGAAGGCTGCATTGTCGCCTCAAGGGAATTTGAATTCCGGTTCTTCAATAGAGTTGCCACAAGTACCCTCTAGCATATCAAGAGATGCTTTCTTATCCAATGGCTCGTGTGTTCGCCTGGCAGCCAAATGCAACCGTTGGTGAGGATTTCCCTTCCCCACAGCCGAAAAAAAAGATACCCTGGTGCTTAATGAACATCAGGATATCGTTTTCATCCGTGGCCCGATTAACAGGAGTTGTAGTTTATGAGCATCTACGGCGTCAATCACATGTTCTCCTCAGATGCGGGACAGGCTGCGGCTCATGGATTGGCGGAACGTACCAAAGCCAATGCCAGCAAGCATCAGATTGCTTTTTTCGAGTCGCTGGCCGTCAATAGCATGGATATGGTGTCCAAGGATACCACGCTGGCTTCCAAAGCCTACAAAATCAGCATTTCCGAAACCGCGGCGCGCCTCAGTACGCGAAAAGCGGGATTTTCGACTTCTCAGGCGGTATTTTGACTACATGACCTGTGGAATAATGGATGTTTTTTCAGGGAATGGTTCCATCTTCGGACGGCTCCTGATGGACTGGAAAACCAGATTAAATCCATATGGACGCAGAAAAGGATCGAGCGCGTTGAACGTACCTCATGTGGTCACCCCAGCGGCAGAACAGGTTTGGTTTTGCCGCTGAGCTGGCAAGCGCATGGGTCAATCCCGACTGAGCAGCATCTCCCTGGAGCGTACATTTCCAATGGATCAAGCGTCCGAATTCACGCTTCACCTTCGGTATCGATGATGGCTGCGGCAATGGCCTCCTCCGGTGTTTTCCCACCCCAGATAACCCATTGTAATGCTGGGAAAAAGCGATCCGTCTCCTCCTGGATGGCCGACATGATGTCCTCCAGCTGTTCCTCCTTGAGTTCGCTGTTGCGCAAAGGGACGACCACGCGGAAGACGGGGATTTGCTCCTCACTCCAAATTTCAAAATGGCCAAGCCATACCCGTTCATTCATCATGGTGATCAGGTGGCTCGACCTTTGGGTCTGCCGTGGTGGTATTTTCAGATTCAGATAGCTGTTGAGTTGCAAAAAACAGGTGTCGTCATGATAGACAGCCCACAGGCGCTGACTTCCCCATTGACCTGGAACTTCGGCCCACAATTCAAATTCGTTGGACCTTTCGGCCCCCCAATCCTGGCGGATGACATAATCTTCCACCAGGCTGATGGGATTGTGGTAGTCGGTCTCGGAAGTAGAGAAGTCCACGTTGGAAGATCCGCTCATGAATCCCTCTCTTGAATAAAAAAACAATGCACATCATCCTCCCCGGGAAATTTTGACCTGTGACGTTTCGGGAGGTCTTTCTTTGGAACACACGTCGAAGATCCGCGGGTGTTATGAAACCCACATGCGTGATTATCCCCAATGTGCCTGATGGGGGCAAGCATTCCTGTGGACAAAGATGGGCAGATCGACTTCATTTGGGAAAACATCACAATTTTTCTCTTATGGATCATGGGTTTTTCGCCTTGACCACGGAAAAGACGACTCCCTGGCGTTCAACCCGTGCGATGGTGGGCATGGCATCGAATTGACGATCTGTATTCCATCGTGTGGTTGATATGATGTAGTCAGGGTCTTTGATCTTGCTGGTTTCAAGTACGGTCATGTTGGGGGGGATGATCGATTGGATATTGATTGCAACAAAGGCAACGCCGACCGTGAAGTGGCGTTTTTGAAAGTCAACACCTTCCCGGGCCGCTTGTTTTTTTGCATGAGCGACCATCAGATCCGCCGCTTCACGATATGAAGTGATCCAATATTCGGTCTCGAATCGGTTTGCGGCTCCCGGAAGACCGCCGATGAAACGGTTATAATAGGTGTATTGATAGGGATGTAATTGGGCCATGGTATAAATATGAAATGAAAAATAAATGATGGTCATTCCAGCCAGAGAATATCGGATTATTCTGGGATATCGGGTTAGAAAGTGAGAAAAAGAGGTCAATGCCACTCCACAAAGAACTGCCATCGGTGGAATGATGAAGAGGAAATGGCGGGTACCATCATAGAGTGTCGCATGATTGACGATGGCATAGATGGGTGTAAAGAAAATCGACACAAATAACAGGAAAAGGCCCTGTGTCAATAATCGGTTACCATTCATCCATCCTTTGATCATGTTAAAAAGGCCCCATGGAATGGCGAGGAGAAATGCAATTTCAAATAATTCGGGCAATGTAATCGAGAAATAGGTTGGAAGATATCCCCAGGGAAGTTCTTCTCCCTTGATATAGTTGCCATTCAGTAAGACAGTTTTTCCCCAGATATGATGACGGGCCGATTCAAATGATTCGATCAATACGCGTGGATCATGTAATACCGCAGGCCAGAACACGATCATGAGCAGAAAGGCGATTGCCAAAGGAATGCCGACAATACGGACCCATGAAATTTTGGCAAGGTTTACTGGGAAACGCGATCCGTTCACGCAGACCATCATCATGCCGAGCAGCAGCATTAATCCGGCATAAGCGATCAGGATGATTCCACCGATGCGCACCCCCATGGCCAGCCCCATGGCCAATCCCAGACGAATCAAATCACGGGTGCCGGGGTTGGGAAGCGTGCTGCTCAAGCGGATCAGATAATAGATGCTCCAGATGGTTCCGGTTGCGACCGGGATGTCTTTTGCGTTGAAAAAAATGTGGCCATAATAAGCGGGCATGGTGGCTAAAAACAGCAATGACCAGAAACCACCGCGACTTCCGGCTAAAAGGTTACCCGTCTTCCAAACCCCGATGAAGCTGAAAAGCCCCAACGACGCATTGCACGCCCGTCTGACCATGAATCCATCCAACGAGGTTAGCCAAGCGATCAATTCGACAATGGTGTCGTACAGTCCTCCATAAAATTGAAGATCAAGGTACCTTATGGCGCGATTATCTTCACCAAAGGTGCCAAAAAAGCTTACAATGGCTTTGCCGTACCATATATTATGCCATATCTCTTCCCAGCTATAACCGTAATCGAGAAAAGTAATTGAAAAAATCGCAGCCAATGATCCCAACAACAGCATGGACAGGAATTTGAACCACGGATCATCTGACACATGCGGTTGTGTATGGAAGGGGGGGCTGATCAGGTTTGACATGGAGATGGAATTTAAGTTTGATGATGTCGGAAGTGTGTTGGATGGAACGGGTGATCCCCGAAGGTGTGTATGGATCTGTGATCTTGGTGTTGATGAGATTCATGCTTCTGCTGGTGGATTTTCCTGATGACATAGGGGGGACGTTTTTTTGTTTCAGAATAGATGCGTCCAATGTATTCACCGACAATGCCCAAACTCAACATCTGGACTCCGGAAAAAAACAGGATGGTGACCATGA
The DNA here is from genome assembly GCA_002753735.1 of Magnetococcales bacterium DCbin4. Classification (GTDB taxonomy): domain Bacteria; phylum Pseudomonadota; class Magnetococcia; order Magnetococcales; family UBA8363; genus UBA8363. The sequence continues at coordinate 15,485 of PEAN01000017.1, forward strand.
TCGATGGATATCCCGGAACATCTCCTCCCAAAATCAAGGTGTCAAAGATCAGGAACGAGCCATAGATGAACGTGACGATGCAGAGGAATAATCCGCCGACAGTTAACAGTTTCAGGGGGAAAGCGGAAAAACTGGTCACCCCTTGCCAGGCCAGCAGTAACAATTGAATAAAATTCCATTTGGTTTGGCCGATAAGGCGGATGGGGCGGACATACGGCAGCGATGTGGTACGAAACCCAACCCAGGCAAAAATTCCCTTGTTGAACCGGTTGCATTCATTCATCGTACCCAGGATTTCGACGACTTTCCGATCCATCAACCGGAAATCACCCGCATTGACAGGAATCTGGGTGTCGGAAATCATGTTGAAGAGGGTATAGAAGGCAGAGGAAGTCCAACGTTTCAAGCGGGTATCCGAACTGCGATCTTCACGAATTCCCAATACGACGTCAAACCCATTGCGCCATTGCTGCAACATGCCGGGAATCAGATACACTGGATCCTGAAGATCAGCGTCCATGACGATGGCAACATCTCCCGAAATATGGTCCAAACCTGCTTTGAGCGCCAGTTCCTTGCCAAAATTCCGGGAAAGCTCTAAAACCTTGATGCGCCCATCGCGATGACTGTGGTCCAGGAGTAAATTGAACGTATTATCGCGGCTGCCGTCATCGATGGCGACCACCTCCCAGTCAATATCCGGAATTTTTTCGAGTTCTTCATAAAGTTCATTGAAAAAAGCATGAACGCCCTCTCCTTCATTATAGAATGGGGTGACAATTGAAAGTAAAGCGCGTCTCATTGTTCCTTCATGGGTTCTATCAGGTGCCTGATCCATAGGTAATGTTCCTGAAATCTGATATCGTATGAAGTACAGGGTTCAGCCTTTTTTCTGCGCCAAGGCCAGAATGGAAACGCCAAAAGGGAGCTGAACTCCTCGTGAGATCAGGTTGCGCTCAAAAGATAAAATATGGAAGAAAAAATGGTTCAGCCATGGATGCGGTAACGCGACAGTATCATCACCATGAAAGAGTCCTGTAATCCTCTTGAAAATTCGAATCATTGCGATCAGGGGGAAAAGTACCGTATTGAAGTAGGTGGTGAATGATACTTCTAATCCACCTTGTTCCAATAGGGATCGGAGTTGATTCATATGATAACGACGGTGATGGTGCTGCGCATTGTCGTGACTGGACCAAAGGAAACCATAGGCCGGGGTCGTGACCACCAGCCAGCCACCATCGATCAATCGCGCTGACAAGGCACGGATTACCGCGCCATCATCTTGGCAACAGGATAACACATCCAATAGGGAAATCATGTGAAAATTAATTGGAGCAAAAGGAATTTGGTCGGGAAGTGTTCCGTATTCGACGATGGAATGGGATCTGGTTTTTGCGCGTTCCAACGCAAATGCATTCGGTTCCATTCCCCACACCGTTCCAAATTGATGCAGCATGTCCAGGTTGGCTCCCGTTCCACACCCGGCATCCAGAATTCGGGCATCGGGTGGTAAGGGCAGGCGCTGAATCATGGACTTCAGCAACAATCTTCTTCCGTGGAACCACCAGTGCACATCCTGGGAAGCAGCCATGTTTTTATAAGTATCGGGTTCCATGGTTCAGGGATCCTTGATCCAGGGGGACCGGCGAAAGATGGGGAGCAGGTACAGGTTGAATACGCTGTTATAGGTCCAACACAGGCACCGATTCTCCTTGGACCGCAAAGATTTTTGATGGTCACAGGTGGCAGGTCGGCGCCAAAGATCCAGGAGTGTATCTTTCTTCAGATTGCCCAGGACATATTGTCCTGGACAACAGCCCACGTCACCATAGGGATTGATTTCCATGTAGAATGAGGAAAAAAACAGACACCTGAATCCGCCAGAGTCAAAAAATTCCAGGGGACGAAACACATATTCGGGCATATGGCGATAGTACGGTGCGTCGAATACACGCCAGCGTTGTGCCAGATCGTGAAGCACCTGGCGAAATTCTTCCTCATGTTCCGGTCGGAACAGCAGGGATTCTTCGCCACTTTTGATCTGATGGACAAGATTGTTTTGCACCGGCTGGAATTCAACTTCATCAGCGATGGTTTGGAATGTTTCGACCCACTGGGGCATTTCTTTGAAATTGAAGGAGGAGATCACTGCCTTGATGACGATGTTGGGACGTTTGGTTGTCCCGCGCAGGTTTTGGATGGCGCGCAGACCTGCCATCGATTTCAAGTAGGAACCGGGTACGCCGCGCATATGGTCATGTTCTTCGGGACGGAAACTGTCCATGCTGACGGTGATCGAATCAATGTCCATGTCAAGAAGGTCTTTGGCGAACCTGGGCAGAAGGACGCCATTGGTGCACAGGTTGACCCGTTTACCCGCTTCCTTCAGGCGACGCAACACGTCCATGATTCCCGGCAACATCAAGGGTTCACCTCCCGAGATGGTCACACCCCAGGTTTGGGATCGGGCGATCTGGTCTGCGACGGTCATTTTTTCATCAACGGTCAGCTCCCGGTTCAAATCCTCTTTAGATGTGCGCGTCCAGATCCAATCGCAGTGGAGGCATTTGCGATTGCATCCATAGGTGGTGATCCATGAGACATAAAACGGCGAGCCCGAATTGGGGGTGCCGGTCATCATGCTGTAAAGGTTGCCCAATGCCGGCCGGAATGCCCTGATCATCGATCCTTGAAGCAGGCTGTGGACCATTTTTCTCGCGGACATGGGTTATCCTCCCTGCCCAAGGAATTCAAGCACAACCTTTGCCTGGGTCATGATACGGTCAGGGTGGATCGTTGGATGCACCGGCAGGAAGTGGACCTCACGAACCGCCTGCCGGGCATGCGGGGTTTCCCGGGCAATGTCGGCAAAGATGGGCATGGTTGAACAACAGGGCAACAAGGTGGTGGTCAGATCGACGCCATGTTGTGCCATGAATCGGCGAAATTTCGCTCCTTCGGGGGCGCGAAAGGGAAAACGCCAAAAAACCGGGTACGAACCTTCCAGCAGTTGCGGCAGCCGGTTTTGGGCAACCGGGGAGAGTTGATTGAGGAGAATGTGGGCATTGTGTCGCCGACGTTCATCCCAATCCATGACCCGGGAGAGGCAGGAGAGACCCAGCTTCGCCTGGACATCATTGAATTTCCAAAGCCATCGATCGGGCATTTCATGCAGGCGATGCACATGGGGATTGTCCGTCTGCAACTTTCGGATGGTTTCGGGATTGCGATGGCTGATCCAGCGGACCAGGGGGAAGGTGAACAGGGAAAAAAGGGATGGTTGCGTCGCCAGGTTGACGATCAGGTTGCGATAGAGGATGGCACGCAGGTGGCTTTTGCTGACGGGTGGCAGCAGATCGGCTTGTTGGCGCACGCGTTGAAGTATTTCCGGATCCTTGGCGATGGCCATCCCGCCATATCCGGTGGAAACGGCTTTGAGTGAAGAAAGGGAAAAAAAAGCGGCATCCCCAAAGGTGCCCAGTTTTTTTCCTTTCCAGGAGGCGTTATAGGCGTGAGACACATCTTCCAGCAGGAGCAATCCATGTTGGTGGCACAGGGATTGGATGTGTTCCATGTCCGGGACCAGGCCGAACAGATGGGTGACCAGTACCGCACGGGTCTTTGGGGTAATGGCAAGGGCCAACTGATCCGGGTCTATTTGATAGGTACGGGGATCAATATCGACAAAGACCGGTTTGATGCCTCGGATTAACAGGACATTGATGATGTCGTGGATGGTAATGGGGGTCATGATGAGTTCGCTGCCCGGAGGTAATTGGCAGGCAGCGATCAGATGGTACAGCGCGGTTCGGGCATAGGGTTCCGCAACCGCCTTTTCCACCCCCATCATGTCGGCAAATGCCCGTTCAAATTGTTCTACCGGCGTGCCGCTGGCAGAGGATGCAAACGTTACGTTGGCCAGGGCGGCCAGGATTTCTGGCAGTTTAAGATAGATTCGTGTTCGTGGAACTCTGTCGTACCAGGGGAGGTGGGTCATCGATGATGATTCCTGAACTGGCGGATATGGATCAAGCCCCATTCCTGTCACAGACAATTGGATGGATCAATTGTTCCACCATCAAGGATTTAAATGTTTAAGAAGGGTTCAAAACACATTTAAACCCTTCTTATGGCCCATGATCAACCTTTGGAAGTGAATACGAACACCCCATCCCAATCAGCAGGCGGCGGATTGGAAAGATATTCGGTGCACCGTTCCAAATAGGTCTTTGATGGACCATCCCCTGGAATTACCGCCAACGCATTTTCAAAATGGCCAATCGCATCCTTATAGTTTCTGGCACGGTACTGTTCCAGTCCGGCCGTGTAATGGTTGAGGAGATCAGCCATTTTTCCAGTCACTTCCCCTTTCTTGCCCAGCAACTGGTAAATGATAACCGGCTCTTTCTTGCCGATCACACGCACGGTATCCAATACCCGGCAGTCGATGTCATCTTTAGCCAGATTGAATGTGGCATCGGAAATCATGGTATCGGAGGCGTAAAACTTGTTGGCACCCTCCAAACGTGCCGCCAGGTTTACCGCATCACCCATGATGGTATAGTCCATGCGTTGCTTGGACCCCATGTTGCCCACCACCATCCGTCCCGAATTGATCCCCATGCGGACCCGCAGTTCCGCCCGCCCTTCCCGGGCAAGACGTTCCCGCAACTGGACCATGTATTGTTGCATTTCGACGGCGGCATGGCAGCAGAGCGTCGCATGGTTGGGCTGATCCAACGGGGCACCCCAGAAGGCGATAATGGCGTCGCCCTCGAATTTGTCGACCGTTCCGTCGTATTTGGCAATGATGCCACACATGGCGGTCAGGTATTCGTTGAGCAACTGGACCAATTCCGATGGGGTCAATTTTTCCGAAATCGTGGAAAATCCGGCCACGTCGGAAAAATAGGCGGTCATGACCCGTTCTTCACCCCCCAGGGAAAGTTTGGAGGGATCCTTGACCAGGATGTCCACCACCTTGGGCGACAAATATTGACCAAAGGCGCCCTTGATCATTTTTTTCTGGCTCATCTCCTGGAGGTAGTAGCGCATGTTGATGATCATGAAACTCATGATGGCGGCCAGGAGGGCGTAGGACATCGAAAAAACCAATCCCTGGTGGATGTACACCAGCGTCACCCCGGCCCCCCACAGGCAGATGACCAGGAAGGCGACCAGGACACGCACCGTCGGATGTTTGATGACCCCCAGAACGACCATGCCCAACATGAGTATCATCGCCACCAACGCCTCCTGGGTGATCGATGCGGGGCGCAACGGCCCCCCCTTGAGCATGGTCTGGATCACATCGGCAATGATTTCCACCCCATAGACCATCCCCACCGGGGTATCGAACCAGTCGTGTGATACCTCCGAGGTGTCTCCAAGAAGGACAATTCTGTCCTTGACCGGATAGCTCAGTTCGTAAAGTTCTTCTTCACTTTTCCCTGAAATGTTCAGATAGTCGAGGGCAGAAAATCCTGCCGATTGACTGAGAAAACGACTTCCATGGGGGAGGGTGGGGAAATCGATATAGATGTTGTTGAACTGATCCAACGGTATGCTCAGATCGGGTCCGAAGCGGAGCACTCCCGGTGACAGTTCCGGTTCCACCCCGAGATACATTGCCAACGCCTTGATGGCATAAGGCCAAGCTTTTGCTTTCTCAACGATTTCAGGGTATACCTTCAATCGGGACAGGCTCGTGACCAAACCACTCTGGGAGCCGATGTTGGTATATCCGTTTTCAGTCACCGCCGCCAGTTCCGCCGTGGGTTGGTTCAGTCGGACAAAGGTGCCGTCATGAATGTCGGCCTGTGACACCAGCAGGACGGGGGCTGCCTTTTTCAAAGAGGCGGCGGTGGGTTGATCCTCATGATAGGAGCTTGGAAAATCCATCAAAAGGTCGATGGCGACCACCCGGGCACCCAGTTCCTTGAGGTTTTCGGCAATTTTGCCGATATCGGTCCGCCGGAGGGGAAAACTTTTATATTCCTTGAAAAACGATTCATCCGTGTTGACGAGGACGATTTGTTCCGCAGGGAAACGCATCCGCGCTTCATCCGCATAATTCTGGCGCAGGATATGGCGGAATGAAATGGTCTGTTCTTCAATCAGCGAGAAAAGTTCAAAATATTCTGCTGGGATGGCAATGAGAAAAAATAGAATGGTCGCGATAATATCGTAACGTTGGAAGATTTTGTTCATGACCCGGTTGTTCTCCGATGGGTACGGACTGGTACAATACCAATATTTTCGAAGAGGTACGAAAGTAAAGGCTTAATTTTGAGACGATATTGTGGACAATTTTTGATGCAATCGCAATGACAATCCCCTGGGTTTGCAATGAAAAGAACGAAAGCGCACTCATTTTTTCTGTTGACAATCAGGGCAGAAAGGACTTGCACGCCCTCCCAGGCGCAAAGCTGCGATTGGGGTGCTACAGATCGGGCAGGGGGTTCCTTCGCGTCCATAAAGACGCAGGGATTGTTGAAAATAGCCGGGCCGACCATCGCTATGACGAAAATCGCGCAAGGTCGTTCCCCCCCGGGCAATGGCTGCGGTCAACCGATCCTTGATGGCCAGTGCCAGCCGGTGACATTCCTCCGGGGTCAGGGTGGTTGCCGGGCGTAATGGATGGAGGCGGGCCTGAAACAACGATTCCACGGCGTAGATGTTGCCGATGCCCGCGATGATCCGGCCATCCATCAACACGGTTTTGATGGGTCGTTTCCGGTGATGGATCAATGCATGAAGCGCTTGGCCGTCGAAGGTCTCCGCCAGGGGTTCCGGTCCCAGATGGCGTAATACCTCATGTCCCAGTGGATCGGATCCACCCCATAATACGGCGCCAAACCGTCGGGGATCGGTCAGGCGCAATCCCTGGCCTGAATCCAGTAATACATCGATGTGGTCATGGGGGCCGGGGGCCGCATCCACGGAGACCATCCGCAGGACGCCGCTCATGCCCAAATGAACGATCACCCATCCCGCTCCGGTCTCCAGGAGCAGGTATTTGGCCCGGCGTGCAATCTGGATGATTCGGGTACCGGGCAGTTTTTCAACAAGCATCCGGTCTGGCACCGGCCAGCGCAGATCGGTTCGGCGGACGATCACGCCTCTGATCCGCCTCCCTGCCAGAACGCCCATGAGTCCGCGACACAGGGTTTCCACTTCCGGCAATTCTGGCATTCGAGGGTCCCCTTTCAATTTTTTATTTGTACCGGGTTTGCGTCTTCACCGGCATTATTGTAAACTTGTTGCTTTCGCGATTTGCTCGGGTGTCTGCCGACGGGTCGTTGTTTCACCCATGTGTAAGGTCAACGTGCAAGGAGTTCAAGGTCATGTTCGGACTGGGTACTTCGGAATTGATCATCATTCTGGTGATTGTCCTGGTGGTGTTTGGTGCGGGTAAGTTGCCGAAAGTCATGAAAGATCTTGGCAAGGGGGTGAAAAGTTTCAAGGATGCCATGACGGAAAAGGATGAAGTGGTCGATGCTGTGACCCCGAACAAAATGGTCGATGTTGAGGTGACCACCAAAAAGGAAAACACCTGACTCGGTGTCAATGACATTCCGATGGAGTTCGCCCATGTTGGGTATGGGATGGATTGAAATTTTTGTGGTCATTGTCGTTGCCCTGCTCGTGATCGGACCGGAAAGCCTTCCCGAGGTCGCCCGGTCCCTGGCCAAGGGGTTGCGTCAGGTGCAGCGGATCGTCGCTGAAGTTCGCGACAGCATCAATCTGGATGAATTCGAACGGCGGCATCCCCCGAAAACAACGGTCCATCCAGAGGATCCACCCTTGCCACGGGTGACGGGGATTGCGGATTCCGAGGATACGATCACGCCGTCGCTTCCGGCTCAGAAAACAACGATCAACAAATCCGACGCCACACCCATGCCATGACCCAGGAACTCGATGACAAAGCCCCTCTGCTGGACCATTTGATCGAACTGAGGCGGCGGATCGCCAACTCGGTCCTTGCGGTACTGGCGGGTTTCATTGTCTGCTATTCCTTTGCCGAGGAGGTGTTCGCGTTCCTGGTCGCGCCTCTGCGGCAGGTGCTTGGACCCGATGCCAAGATGATCTATACCGGATTGCATGAAGCCTTCTTCACCTATATGAAGGTTTCCTTCTATGCCGGACTGTTCCTTGCCGTTCCCGTGATCCTCTCACAGCTATGGCTGTTCGTGGCACCCGGTCTTTACAAGCATGAAAAAAAGTTTTTCATGCCGTTTTTGTTCATCACCCCCATCTTGTTCTTTGCCGGTGGCGCGTTGGCGTATGAGTTTGTATTTCCTTTGGCATTCAAGTTTTTTTTAAGCTTTGCCTCTCCTGAAATCGAGGCGTTGCCATCGCTCAAGGAATACCTGAGCCTGGTCATGACCCTGATATTTTCGTTTGGATTGGTATTTGAATTGCCCGTGGGGATCCTCCTCCTGATCAAGGCGGGTGCGGTCAGTACGGCATCGTTGGTGGCCAAACGAAAATATTTCATCGTGTTCGCCTTTATTGCCGGGGGGATTCTGACCCCTCCCGATCCTTTTTCCCAGATCATGCTGGCCGTTCCCATTCTTCTCCTCTACGAAGTATCGATCATTCTGGGACGATATTTGGAAAAGTCACGGGTGCTTGATGAGACCCGGGCCGAGGAAGCGTGATCGATGGGTGCTACCGGACCCTTGGAGATCATCCCCTTGGGAGGTCTTGGCGAAATTGGCATGAACCTTCTGGTTTATGGCTATGACAACAAACTGTTGATCGTCGATTGCGGTCTGGCGTTTCCGGGAGGCGATGCCCCGGGGGTTGATGTCATCATCCCTGACGTTGGTTTTCTCATCGAAAACCGGGACCGGGTGGTTGGTTTCGTCCTGACCCATGGCCATGAAGATCATATGGGGGCCATGCCTTACGTCTGGCCCAATATCGAAGGCCCGATCTATGGCAGCGCCATGACCCTGGGATTGCTCCGGGGCAAGTTTCGGGAACATCGTTTGTTGGAGAAGGCGACGCTCATCGAAGTTGGCAACCGGCAGCCGTTTCAGGTCGGTCCTTTCAATCTGTGTATGATCCAGGTCTCCCATTCCATCGTCGATTCTTCCGCTCTGGCCATCAAAACACCCTTGGGAACGGTCATCCACACCGGTGATTTCAAGATTGACCACACCCCGGTGGATCAGCGACCTACCGATCTTTATTCGTTCGCCCGCCATGGGGAAAGCGGTGTCCTGGCGCTTCTGTCCGATTCGACCAATATCAATCGCCGGGGCGCCACCGTGACGGAACAGGTGGTCTCGGAGGCACTTTCCAAGGTGTTTGCCAAGGCAACGGGGTTGATCATCGTGGCCACCTTTGCCTCCAACATTCAGCGGATTCAACAGATCTTCGATGCGGCAGCGGGGGTTGGACGCAAGGTGGTGATCAGCGGTCGTTCCATGCAGACCAACATCGAGGTGGCGCGTGGGCTTAAATTTTTGCGGATTCCGGAGGGGATGATCCTTGATGTCCGCTCATTTTCGCATCATGAACGCAAGGAGATGGTGGTTCTTTCTTCTGGCAGCCAGGGTGAGCACAATTCCTCCCTGTCGCGCATCGCGCATGGCGAACATCGTGACATCGACATTCGTCCCGGCGATACCGTTGTCCTTTCTTCACGGTTCATTCCCGGCAATGAACAGACCATCTGGGGCTTGGTCAACCGCATGTCGCGTGCGGGTGCCGAGGTGATCCACGAATACAACCTGCCGGAAATCCATGTGTCGGGACATGCCCCCCAGGAAGATCTCAAACTGATGCTGGCATTGACCCGACCCAAATACTTCATCCCGATTCACGGTGAAATTCGGCATCTGCACAGCCATCGCGCCCTTGCCATCCAGATGGGGGTTGCCCCGGAACATGCCTTGGTGGTGGAAAATGGTCAGAGGGTGACGATTGGTGAGGATGGCATGGCCATCGACGGTCAGGTTCCCTCGGGCCGTGTCTTTGTCGATGGCAAGGGGATCGGCGACATCAGCGATATCGTTTTGCGGGATCGTCGGCATCTGTCCGAGGATGGATTGGTGGTGGTGGTTCTGGTGGTGGAAAAAAGTACGGGGAATATCCTTCAACGTCCAGAATTGTTGACACGGGGTGTGATCTACGAGGAGGACAATCGCCTTTTGCTGGAACAGGCCAAGGAATCAGTGGAAGAGGCATTGCGTCTGGGACCCCGAGGGATGGATTTCGCCGAAGATGAAGGAGCGGGACCCATGGAGCTGGCTCAGCGGGCTGTTCGGCGGTTCTTCAAGAGAAAACTGGGGCGCAGACCGGCGGTGATTCCTCTGGTCATGGAAATGTAGGGCGGATCATGGCGCGGAAAAAGAACAAGTCAACTGAACAGGAACAGCAGGCTCTGGAGCTTCGCCGGCTCGTGTTGCGTGAAGGGACGGCGGTGGTGTTGATCGGCGTGACCGCCTATCTGGCTCTGGCGCTCTTTTCCTATAACGTTCATGATCCTTCGTTCAATAATACCGGGAATGGTCAAATCGCCAATCTGGGCGGGGTGGCTGGTGCCTATCTGGCTGATTTCCTTCTGCAATTGTTTGGCTATTCCGCGGCATGGATCCCGATTTTCCTGGGATTCACCGCCTATCTGAACCTGCGTCGCTCCCCGACGGGTCTTCTTTGGGAACAGATTGCCACCATGCCCATGCTGGCGGTGGTCACCGCCATTTTGTCGGTCATGTTTCATTGGGGCGAAACGGCTTCCATGCCGGCGGGTCCTGGAGGTTTGGCGGGAATGATGGTGACCAAGGCATTGGTGCAAACCTTGGGGCATTGGGGTGCCTTGTTGTTGCTTTCGACCCTGGGTCTGCTCTCCTTCCTGGTCCTGACCCGGTTTTCCCTGTTTGGCATTCTGATTGGAATCAAGGTTGTGGTGATGGCAGTGTTCAACGGGATCGCGTCGCGACTGCGGGCGAAGGAACTTCCGGAACAGGCCGCTTCCGACCTCTCATCGACCGATGCCAGGGATACGATGGTTGCTCATGTCGATGTGAAGGCGACGGAAATTCCCCCGTTCCGTTTTCGCGACATGAAGATTCCAGAAACTCCGACGCCCCGCTTTCGTGATCTGAACACATCGGAACCATCCGATATCGTACCTGATAGCGTGTCGGATGCGACGGAGCCCGGGGATGTCCATCTTTTGGACAGGGAAATCGATGAATTATCCGCTCCGGAATTGGACGTCCGCCAGGAGCGTGTCATGGATTGGGGGGTTCAGGAGGAATCCGTACCTGAGTTCACGGTCAGGAACTCCCGGGATTTGGAAGTGCGACCTGAGCGTGTCATGGGTCCAAGTGCTCAGGAGGTGCCTGATCCCGTATTTGAGGTCAGGGAACCCCAGGGGTTGGATGTGCAACTCCAGGAACCGGATCCAGAGGAACCGGCCCCGGCAGAACCGGATGGGCTGCGGGCTTCGCATGTTTCTGACCTTCCGACTCTGGACGACATGCGCATGTCAGAGCGGCCTCCCGGGTTTGACCCGGCACTGCGCGACGATGAGCATGACCAGGAGTCGTCGTATGCTTCTCCACGTTTGGGGCCGGGGAAATTCCTGGCTCCCGTCGCGGGACTCGTGATCGATTCCGTTGACAGGATGACTTCGCTGCTGAAAAAAGCGGATAAAAAGGTCGATCAATCCTTGGAGGAGATGGCCCCCGTCAATGAAAGTCCGGTGCGGATGGTTCAACAACCGTTCGTTCGCCAGGAACCGGATCTGGATGATGATGTGGAGGATGATGAACCGGTCGGTGATTCGCGAAAATATTATGATTCCGACAGGGGGGCGGGTTCGTTTGCCGGTTCGTTTGCCAATGACGCGCAAAAAGTGACTGCCGACCGGGTATCCTCCCGGTGGGATGATGTTGTCACCGGGGAGGAAATGCCATCGCGGGTGTCCCCGGAGCAGCAGGCGCATGACGGGGATATGGAGCCTTCATCCGTTGCGTCCCGTTCCGAGACCGAATCTGAATTTGAATCTGAATCCCAGATGGCCGCTCCCGAAACCAGATCGTGGATCGCCGCCGCATTGGCGTTGAAACGGGAACCGTCGATGGATACCGAAGGAGAACTGCCGCAGTCATCTCCAGGGCCGAATGGGTATGCTTCGGGGGTGAATGGATTGCCGCAGCCCGACCTGACGCCATTTTCATCTTCCCGAACCACCGGTGCCGGACCTGCTGGAATGGCGGTGGTTGAAATGGATGACCAGGAGGGAGAGGGGATTGAAGAAGATTCTGATTTCATGGTGTCAGGGGAACGCGATGATCGATCACCGGTGGGTCCGGCGATGGACGATGAAGAGGAGGAAGACGAAGGCTTACCCGCGTCCATGGTGTGTGGTGCATCGACCGGGATGGGAACGGATCCTCCCGTACCGTTGCCGCCGTTGGATCTCCTGGAAAAACCAACCAAGGGTGCGAGTGAAATTGATCGGGATTATTTAACGCAACAGGCTCGGTTGCTGGAATTGAAGCTGGCCGATTTCAAGATCAAGGGGCAGATCACCGATGTGATTCCGGGTCCGGTGGTGACCACGTTTGAATTCGATCCCGCACCCGGTTTGCGTGCATCGAAGGTGATTGCGGTTTCGGATGATCTGGCGCGTTCGATTTTGTCGCCATCGGTCCGGGTGGTGGGGAATATTCCCGGAAAAAACGTGATCGGCGTCGAAGTTCCCAATCAGGTCCGCAATACCGTCTATCTGCGGGAGGTGCTGGAATCGGAGCAGTTCATTCGTACCGGTCATCCTTTGGCGGTTGCCCTGGGTTCGGACATCACCGGCAATCCGGTGGTGGCCAATCTGGCCAAAATGCCGCATCTGCTCGTGGCTGGAACAACCGGTTCGGGGAAATCGGTGGCGTTGAATGCCATGATCTGCTCCATGCTGTTCAGTGCCCGTCCTGATCAGGTGCGGTTTCTCATGGTCGATCCCAAGATGTTGGAACTCTCCGTATATGAAGGGATTCCCCATCTTCTGGCCCCCGTGGTCACCGATGTGCACAAGGCGGCCAATCTGCTCAAATGGGCGGTACTGGAAATGGAGGAACGCTATCGCCTGATGTCCGAGGTGGGGGTGCGGAGCCTGGAAAATTACAATCGCAGAATGCAACAATGCCTGGAGAACGGAGAGCAGCCGACGCGCAGGGTCAAGGTGGGATTCGATCCGGAAACGGGGGCACCGGTCGAACAGGAAGAACCGATCCCGCTGGTTGCCAAACCGTTGATCGTGATTGTCATCGATGAATTGGCCGATTTGATGATCCAGGTGGGTAAGGAGGTTGAACCGGCCATCGCCCGTCTGGCGCAGATGGCCCGTGCGGCCGGTTTGCATTTGATCATCGCCACCCAGCGTCCCTCGGTGGATGTGATCACCGGGTTGATCAAGGCCAATTTCCCGACCCGTTTGGCGTTTCAGGTCTCCTCAAAAATCGATTCACGGACCATTCTTGATTCCATGGGGGCGGAACGACTCCTGGGGATGGGCGATGGTTTGTATCTGCCACCTGGAACTTCTCACCTCAAACGGATCCATGCCCCTTTGGTGACCGACAATGAGATTCACCAACTGGTTGCCTTTTTGAAAACCAATGTCGGCGCACCCACCTATGATTTGGCAGTATTGAAACATGCCGATGACGATGAGGGGAGCGGTGAATTCGCTTTTGGTGGAGGTGCCGACACGGAGCCGGTTGACGAATATGATCCACTTTACGACCAGGCGGTCGCCTTGGTGTTAAGGATACGCAAGGTTTCTACCAGCATGGTGCAGCGTCATTTCAAAATCGGTTACAACCGCGCCGCCCGAATGGTTGAACGGATGGAGTCGGATGGACTGGTGACCCCTTCCAACAGCGCAGGCAAACGTGAGGTGCTTCCGCCGGGGCAACAGTGAGTTCGTTTCACGATTTCGATGAATCGGGATCCGATCCGGGAGGAGAAGGTTCCGTCCCGGATCGTTCCATGAAACTGGATTTGAAGATCGGCTTTGGCATGTGATCAGAATCCTTCCATCGGTGATGGCTGAAATGAAGTTGCATGTTCGTTTCATGAAGGATTCTGACTGGGTTGATCCGGCGTCAATTCCCGGGTCTGGCGGCCCGGAACAAAAGCCATGTCAATATTGCGAAATAAAGAACCAATCCAATCGCCAGGAACGTCACATTATCCATGCCTCACTCCACTTGGTAAAACAGTTATATAATTCAAACCATCCACAGTTCATGATGCGACTTGCGCCATTTTTGTTTTTCTCCAAGGGCAAACTTCGATGTGAACCCTTTGCCCTTGTGTGCCATCACGCCATGTTGAATAGCTTCTTTCAATGGACATGCCAAATATTCAATTCTTTGTTTGCGAACCATGGGGTGGTCGAATATGAAGGGGGTTCCCTGATGATCCGTCCGGTGGGGGCGCAGGCTCGTATCGTTCCCATGCTTTTGAGATTGTTCACTTTATCCAGGTTAGAAAGTCTCAGGAGGGTTTGATGTGTTACGAAGAGCTCCGGTCCGGTTCGGGAATGCTGCGTCGCAGTCTGCTGTTCGTTGCCATATTGGGATATCTCCTGTCGGGTGCCAAATCATTGGCCGTGGAGCATACCGGCGTCAAAGTTTCAGTCATCGCCCTCCAGAAGCTGTTGACCCATCCTTCCGAAGAAGCTCAGGCCCAGGTGGTCAGCTTGAATGATGTTTCCCTTTCCACCGAGGTTTCCGGGATCATCGACCGGATGGAGGTCGAGGTGGGGGATTCCGTCGGCAAGGGAGCGCTCCTGATGGCCATCGATGATTGGTCTCATCGGTTTCAGGTGGAACAGGAGGCGGCAGGATTGGAGGTGTTGAATGGGCAGTTGCGTCTGGCGCAATTGCAGCTTGAGCGGGTTCAGACGTTGCAAACCAGCAATCAGGCCAGTCGTGAACGTCTGGATTCAGCGGAAACGGAAGTCAAAGTCCTCAAGGGTCGAATTGCGCAGCAGAAAGGACGTGTGGCGGAGCTTCAGGCACGTCTGGCCAGGACGCAGGTCCAGGCACCCTTCGCCGGCATGGTGGTTGAACGGTTTGGCCACATGGGTGGTTGGATCGCTCCGGGCAGTCCCGTACTGCGTTTGTTGGACATTGAGCATGTCGAATTGTCGGCACGGGTGGCGGGGGAATCGTTGGGCAGGCTTAAAGATGCGACCCATCTGCGTTTCCACCATCATGAACGGGTGTATGAGGTGAAGCTGAAAACGGTCATCCCCCTGGAATCTCCAGTCACAGGGACGCAGGAGGTCCGTCTGCTCTTCACGGGGGAACGCCCTGTTCCCGGTGCGGCGGGGCGGTTGTGGTGGGAGGATTCTCGTCCCCATCTGCCCGCCTGGGTGTTGGTCAAAAGGGATGGGGTGATGGGAATTTTTGTCGCGCGGGACCAAAAGGCGGAATTTTTGGCATTGCCTCAGGCTTCCGAAGGGAGTCGTACCCCATGGATCTCCGAAGATCGGTCGCTTCAGGTGGTGGTTGAAGGGCGTCAGGCCCTCAAGGGGGGTGAGTTGCTGACGGTTACGGAAGCAACGGGTGTTTCGCCATGATGCGTTTGTTGCTGTCCAATCATGTTTTCGCCAATCTGACGTTTGCCTTGGTGCTGGTCACGGGGTTTCTTTCCTATGGATTGTTGCCACGGCAGCAGGATCCGGACATGAATTTCAACTGGATCAGCATCGTGACGTTGCTGCCAGGGGGATCGGCTTCGGATGTGGAAAAAATGGTCACTGATCTTTTGGAGGAGGCCATTCAAAAAATTCCCGATGTCCGTTTTGCCATGTCCACCAGCCAGGAGGGGGCGGCCGATATCCTGGTGCGGTTTGAAGACATGGATGATCGGACCTTTGACAAGCGGGTCAACGATTTGCGGCGTGAAATCGCCAACAAGGATGCGGAATTGCCCGATGATGCCGTTGATCCGGTCATCATGGAGATCACCAGTGCCAATGGTTGGCCCACCGTCATGGTGGCGGTCGCGGGACAGGCGGATGATGAAAATTTGCGGAGCAATGCCCGTCGCATCAAAAAGGATCTGGAGCGGATCAAGGGGGTAGATGATGTCTTCGCCCTGGGGTTGCGCGATCCTGAATTACAGATTCGGTTCCATCCTGAAAAACTGCAACAATTTGGCATTTTACCGACACAATTGGCCGACCTGGTGGGGGCACGGCTCAAGGATGTCTCGGGGGGGGCCATTGTCCATGGTTGGGGTAACTGGTTGTTTCGCATGGAAGGGGCAACGGTTGATCCTGTACGGATCGCTGCCATGACGATCCCAACCGCTTCGGGGGAACTGGAGGTGGGTCGGGTTGCCGATGTCGTTCCAAGCCGGAAAAAGGCCAAGGAGGCGGTCCGATTCCAGGGAAAACCCGCCATTCTGATGACCATCACCAAACGGCCCGGGGTCAACGCCCTGGAATTGACGGACCGGATCCGTACCTACCTGGAACAGCAACAATCCTTGAATGCTCGAACGGGCGTGACCCTCATCCTGGCCGACGATCAGACCCATACCGTTCGGCAGGCGTTGGGGACCATGGAAAGCAACGCCCTGTTGGGATTGTTTCTGGTCATGGTGACGACATGGTTGTTCCTGGGGGGGCGTATTGCCATTCTGGTGACTTTGGGCATCCCTTTTTCTCTGGCGGGTTTGTTTTGTCTGCTGTACAGCCTGGGTCATTCGCTCAATGTCATGGTTTTTCTGGGGGTGGTGATTGCTTTGGGGATGTTGGTGGATGATGCGGTGGTCATCATTGAGGCCATCTATGCCAAACTTGAACAGGGGGTTCCGGCGATGGAGGCGTCACTGTCCGCCTTGAAGGAGGTCGCGCTTCCAGTCGTGACTTCGGTATTGACGACCGTCGCTGCATTTCTTCCTTTGATGTTGTTGCCGGGGATCCTTGGTGAATTCATGAGGGTGATTCCCTTTGTGGTGACCATGGCGCTGTTGATCAGCCTGGTGGAGGCGTTGTGGATGTTGCCGGCGCATGTGGTGGCCATCAACCTGAAAATCCGGGATTCGGGGAGGATCCAACGCTGGCGTAAGCGTATTTTGATGAAGATGCGACGGTTCTATGCCCGGGTATTGATCAAGGTGTTGCGCTATGGCAAGACCTCGTTCGTGTTGGCGCTGCTCCCCTTTGTGCTGGCGGTGGGGATTGTCGCATCGGGGATGATCCGGACCGATTTTTTTGCCGCCGATCCGATGCCTTTGTTCTACATCAATATTAAAATGCCTCCTGGAACGCCTTTGGAGCAGACCATGGCGACCACGCGTGCCGTTGAGGTGGAAGCCGCCAAGATGGTGGAGCCACGCGAGCTACAGACCATGGTGGCCTTTGCCGGTCAAATGATGACGGAAACCAAACCATTTTTTGGTGATCGATATGGACAGATTCTCGTCAGTTTGACGCCGAACCGTGCCCAACGGCGCGACATCAATACCATCATCGATGCCATGCGTCCCGTAGTCCCCAGGGTGGTTGGGCCGGAGAGTGTCACTTTTCTTGCCATGACCGGTGGTCCTCCGGTGACCCGTCCGATCAGTGTCAAGGTGCGTGGTGATGATCTGGATCAGATTCAGCAGGCGGCGCAGGCGATCAAGGGAATCTTGCGGTCGATGCCTGAAACGAGTGATGTGACGGATGATTTTTCCGAGGGCAATGTTGAATTGGTGGTGCGGGGGGATGGACCGGCGATGCAACGTGCCGGATTCCACCCGGCGAACCTGCCCCGTCTGGTTCATCTTTTGGGCAATGGCGAGACTGCGGCGCGGTTCCAGAGCGGGGGGGAGGAGATGGAGGTCCGGGTGATGGCGGACTATCCCGAGGGGGCTGCCATCGACCGGGTTCTGGATACACTCTTGGCAGTGGGGGATGGCAATACGGTCCGGCTCAGGGATTTGGTTGTATATCAATCACAACGGGGACCGGAATCGATTCGCCATTATAATTTTCGCCGTTCCATCACGGTCGAGGCGGATCTGGACAAAAAACGGATGGACACCCTGGAAGCCAACAATCATTTGAAAAAAGAGTGGGAAAAAATCCGTCATGAATTTCCGGGGATTGATCTTGATTTTTCCGGAATCCTGGATGACATCAATGAAGCCCTGGATTCCATCGTGATCTTGTTCATGTTCGGTGTTGGTCTGATGTATATGATTTTGGGGACCCAATTCGGCAATTATTCCCAACCGCTCATGATTTTGATGACGGTTCCCATGGCGTTCACCGGGGTGTTGTTCGGGTTGCTCCTTGCGGGACATCCCTTGAGTCTTTACACCCTGTACGGGGTGGTCGCCCTGGCAGGAATCGCTGTGAATGCCTCCATTGTATTGATTTCCGCCGCCAATGATCGCCGACGTGCCGGAATGTCTGCCGTTCATGCGATTGTTTTTGCTTCACGGCGCCGTTTGGTTCCCATTCTCATTACGACGGTGACGACGATTGCGGGTCTTTTTTCCCTGGCGACCGGTATGGGGGGGGCTTCGCTTTTGTGGGGGCCGGTCGCAAACGCCATTGTCTGGGGCCTTTCCTTTTCGACGCTCCTTTCCCTGTTTCTCATGCCTTTGATCTATTTGACATTCTGGGGGAAGAAACGGAATATTGGAGGTTGATTCATCATATGAATGATTAAGTAGGAATCGGGTCGTTGGAATTGTCTTCTGGGTGTAAATTCTGCAAATGTTTTCCATAAGAATGATGAATAACACATGTTCTACCTGAGATGGGAATCGAATTGATGGAATATTTCCACATCATAAAGAATCGTCATGGACGTCATATGCCCGCTATTGGTTTTCTGTTGATGGCGATGATGGTCCTGGGAGGATGTACCACGCCTGGTTCCGGCACGGATGTCTTATCCCAACCTGTGGCCAACATGAAATCGTGGTTTGTCAACGAGGCCCCGCAAACAGGGGTGGGGGAATCCCGGGGGGCGAAAGCATATGAGGACGGGGTCCATTATGAAGGGGGGTTCAAGGATGGCAAACGTCATGGGCGCGGGATCCAAACCTGGCCCGATGGTGCTCGTTATGAGGGGGAGTATCAAAATGATAAACGCCATGGACAAGGGGTCTTCACCTGGCCAACGATGGCACGTTATGAAGGGGGGTTCGTCGAAGGGAAGCGCCACGGGCATGGGGTCTATACCTGGCCCAATGGTGCTCGCTATGAGGGGGGCTATGTGGATGGACAACGGGACGGAGCCGGAACCTTCTCCCACCCGCCTGATGAGATGGGGCGAATTCGACAGGAACGGCAAACATGGGGCATGGATCAGTTGATTGCCAGCAGTCCTGTGGAGCGTGGACCCGAGGTGCCGTTGCCCAAGGTGGTGGCTCAAAGTGTATTGCCGCAGACGAAGCCGACTCAAATGGTGATGCCGATCCGGGAGGGGCGTTCTGATCATGAATCAATGATGGCGGCGCCCATCCCCCCCATGGCAGCCGATTCCGGGAGGATGCAACCCCGGCTTTGGAGCGATCCTGAGACGGGGATTACAATGGCGCAGATACCGGGAGGTTGTTTTTCCATGGGCAGTGAGACGGGCGAGGAGAATGAAAAACCGGTCCATGAGGTGTGCGTCGATCCCTTCTGGATGGGCATTCATGAAATTACGCAAAAACAATGGCGTTTGGTGATGAACTGGCTGCCGGAACAGTCGGTGCGTGGCGACGACTTGCCGGTTGGCAATGTTTCATGGGCCGATGTGGGGCAGTTTTTCCAGACGATCAACCGTCGCTCTGGGATTGCCTTCAGTTTGCCGACCGAAGCGCAATGGGAATTCGCCTGTACGGGTGGGGGCCTGGACAAACGCCACTGCGGTCAGGGGGTGGTGACTGATCTGGCCTGGGTTGAGGAAAATGCCGACAATCGTGTACATCCTCCGGGAGGACGGGCCCCGAACCGGTTCGGGATCTACGATATGACCGGCAACCTGTGGGAGTGGGTGGCTGATGCCTATGATGCCAACTTTTACCGTTATTCCCCTCGGGACAATCCCGATGGTCCTGTGGCAGGTGCATCGCGTGTCTTTCGCGGAGGGGGTTGGTTGAGCAAGGGCGCTTCGGCTCGGGCGACATTACGTTATGACATGGATCCCAAACGTTCCTACCATCTTCTGGGGTTTCGGCCTGTCGCCGTCCGGGTGTTGGATCTGCGCTGAATCGGGGTGAAAAAAAGCAGGCCGAACATGAGTTCAGCCTGCTTTTCTGGTCAGATATGCTTTCGACCCACCGTGTTCACGCACGATTGCAACAGGTTTGGGGATGCGCACGGTCCGGGTGAAGATGTATTCCGCGATCAGCCCTCTGTGACTTGCCTCCCTGGTTGCGTGGGAGAATTCGCCCCTTGGGCCTGTCGTGAAAACCCGTCATGCTTCATGCGGCAAACGGGGTTCACGGTATGTATTGTTCATCCTCCTTCAAAGATTCGGCCCAGTCCATGGGGGGTGTTCTGTTTGGCGTTCACGCCTGTCACTTGTTCTGTCCTCAATGGTTTGCTCGGGATCAATGGACACTGACCGTCCCGTCCGGCAATCCTTCCAGAACATCCTTTGCCAGTTGTCGTATGGCGCGGTAAACCGGTTCCGGTATGGGGAGCGGTTCAGTTTTCCCCAGAAGCTTGAACGCCTGGGAAATGGATTCGAGTCCGCCCAGATCGACATCGTCCGTTGGCATGCGGGCTCTGCTTGACTCCTGTGCATTTGCCGTCCGAGCCGATCCTTGGCCCGTTCTGACTGTGTTGACGGCAGGTTGAAGCGAATTGAACGTATTGCTGACTGATGTGGCGATTGTGTTGTTTTCCATGACACTTCCCTCAATGCATCTTGAGAAAACGTCTCTTGGGGTATTCATCGACCGGTTGGGTCGGGTGCTTGAGAAAAAAAATGCATTTTTGATTTTTTTGTTTCGCTTCGAACGGGATGTTCAAAATCAAGAGAACAGTTCGGGTCTGGGCATGAATTCCTTGGGATCCACGTTCCACTTTTCATTCGGCTCGGAACGGATGATCCGATAGCCTTTTGTGGTGTCGTTGACATGATCCATCAGGTTGAGATCGGTGGGTTTTAATTTTTTCCCCGTTTTTGCGTTGAGAATGATTTTGATGAAGGGATGGAGCAGACTTTCCATGTTGGAACGGATCACGACGCCAACGAGACCGTTTTCCAGCCGAACCAGGGTTCCGATGGGATAGATGCCGACCGATTGGACAAATTTTTGATAGAGTTGCGGATTGAAATGCTGTTTGGACCAGTCCAGCATGCGTTTCAAAGCGACATGGGGGGGATTGCCTTTATGGTAGACCCGGTCGGAGGTGATGGCGTCATAGACATCGACGATGGCGGCCATTTGACCGAATTCGTTGATTTCGTCAGCTTTGAGTCCTTTGGGATAACCGGTGCCATCGAATCGCTCATGATGCTGGGCGGCAACAAAGACGCTGATTTCGGAAATGCCCGGGATGTTTTCCAACAATTGGCGGCTGAAGGTGACGTGTTGTTTCATGATCTGGAATTCTTCCTCACTCAGCTTGCCAGCCATGTTGAGGATGCGTTCTGGAGTGCGCATTTTGCCGATGTCATGCAGCATTCCACCCACCCCGACCTTGATGATGGTCTCATCCTCCATGCCGAGTGCGCGGCAGAATGACATGAGAAAGACGCCGACATTGACCGAGTGCATGAATGTATATTCATCACGTTTTTTGATCAGGCTCAAACTCAGGATGGCATCGGGATTACGGAACATGGATTCAGCCATGTTGCGAACGGCATCCTGGACAGGCCCCAGGGTGACTTGTTGACCCAGACGGGCGTCTGACAAAACATTGCCGACGATTTTTCGGGCTTGGGATTTGACTTCAGCGGCGGTGTTGAGTTCTTCCTCGAAAGGTTCTTGTTTTGTTGGTTTGAATCTGAGTTCTTCGTCATCATCCAATGCCAGGAGTTGCTCCGACAGGGTTTGTTCGATGTTGCTGATGGGATTTCTCCCCGAAGCTTCAGGAACGGCACAATGTTTATCGGTTGTAGTACCCATTGCGGGTCTCCTGTGAAATCGGTGATGGATCCTTGATGATTTGTGAATCGGACCACAGTGGGTTCGCTCATGTTTACGCGTGTTCATGTTAGCATGGTCGCCACGGTTTGGAAATGCCGGCAAGCGTGATCGTTGTCGGCGTGAACAGCGAATGGCGCAACTGAACAGGAAATGAATTTAAATATTGAGAAACAACATGCTGCAGGTGTATGAAGACCTGCATTCAATTATGATGATGATCAATTCAAGTGATGTATTGCAATGAATACGTTACGCAATGTGACTTTCGGGGGCTGCAATGTCACATAGGATCATTGCAGTTTGTGCTGTTGGAATTACAGGAAAAAATGAATGGATTTCTATTGACTTTTAGGTCATAGTCCGTTGAGATATCCATATCGGGTGGGGCGTGAAGATGGATATGGACCTTTCCCGGGTTTTCGTCATCGACGTGCTTTCGACCATAGCCACGAATCGGACTCCATGAAAAATAGATACCTGATCTTTTGTGTTTATGTTGGGTTGCTGGCCACCCTGCTCACGCAGGGAGGGGTGGGAGCCTGTGCGGCGGAGCCTGTTGCCGGGAAGACCGAGGCGGCGGCAAGTGATGCCGGTGCCCGGGAGATGGAGGAGACGTTGAAGGCGGCCCGGGCGGGCGACCCCGAGGCACAGTTTAAAATTGGTAATTTTCATTATCTTGGCAAGGGGGACAAGGCCGATACGGCGCAGGCCCGGATCTGGTTTGAGAAGGCGGCCTTGCAAAACCATGTGGAGGCTCAGGCCAGTTTGGGGGTTTTGCTCTACATGGGGGCGACACGGGAACAGGATATCACCAAAGCGGTGGAATGGTTCCAGAAGGCGGCCCAACAGGGACACGCGGGGGCACGCAAACATTTGGGAATTCTGTACGATACTGGACAGGGGGTTGCCCAGGATCCGATGGAAGCGGCCAAGTGGTATGGGTTGGCGGCCGCCAGCGGTCATCCCGACGGGGTTCGTCTTTTGGAACGGGCTTTGGAACTTGCCACCAAGGCGAAAAATCCCGATCAGCAACAAATTCAGGCACTCCAGGGACAATTGGCCCAGCTAAAGAAGGGGGGGGCGGAACAGGCCAATCCCCTGGCCAATCTGTCGCTCAGCCTTAACCAGGCGCTCGACCTGCAAAATCAAGGGCTTTATGACCAGGCGCATGCCGCATTGAGCAACATCTGCGGCGAATTTTTGAAAACCGCCGGGGACAAGAATCCGGAAACGGGATGGTGTTTCAATCGGTTGGCGGTTTTGGAAAGCGTCATGGGCCGGTTGGATGATTCCGAGGCGACGTTCAAACGTGCGCTCGCCATGCAAAAGGGAGCGCTTTCGGAGAACCATCCCGATGTTCTGGCGACGCTGACGGATCATGCGGAACTGTTGCGCATGCGTGGGCATTTCAAGGAGGCGCAGGCCCAGCTTGAAAAGGTTTTGGATCAATCGTCCGCAGAGGGGTTGGTGGAAGTCCGGATGATGGCCAAGGCCAATCTGGCCAAGGTGTTCGAGGAATTGGGCAATTTCAAGGAGGCGGTAAAACTGAATCGGGAAATTCTGGACCATGAGACCCGAACCCTGGGTGCCGATCATCCCAACCGGCTGACGACTTTGAACAATCTGGCGGGACTTGGGCGGCGGTTGGGCAATTTTGCGCAGGCGGAACAAGAATACCGTCAGGCGTTGGCAGGGTTTGGAAAAATGTTGGGTTCCGAACATCCCGCCACCATTACCCTGATGAACAATCTGGCGACGACGCTAGAAGAGGAAGGACTCTACGATCAGGCGGAACCCTTGTTTCTGCAAGCCTATGAGGTATCGAAAAAGGTGTTGGGCAAGGATCATCCCACCACCATGGCCAATATGAACAATCTGGCCTTGCTATATGAAAGCCAGGGGGTTTTTGAAAAAGCGGATGCATTGTATCGCAGTGCCATTGCCTTATCGGAAGCCAAATTGGGGGCGAATCACCCCGATACCATCGCCATCGTCAACAATCTGGCCTATCTCGCACTGCTGAAGGACGAGTACAAGGAGGCGGCGCAACATTTTCAAAGGGTTTTGACGGTTTGGCAGGGAGACCTGGGTGAAAAACACCAGAAGACCCTGAAGGCGATGAACAATCTGGCACGGGCGGAACACAAGGGGGGTCGGCTCAAGCAGGCGGAGACCTTGTTTTTGCGTGCGTTGTCTTTGAGAAAGGAGCTTTTGGGAGACAAACATCCCGATGTTTTGCGCTCCATGCATGATTTGGCGTCCCTGTATCGGACCCAGAAACGGAACAAGGAAGCCTTGGAACTGTTGAAGAAGACGCTTGCCCTGGATGAAGAGGTGTTGGGCAAACAACATCCCTATACCTTTGAGACGCTCAATACGTTGGCTGCGACACTGGAGGAGGCCGCAACGGTTGAGGATGCCTATACCCTGAGGCGCGAAGGATTCAATCGCCGTTCAGATTTTCTCAACCGCATGTTGTGGGTTGCAGATGAAAATGCACGTGAAGGATATGTCCGGTTGCATGCCCCGGAATTGGATGCCTACCTGAACCTCCTGACCCGGTTGCCGGTCGAAGTGGGGGGGCGGGAAGTCCTTGAGGCCAGTTTGCAACGGAAGGGATTGTTGCTCAAGATCACCTCTGAGATTCAGCAGGTGAGTCAGATCGCCAACGATCCCGCTCTGAACGAATTGACGCAACAATTGATTCAGGCACGCAAGGAACTGGCTGCCTTGACGCTGGCAGGCCCCACGACCGATCCCAATGACAATCATCTTGAAAAGATCAACCGTCTGGAAAACAAGGTCGATGACATTGAGCGCCGGCTTGGGCAGGCCAGTCAACGTTATCGGCACACGATCCTTGAATATTCCGTGGACCAGTTGCTGGACCATCTGCCACCCCGGGCTGCTTTGGTCGATTTTTTGGTGTTTCATCAGAATGGACAAAGCAAGCTGATGGCAAGTACCCTGGTGATCAAGGATGGGAAGCCACAGTTCAACATGGTGGTTTATCCCAACCTGGATGAGGTGCAAAAGGGGGTGGTCGAATATCGGACCAGCATTCAGAGTGAAGATATGGAACCTGAAGAGGTTCGTGAGGTTGGGCAAAGAATCTATGATCTGGTCTGGAAACCGGTGGCTGGGTTCATTGGTGACCGGGATGAGGTTTATCTGGTGCCCGATGGGATTCTCAATATCCTTCCGTTCAATGCCCTGGTTGATGCCAACGATAAATATCTGATTGAAACCATCAAACTGCATATCTTGTCTTCGGGACGTGATATTCTTCCTTCAAACATACCTGCTGCCACGGGAGGAATGCTGGTCGTTGCCGGACCAGACTATGATTCCAAAAAAGTGGCCGATGCGGTACAATTGGAGCAGGTCAGCCAAAAACGGGCCGCGGCCATCCTGCAAGGGGTGCGCGGTGCGGGCAGTGGCATGCGTGGGTTGCACTTCGATCCCCTTCCCGGTGCGGAAAAGGAAGGGAAGTTGATTATCGATCAAGCGAAGGAAAAAGGGCAGAACAACAAAATCTTCACCCAGAACGACGCCCAGGAGAAAATGGTACAGGGGTTGGATGTGCCGCCACGGATGATTCATGTCGCCACCCATGGATTCTTCCTGAAACCAGACGACAGTCTGAAGAAAAGGTTGTTGAAGCTGCAACGTGGTGCCGACATTCAACTGCCCCCTCCGGGAGACAATCCGTTACTCCGGGCGGGGCTGGCCTTTGCCGGCATCAATACCAACGCCCCTTTTCTGGGTGAACTGGATACGGTCAATGATGGTGTGTTGACGGCTTTGGAAGTGTTGGGACTCAACCTTGAGGGGACACAGTTGGCGGTACTGAGTGCATGTGAAACCGGTTTGGGTGAGATCCATGAGGGGGAAGGGGTTTATGGATTGCGGCGGGCATTCATGGAAGCGGGGGTTCAATCCATTGTTGCATCATTGTGGGAGGTCAGTGATGCGGGGACGCAAAATTTGATGACCAAATTCTATGGCCGCCTGATGACGGGTCAGCCGGTGTATACCGCCATGAGGGAATCACAATTGGAATTGTTGAACAGTGCCGAATGGAGCAATCCATACATCTGGTCAGCGTTTATGTTGGTTGGAAAATAGCGTTGTTTGTGGTGATTCCAACCAGTCTGTCCGGGAAGGTCCGTCAGACATGAAATTTTGTTTATGATTGTCACTACCATCATCACAATATGGGAGAAGGTTCATGAAACCGCATCTGATCAAGTACAGTTTCCTGCTGATGGCCGTTTTTGTATTGGGATTGGCCAGCCAGGCGTTAGCGCTTGCACCACCTGTGGCGATGCTGACCCAGGTCAAGGGAACGGTGGAAATTTCAAAGGACAAGGAATGGAAGAAAGTCACCGCCAACAAGTTCATTTTTGAAGGTACCAAGATTCGTACCGGAGCGGATGGATCGGCTTCCATCGTCAACCAGACCACCAATACCAGTCAGAATCTGGCGGCCAACAGTGAAGTGGAAGTGACCACTGCTGCCATCAAGGTGGTATCGGGTACCCTTTCTGAGCCGCAAAAGGCGGGCGATTCGGTATTGGCCAGCATGAATCAACGGTTTGAACAGGCACAGCGGTATACCACGGTTCGTCGCAGTGTGGACAAGAAAGACAAGGAACCAAAATTGACGACGGCGCGTGAAATCACCCTGACCGAGGCACATCCTGATCTGGTGTGGTCCAATATGGGTGAAGAGTTTTCCTACCGTTTGATCATCGACGAAAAAGGGGTTGAAGTTCCTGCCAGCAAGGAGAGCATGATTCGTTACAAGGTTTCCGGTCTGACCCCGGGTGCCCACAAATATCGGGTCGAAGTGGTGAAGGATGGGGTTTCGGTGTTCTCTCCCAAGGGTGATCGCACTTTGACCTGGTTGGGTGGCGCGGCGTTGGATGAGTTCAACAAAAAACTGGGTGAACTCAAGGCAGCGGCTCCCGGAGATGAGTTCCTGATTGCCAATTTCCTGGATGAAAAAGGTCTGACCGTTGCGGCCATGGACATGTACCGGAAATACTTCAAAGACAATCCGGATGAAGTGGATATGTTTCCACTGTTGATCAAAACCTATCATGACCTCAAGTTGGATGGTCTGAAGAAGGAAGCAGCGCTCGAGTATAACAAGAACGCTGGCAACTGATTATTCCTTATTGGTAAGCAAAAAGGGATGGAGGGCAACCTCCATCCCTTTTTTTGTTTCTGAGATACGCATGAACATTCTTTCACTGAATATACGATCACATGGGAATGCTGGACAAAATTCATTTCGCTGCGAAAGTTATATATTACAATATAATGTTCATGTCATCGTTTCATCGCTTATTGAAGTTTGCAATTGTTGTTTGTCGGTGATCATGCAAAAAAATGGTTTCCATCAATTATTGTCTTGATCTCCAGTTTCGGCGGGTGGATACTATTAAGAATGGCACAATTTATTGTGGGAATATGTAACGAAGTTTCAATTGAATTCATGAATTCTGAAAGGAGATGCTTTGGGAACAAAGATTCATTTTCTTTGGAGCGCTTAAAGATTGGCGTGATCAATCTGAGAAGCGTCTAAATGGCTACGCTTTGTCGCGTTGCATACCGGGTGCAATGTGAGCGGTAGTAGGATTTCCTTTACTTCCAGAATTGGGTGTTTGGGGGTATTGCGTAGTTGGTTGTTGTGCATTTGGTGCATGGATCTGCATTGAGCGAATAAGTTTCATCGTGGACAGTCGAGTCACATTGGATTTTGAAATGGTGCAATCACGTTTAATTAAACACAAATATGATGATGTATGAAACAAAGAATACACATGTAGTTTGTATTTCAGCCGAGAAATCAAAAACTTCTGCAAGAGGGGCTGTTTATGACTGCAATAAAGTTGAATTTGAGAAACAAAATAATAGCTTTTTTTATCGTGGCTGGAATACTTCCTATGATTATAATTTCATTATTTGGTGTGTTTAAGTCAGAAAAGAGTCTTATTGAATCCGAGGAGCACAAGTTACATGCCTTGCGTGATGTGAGAATCAGTCAGATTGAACAGTTTTTCCAGGAACGAGGGGGGGATTTGCGGGTCTTGACTGAGATTGTCGCATCTTTGCGCTCGGAAGCTATTGATAAGCTGGAAACCATCCAGTCCGACAAGAAGGACTCCTTGAACATCTACCTGGCAGCGTTGGAACAACAGTTGACGCAGATCAAGGGAGATCCTTTGGCGGTTTCGGCGTTGGATGAATTCAAACGGGCTTGGATGGCGGGGGGGAAGAAGATCGATTCTGCGGAATGGAAACAAACCTTGCCCCGTTTTGACCCGCGTTTGACCGAAATTCAGAAAAACAACAAATGGTATGATTTGTTTTTGATCCTGCCTGAGGGGGATATCGTCTACACCGCGGCCAAGGAGGCAGACCTGGGGCAAAACCTGTTGCAAGGTTCGCTCAAGGAGACTCCGTTTGGGGTGGCGTTCCAGAAGATGGTCAAGATGGATCGAACGGGGAAGGTATTCAGCGATCTGGCGCCCTATGCCCCCTCTGCGGGCGCACCCGCAGCATTCATGATGACGGGCGTCTACCGTGAGCAAGGGGAATTGGCGGGCTATGTCGCCTTGCAGATGCCCATGGATCGCATCAATTCAATCATGTCCCTGCGCAATGGCATGGGGAAGACGGGAGAGAGTTATCTTGTCGGGAAGGATGGTTTGATGCGCTCTGATTCCGTACTTGATCCAAAGCAGTATTCCATCGAGGCATCATTCAAGGATCAAAGGAAGGTCAACACGGAAGCGGTTCGTCAAGGTGTGGAAGGGAAGGAAGGGAGGGGGATCATCAAGGGGCGTGATGGCCAGTTGGTCCTTGCTGATTGGGATCCCATCAATCTGGGGCAGGATGTGCGCTGGGTCATGATTTCGCAAATCGATGTGGCAGAAGCGTTTGTCCCTGTCGATGCGGAAGGCAAGGAGTTTTTCAAAAAATATGTCGAGATGTATGGCTATTATGATCTTTTCCTGATCGAACCGGAGGGGTTCGTGTTTTATACCGCGGCTCGGGAACCCGATTATCGCACCAATATGCTGACCGGTCCCTATGCCGATTCAAATCTTGGACGCCTGGTCAAAAGTGTATTGGGGAGTGGTCAGATCGGGTTTGCCGATTTTGCACCTTATGCCCCCAGCAAGGGGGAACCGGCGGCCTTCCTTGCCCAACCCTATGTTCATGGCGGCAAAGCTCAAATCGTCGTTGCGCTGCAATTATCAACGGAAGCCATCAACAAGGTCATGCAACAACGTGCTGGGATGGGGGAGTCAGGTGAAACCTACCTGGTGGGTCCCGACAAGAGGATGCGTTCCGATTCGATCCTGGACAAGGAAGCGCGGTCGATCAAGGCATCCTTTGCGGGAACCGTTGATAAAAATGGGGTGGATACCGAGGCGGTGCGGGAGGCTTTGGCCGGTAAGGAAGAAGTTCGGATCATTCGGGATTATCGTAACGTTCCGGTCCTGTCCGCCTATGGTCCGCTCAAGGTGTTCGATCAGACCTGGGCGGTGATGGCGGAAATCGATCAGCAAGAGGTTGAGATTCCGGTTGTGGTATTGGAAAAGGCCATGATTGCGGTCACGCTTGTGGCTTTGGGATTGGGTATGGTCTTGATGTGGATCATCGTGCGGGGGATTTTGCATGAAGTGGGTGGGGAACCGGAGGCAATCTCCGAGTTGGCGACACGGGTTGCCCATGGCGATCTGACCATGCGATTTGATGCACTTGCCAAAACGAGTGGGATCAATCTGGCGATTCAGGAAATGGTGGTCAAGCTCAAGGAGATTCTCGACGGTGTTTCGGCGGCCACGGTGCAGATCACCTCTGGGACAGGGGAGATTGCTGAGGCTGCGCAGAATCTGGCCCAGGGTGCGACGGAACAGGCGGGATCCCTTGAGGTGACCTCTGCGGCCATGGAAGCCATGACCGGGAGTTGCCAGCTCAATACGGATAGTTCGAATACCACCCAGACCATTGCTTTGAGGGCGGCCAAGGATGCCGCCCTGGGAGGCGCGGCGGTGGATCAGGCGGTCAAGGCGATGAAGGAAATTGCTTCCAAAATTGGCATCATCGAGGAGATTGCCCGTCAAACCAACCTGTTGGCCTTGAATGCGGCGATTGAGGCGGCTCGGGCGGGGGAGCATGGCAAGGGGTTTGCCGTCGTGGCGGCCGAGGTGAGAAAATTGGCGGAACGCAGTCAGTCCGCGGCGGGAGAAATCAGCCAGTTGTCCGTATCCAGTGTTCAGGTATCGGAACAGGCGGGCAACATCATCGGAAAACTGGTTCCCGATATTCAGGATACGGCAGAGCGCATCCGTGGCATTACGGAATGCAGCCGGCAGCAGCGCGAGGGTATTGCCGACATCGACCGGTCGCTGCAACAGTTGGACGTGGTGATTCAGCGTAACTCTTCTTCATCCGAGGAGCTGGCCGCGACGGCTGAAGAATTGAATGCCCAGGCCAGAGCGATGGAACAAACCATGTCCTTCTTCAAAATCGGCCACACCGAAGGCCGTGGGATCCAACCAAGGGGGTCCGCAGGGAATCAAAATTTTGGGCGTCAAACGAAGACGGTGGTTCCAAAAGTTCGGACGCCGATGATTGCCATCAAGGGGGCCGATCATCATTCGGTTGCGGTCGCAAAATCTGCCGGTGGAGATGATGCGTTTGAATCATTCTGATCCAACTTTGGCCAGTCAAGCGCCCGCGTAACTTTTCCGCACCCCCTTCATGGAACGAAAAAAAGGGTCCGGGGGCAATCCCCCAGATCCCTTTTTTCTCAACATTCCTGTACATTCAGTCAATTACCGGCCATCTTCTCCGGTTAATGAATGTGACAAAGCAGAATTATTCCTGATCAATTCCGCCCTGGCGTGGGTGCGCTGTTTTTCAGTGTCTTTCCCGTGGTCTGCAAAAGGCGTTGCGTCAATTTGATCAGGAATTGATCTTTGAGCTTTTCCCGAATTTCCGAACCCATCCGTTTCATCAAATCCTGATCCACCCGCATGACCAGAACTTCCCCCTGGCTGATGACACTGCTGGTCCGCTGGGAATTGGTGAGAAAGGCCATGTCACCAAAAAAATCGCCCGGTCCCAGTTGTGCAATGACGATTCCCCCTTTGACGACATTCACCTTGCCATTGATGATAATGAAAAACGAGGTGTCCAGGGTCCCCTCTCGAATGATTTCACCATTGGCACGAAAGGTACGGAAACTGGTGTTGAAGGCGGTGATCCGTTTTTTTTCATAAGCGGAAAACTGGGCAAAAAATGGCAGTTTGTCGATCAGTGCCATCGATGTATCACGATCCAGTGTCCTGATTTCGCCTTCAAGAGGGGGGGCGATGACGGTGGAGACGTCAATGGCGGCGGGACCGACCAGACGATCCGTGGTTTCCGCCAGCCGGGCAACCTGACGGTTGATGATGTGATCCTTGAACTTTTCCCGGCTCTCCTGTTCCAGATGGTTCATCATGTCCTGGTCCATCCGTAACACCAGGACGTTTTCATTGGCCTTGATGTTCATGGTGCGGGGCGTATTGGTGAGGAAGGAGATTTCGCCGAACATTTCTCCAGGGCCCAGTCTGGTGATGATCTTATTTCCTTTGGTCACTCTGACCGTCCCCTTGAGGAGGACGAAAAAGGCCGTATCATGGGTTCCATCTTCAATGATATACTCATCTTTATGAAACATTTTGAAGCTGACATCCTGTTCCGCAATCCGCTTTTTTTCATACTCGGAAAACCGTGAAAAGAATGGCAGGCTGTTGACCAGTTTGAAAATGGCAATGCGGTTGGCCCTGATTTGATCTTCCCGTGTTTTCTCGGGACTGGGTTTGGGTTGGGGTTGTGTTGGGGCCTGGGCAGTTGGGCTGCCGGGTTGTCCCGGAACCTTCGGTGAGCCAAAGCGTGTGATGGTTGTATCGGGGGATTCGGTTGGGGTTCCATCGCCCGCCTGAACCAGACGGATCGCCTTGCCAAAGGTTTCATCATTGAATTTGGCATCGATGTTGACCAACCCTGCCTGGGCGCGGATGACAATGGGCAATACGACCTTTTCCTGATTCTTGCCGCCGCCCATCAAGGCAAACGAGCGCACCCGCTGCTTGAACCGGAACGCATCTTTTTCCAATGCCCCTTCCTTTTCCATGGCCAGGAGCATTTGACGCAGTTCCTGCCGTATGTTCATGGCGGGTTCCGCGATCTGTTTGGGACGGTTGCGAATATCCAGCAGTTCATCATCCGCCGATTCCCCGGGGTGAATGGACAGTATCCCGACTGCTTTTTCCAGTACCTCCTGAAGCTGTTCAAAATCTTTCCGGGAAGGGACGTTTTGCAGGTTGCGATACAGGTTGAGGACTTTTAACAGCAGCAGTTTGGTGAATGAGGTGATGGCCAGATTGACCTGGTCGCGATCCCTCTTTTTTTGCGTTTCGCTGGTCAGATGAAACTCCATGACCCGTTCAGCCAAATCCCTGAAGGCAAACCATACATTGTTGGGAACCCCTTCGGGCGCCGATCCGGAACGGGGGGCCATGTTGAATTCCGCTTCCAGGAGAACCCCCTCGCGATGGACGACACGGACCATCCCTTTTGGTTCGCCGGGATCGGGTTGCATGACCTGAATGTCGGGAATGGCGTCGGGTAGGGCCTGAAGGCTGGATACGGCAGGGACATTGTCGGTTTTTTCGCTGACGGTCCCGCCGGAGGTGCGCAGGGCGACCAGATAGGCGAGGAAGCTCTTGGTGGAGAGGGAATGCATCTGTTCATCATTGGTTCCAATCTGAAAATCCCGGATGATCCCTGACAACGGTTTGTTGATACGGGCTTCGCAGGCCCGGTCCAAATATTCGGAATACGCATCGTAACGGGTGAGGATGGTTTCGAGTTCCCGGTCGGAGACGGGTTGGTCACTGACCTGGGTCGGATCGAATTTCAGGGCGTCGCGTTTGGCCTTTTCCAGGTTGAGGAGGTGACTTTTCACGGCCAGCCGAACCAGGGATTTGTGCAACAGGGTGGTGATGTGTCTTTTGATGTTGAGGTCGAGGGTTGCGCCAAGGGTGGCTTTGATATTCCTGTCTTCGGTGGCAGCCAGTTCCTTGGCCAGGGTTTTGGTTTCTTTGGCAAACAGTTTGGACGCCAGAGTACGTGTGACCAGGGAAACAACATCGCCGAACATGGGGGTATCGGTTTCGGCAGATCCTGAATTCGATTTGGGCAGGAACTCGATCAGTTTCTGGTCAATACCTTCTGCCTTGAGGTGGGCGGAATCATTGATTCCCTGAATCATGGCGGCAATGGCGGTATCTTTGGTGGCGTCGGCATCGACCCAACCCGATAATTCATTGGTGATGGCGTTGAGCAGGCGCAAGGTCTCATGACTGACACTCATGGAGGTTTCGCTGCCGCTGGCGCCCGCATAGACCGGTGCCAGCACCTCTTTGACGGCTAATTCCAGGGCCAGAATACCGACACCATCCCGGTTGGCTTTGTGGATTGCCGTACTGACGCTACGCACAATGTTTTTGCGATCCTTGGCCAAGGACATTTCCAAGGCATGGGCCACCAACCCTTCAAGGATGGCATCGCGGATGTGCAGGACGGTTTTTTCGCATTCCTTCAGGTGCGCTTCCTGCTGTTCGGGGGTGTTGCCATGGGGAATACCGACGTAGGAGACCTTTTCCGTTTCCGTCAGGAGCGTCAATCCATGGACAGTAAACATCTCCTCAATGGTCAGAAGATTGTTCTCATCGACGCTGATTTCCATGATGATGGGATCATGGACATCGCGGTTCCAGGTTCGGGCATCGATGCCACCGCCACTGGCCCCTGCCAATTGGGTGAAAAAGGGTCGGTCGATTCGTTGCCGGATTCCCTTTTTCAGGATCAATACTGGCTTGCTGTCATCGCGTACCATCCCTTTGGGGCTGGAAATGAACATGCCCCATTCATCCTCTCCTTCCGATTCGAGGAGTCGGATTTGCATGTGCATATGTTCTTTATTGGTGGCGATGACCAAAGGCTTGTCCGGAGTGCATTGGCTCAGGCTGTAGGTGAACAATCGCCGGGAGCGCAATGAATCAATCTCTTCCGGTGGTGCGGCACCGGTCAGTTCGAGGGGCGGTTGGTGGAGACGTGGTTGCCCCTGAGAATTCTTTTCCTGGTCCAGGGTCAGCACCATGCCGCCCGGGTGGAGATGGATACCGATCAGTCCCTTGAACATGAATTCGGTGACTGCTTTTTTCTTCCGGTCGGTAGGGGGGATGATCTCGGAAGATATTTCGCGTTGACCCGACAAGGTTCTGACCTGATAGTCCGCACCGACCATTTCGATGTGACAACTGATTCCCTCCCCTTTGACAAACAGAGGGCAAAACACATTTTCCAATGCGACAATTCCCAAAGGTTCCAACGGAGGATGGGTGAATTGTCCAGCCGTACTCCGGGGTTTGACGGGTGTTTCGCTTTTTCCCTTTGCCGGTGCCTCGCCTTTTGTTTTTGACGGGACAGGATTGCTCTTCTTAAAAAGGCTCATACACTCTTTCTCCCCCAGTCGCAATCGGGTTTTGTGTCGGTCGGCGTGTTCAATGGACGGGTTGGTATTCCCGAAAGAATTTTCAGGTGCGTCACAATCATGTGGCATTGCCGATCCATGGAACCGTATGGGTATGCCTTTGTCAAGAATAACATGGTCAAAAGAAAATTACAGCGAATCTTTGCGTGCAATGATCCATCGTTGCCGGGATCGATTGGGCCGAAGGATGATGGCCGTGAGGGGCGGGAACGGCCATCATCCATAAATCCGGCCCACCAGCAGGTTGGGATTGGGGAAATCCCGCAGAAAACCGCCGGTTTCACAGATCGCCCGCGAAAGGGTGATCCCGGAAAAACGGACTCCGGCCAAAGATCATGCGCGGATCGTGCCGCTTCCATGGACGATCATGCACCATCCGGGTTTAATAACATAAGGTGAAGGAATACAGCATTGGTCTGAGGATGAGAACAATGGGAGCAATGCTGCCTGGATGCGTTTGGAGTAAAATATACGGGCAGGGGATCGATGAAATATTGGGTGAAGCGGTCTTTGGCTTCGTCGCGTACATGCCTGCGCTCCAAAGGTGACGGTATGCAGGTCGCAGAAACCCGCTTGATTCAATCCAGCCACTTTTTTCAGATGATTGGCATCGGTGCGCTACGGGCGCTGCGGAAGACCCATGAACTGCAAATGGTTTTTCAAGTTTGCCATTCCCCTCCTCACTTAAAACCGGCGAAGTCGCCTGCGGGTCCGTCGTGAGGTCGTGGTCAATTTGCCTGGCAGCACGGCAACCCGGTCAGGCTTGCGTATCCAAGCATGCTTGGACGAAAATATCTGCGGGTCTGGTATCCAGGTGTCCGGTCAGGATCTTGCAGATCTGGATGGGGCAGCGGTAATGTCTCGGATGACTTGATAAAGGAATATGTTGAACAACAGTATCATGAATCGGATACCGATTTCGAGTTGAGGGTGAGCACCCCCCACCGGTTGCCGACTGCTCAAGCCAGATCAAGTCTGTTCATCGAAGCCTTCGCTCAAGGTGAGGGTTGATTCTTTTTTTTGGGTTCCTGACCGGAATATATGAAGCGCCATCGGATCCGGTACCTTCTTCAAGATACAAAGCCTGTCCCTACATGACGTGATAAGGAGAAAATCCGGTGTCCACCGAAGTTCAAAATCATGATCTTCAATCCCCGCGGAAGAGCGACCCTCCAAAGGTGCAATTTAAATTTATTCTCGCACTTGTCATTATTCCGTTTATTTTTTCATGGATCGTTGGCGAACTCTATATCAGATCTACGGTTGAATATCTTACCCCAGAAATCCTTGATAATAAAAGTTCAGCTCAGTTGGAGTTCGTTCCAACCCTTTTTTCTCGGTTTGGCTTGCGCAAAGATGCTCCTAAATTCCAGGATTCACCAACCCACTGGCAGATTAACTCGCTTGGGTATTTGGGGCCGGAATTCACGATCGAAAAGAAAGCTGGAACGAAACGCATCATTATCTACGGTGGTTCTCAGGTGTTTGATGGTGGCGCTCCTCGGGGAGAGGATTGGCCCCATCTGGTCGAAAAGTACCTGCGTGACAGAAACTTCCCGGTCGAGGTCATCAACGCGGGGATTCCGGGAGGGGCCTCTTTCGATTCCTTTGGAAGGTTCTACTCGGAAGGGCATTTCTTCCAGCCTGACATCGCCATCCTGGTCAATGCCTGGAACGATCTGAAACAATTCTCGTCCAACGAAATGCTATCCAACCTGGTCACCCCGTATGTCGTCGATACGAATCCACGTCATAAGTACTTTAATGTTGTAGACAAGGTATTATGCGAGAATTCCCAGGTATTTTTTCAACTTCGCGACCGATTCGTGTTGTGGTGGTATGGCATCGGGAGTGAAGGGAAAATCATCGCGCCAGAAAAACGCGAAAAAAACGACATCATGCCCATGCCTTTGGAGCAATACCGGTTGACCTTCACCCTGTTCGCTGAATTGGCCAAGGCCATTCAGGCCGTTCCGGTGATCATTCAACAGGCGAGATTTGTGACCCGGAACAATACCGAGGAGCAAAAAAAGAAAATCGGTTTTCAGTTTTCCCAGCTCGGACATTCGGGAATGGTCAAGGGATTTGAAAAGACGGATGCCATTCTGGAGGAAGTTGCGCGGAAAACAGGATCCGTATTGCTGAGGACGGAACAATTCCACGGGAATGACGTCATGTTCATCGACCACATCCATTTCTCACCCGAGGGGAGTCGGATGTTTGCCCAATGGCTTGCGGAACAGCTCGTTCCCATCCTCCAACCTGGCCAAGACCTGCACCCTGGCGCGGAAGGAACCTTTCCGTACAGCACCCCTTGAATCGTGCTGATGTTTGATTTGCGATTTTCTTTGGATGGGTTTTTTTATTTTTCTTGCCATGTTGAGCAATCAACCCGGGTTCGCAAGACGGCTTGGTTGACGGGCTGCCGCATGGGTGATCATGATGCGACTGATCCACCCAGCAAGAATCCAGATGGATCATCGAAGGAATATTTGCTGATGGGGGTGGGAGAGGCGCCACGATGATCCAGGGACAACAGCCATGAAGTGGATCAATCAAGGCTGTGAAAAAATCATGGCTCATTGCCCTTGGGTGGGAATCATCACAATCTTGGGGGCAGGCTCCCAGAGCCCGATATTTGACCTTTTATCTGATCGATGGTCGTGATTACAACCATTCGATGGTGCCATCTTCCACATGATAGATTGCACCGGCGATTTTTACTTTTCCTTCGTGGAGCAGATGTTTTAATTCTTCGCTGTTGACCGAAAGGTCATGTATGGATTGATGGATATTTTCGCGAATGGCATCCGAGATCAGTGAATCCCCTGCAAGCCCCTTGGTCTTGGAGCGGTTGACGGCAGGAATGATATTGTCCACCAGTTTGGGAATGCTGCCGCCAACCTTGTCTCCTTTGACGACCGCCGTTACCGCACCGCACCGTGTATGACCCAGGACCAAAATCAGAGGGGTCAGCAGGTGGCCAGCGCCATATTCGGTGGTGCCAATTTCATCGGTATCGGCAACGTTGCCCGCAACCCGGATGACGAACAGATCTCCGATGCCGCGATCAAATATATGCTCGACCGGGACCCGGGAGTCGGAACATGAAATGATGGTTGCAAAAGGATGTTGGCCGTGATGAAACGTTTCAGCGATCCGTTGCGGCGTCAGATTCGGTCGCTCGGGGGTGCCATTGAGGAAACGTTGGTTGCCTTCCTTGAGCCATTGCATTGCCTGGTCCGGGGTGACGGATGGGCCGCCATGGCCTGACGGTACCGCCGGGTCACTGGCCAGAGAAAATCGGGGCAGTGCCAGGATGCCGATTCCCATCGCAATCCCTGTGAGTACACGACGGCGCATTTGATGATGGGTACACATGATCGATTCCTCATGATGCAGTTTGGTTATGCATAACTAGTGAAAGTATCAAATCGATTATAACATTTTTCAAAGTTAATTGGTAGTTGTTTTTTTTGTTTGTCATAGAAGTTTCCTGAATTTATGGGTGGCGTTCACGGTCACTTTGATTTAGTTTAAGACGGCTGAAAATAAGGAGATACAAACTGCAAGCAAGGTTATGATGCTACATACAGAGGATCTATGCCAATCAATCTTTTGAAAGAAGGTCGCAACGTCACCATTACCCTGGAAGAGCGGTTCAATTTTGAGATCCATCGCGAATTCCGCGATGTCTATGCCGCTTGCCAACCGAGCAGTGCATTTATCGTTGATATGAAAAAGGTTGATTATCTCGATAGTTCTGCTTTGGGTATGCTTCTATTGCTACGGGAATATGCAGGTGGTGATAAGTCGAACATCAGCATTATCAATTGCAAATCCATGGTGGAGCGGATTTTTAAAGTCGCAAATTTTGATCGCCTATTCAAAATTGTATAAGATTTCGAGTCTTCCGGAACGATCCTGAAAGAATTAACAGCAGCAACATGGGATTATTTAACGTAAAATATACTTATTATAATGTCGTTTTCAAGGTCAATAGGTATCTAAGGGGTGGTGATGATGGCCATGCGGTCGCGGTGGATCACCTCCGGGTCGCCAAGAAATCCCAGGATGGCTTCAAAATCATTGCTGTGATGACCCGCAATCTTTTTAAGATCGGTTGTCGGATAATTGACCTGCCCTTTGGCGATCCGAACTCCTTCGGGATCCAGGCAGAATACTGCATCGCCACGGTCGAAATCGCCTTCCACGGCGACGATGCCTCGGGCGAGCAGGCTTTTGCCTTTGTGCAACGCGGCGACGGCACCGGCATCCAATGTCAGTTCTCCCCGGGCCAGACGGGAATTGGCCAGCCATCTTTTGTGGGCGTTGAGGGGTGATGTCGTGGGTAGGAACAGGGTTCCCACCGGTTGACCGCTGAACACCGACAGAATGGGCTGATTGGAAAAACCATTGGTCAATACCATGGGACAGCCGCTGAGCGAAGCCATTTTTGCCGCTTTCAGTTTGGTGACCATGCCACCCAATCCCACCGCCGAACCACTACCGCCTGCCAATTGTTCCACTTCGGGGGTGACTTCAGCGACCAGAGGGATGGGCCGGGCCATGGGGTTGTGCCTTGGATCCGCATCGAACAGGCCATCGACATCGGACAGCAGGATCAGCAGATCGGCACCTACCAGATCGGCGACGTTGGCTGACAAGGTATCGTTATCACCAAATTTGATCTGTTCGACCATCACCGTATCGTTTTCGTTGACGATGGGAACCAGGCCAAAATCCAAAAGAGTTTTCAAGGTATCCCGGGCATTGAGGTAACGGCGGCGGTGTTCCACATCATCGCGTGTCAAGAGGATTTGGGCGGTGTGGATGCCATGCGCGGAGAATACCGTTTCGTAACAGCCCATGAGAATTGCCTGACCCGCCGCTGCGGCCGCTTGTTTTTCACGCAAAAGCCGGGGCCGGGTCGTCAGTCCCAGGCGGGGATAGCCCGCCGCCACGGCCCCTGAAGTGACGATGACGACCCGTCGTCCCTCACGGATCAGTTGGGCCATTTCCATCGCCCGGGCGGCAATCCATTCGCCATTGAGGCCATTGCCCGGTGTCGTCAGCAGATTGGAACCGATCTTCACCACCAACGTCCTGGCGGCACATACCGTCTGCCAGGAACGGTGCAGAATGGACTCAGGGGACCCAGACACATTCCACTCCTTCATCCAGGGATTCGTCATCATCATCGGAATCCTCCCCCTCCCGGTTCACGACCTCATCCCAATGCTCATTCCGTGCGGCATGGGCGCTGCCGGCACGGGTGGGGGCATCTTCCAGGCTGCCATAGGCATCGATCTCTTCCTGCTGGGCGCGGCGTACGCGGCCCGCCAGCATGCCCAGCCAGGGTTCCAACCCTTTGCCCGTGACACTGGAGAGGGTGGTGACCTGTTCGCCATATCGCGCCAGTTTCGCCTCCAGTCGCCGGCGGCGAGGTTCGTCCAACAAGTCTCCCTTGCTGATCACAATCCAGCGTGGTTTTGCCGCCAGGGTGCTGGAATAGGCTTCCAATTCCTGTTCGATCGTGAGCAGGTTGACAATGGGATCGGAGTCGTCGGGAGGGGTGGATTCCACCAGATGAACCAGAAGACGGCACCGTTCCACATGTTTGAGAAACAGATGTCCCAAACCGGCACCTTCGTGCGCCCCTTCGATCAGTCCGGGGATATCGGCCACGACAAAGTTGAAATCGTCGTGCTTGACGACGCCAAGATTGGGGGTCAGGGTCGTGAAGGGATAATCGGCAATTTTGGGACGGGCGGCGGAAATCCTGGAGATCAAGGTTGATTTGCCCGCGTTCGGCAGGCCAATGAGTCCGACATCCGCCAACAGCTTGAGTTCAAGGCGCAACGTCCGTTCTTCTCCGGGATAACCGGGATCGGATCGGCGAGGTGCCTGATTGGTGGAGGTTTTAAAATGTTGGTTGCCTCGACCACCATCGCCCCCTCGGGCTGCCATATATTTTTGTCCCGGGGTGTTCAGGTCACACAGGATTTCACCCGAATGTTCGTCACGTACCAGAGTTCCTACCGGGACCCGGACGACGACGGTCGGGGCGGAGGGGCCGGTTCGGTTTTTCCCCATGCCGGAGACACCATTACGGGCCTTGATATGCGGTCGGTAACGATAATCGATGAGTGTATTGAGTTGGGCATCGGCGAGCAAAACGATATCACCGCCCCGACCTCCATCGCCGCCATCGGGTCCACCGTAGGGGATGAATTTTTCACGGCGAAAGGAAGCGGCTCCGTTACCACCGTCTCCAGAACGGACAAATATTTTGACTTCGTCCAGAAAGCGCATGGATCACGTCACACGGGATGCATCATGAGTGGACTGGAAATCATTGCGGCAACCAGGGGATGGGATCCTGAAAACAAAACGGGGAACCGCTTTCACCCCCCAGTTCCGATTGGGGATGAAAGCGGCCTTGAATGTTCTTGACGGATCGTTCAGGAAACGGTGACGTTGACGAATTGCCGGTTGTTGCGTTTGCTGAAGGAGACTTTTCCTTCGATCAAGGCGAACAGGGTGTGGTCCCGTCCGATGCCGACGCCTACACCCGGAAACATGCGGGTGCCACGTTGCCGGACGATGATGTTGCCCGGGATCACCGCTTCGCCGCCGAATTTTTTGACGCCCAGGCGGCGTCCTTCGGAATCACGCCCGTTACGGGTCGAGCCGCCCGCTTTTTTATGTGCCATGGTTTCCTGCTCCCGTTAACAATAAAAGTGACCCGGGCTTCGGAAAGGGTTCCGGGCCGCCGGTCGTCACGATTCATTTGGATTATTGAATGGCGGTGATTTTCAGTTCGGTCAGATCCTGACGATGTCCCTGACGCCGCCGATAATTTTTGCGGCGTCTTTTTTTGAAGACCAGTACTTTCTTGGCACGGACTTGTTGCATGATCCGGCCGGTTACCTGTGCCGAGGCGGCGTCTTTGCCGGTTTTGGGTCCTGTTCCGTCAGAAAGCAGAACCACATCGGTCAGGACGACTTCGTCACCTTTGGTTCCCGGGAGGGTTTCCACCCGCAGGATGTCGTTGACCGAGACTCGATACTGTTTGCCGCCTGTGCGGACGATTGCATACACTTGGCCATTCATTTTGGAAG
The DNA here is from genome assembly GCA_002753735.1 of Magnetococcales bacterium DCbin4. Lineage (GTDB taxonomy): Bacteria > Pseudomonadota > Magnetococcia > Magnetococcales > UBA8363 > UBA8363. The sequence goes on from PEAN01000017.1 coordinate 57,371, forward strand.
TTCCTCCCAGCCTGGCTTTATCCCGTCAGCCGGCCTTTCAACGTTTGGAATGTTCTTTAATTGCAGCCGTCTTGATCCCGTCGATTTACGATAGACGACCACGGGCCGCCCAGGGATGGTGCTACGCTTCGGTCATACCTCAACCAGAACCGAGCAATTATTATGATCCTGCCTTAAAAGTCAAGAGTCAATGCATGGTGACCTGATATTTTTGCAGGGACTTCCTTGCGGGGGGGTGCAAAAATAATTTGCAACTTAATCGAGTCTTAAATTAATTTATCAACACTGATCATATTGATGACATGGATCGGATTTTAATTGATTTGGTTCGCTCATGGGGGGAAGGGGAATGTTGAATTTCATCGGTGGTCTGACGGTTGCGAACAAGCTGAGATTTGGTTTTGGCCTGGTGGGGCTGATATTGCTTGGAGTGATCATTAAATACCACAACACATTAAATCATGTCGATGCCAATTATTCCAGGCTTCTGGCCGTGGAAGAGCGGTCAAAAAGTTCAGCCATGACGATTTCCGAGGCCATGTTGTTGGCCCGGCGGGCGGAAAAAGATTTCTTATTGCGCAAGGACCCGAAATATGTCGAAAAAGTAGCCGGAATGGTACAGAAGATTGTGGATCAGGCTGCGATATTGCGTGACCTCGGCGAACAATCAGGTCATCAGGAAGGGGGCGCCCTGGCCCAGGACTTGGTGACGGCCATTCAGGAATATGGCAACACCTTCGTGATGCTTGTACAGGCCATGGAACGGATGGGATTGACGCCTGAGACCGGTTTCGAGGGGGAATTTCGCAAGGCGGCGCATGATTTGGAACAACGGCTCCGGGATTTCGATACCGACATGCTGCAAATTCAACTCCTCCAGGCGCGGCGGGCCGAAAAGGATTTCCGACTGCGTGGTGATGATAAATATGTTGTTAAACACAAGGAAATAATTGCAACTTTGAGGTCGGAAATCGATGATTCGCTGTTGGCTGACGCGACGAAGAATCAGCTTCGCGAACAGCTTCCACCTTATGAGGACGCTTTTGCCCGAACCGTGCTGGAACACCGGGAATCGGGTTCGGCGTCCAAGGAAACCGCTTCACTGTTGAGCGAAAGGGCCCACGTCCTGGAACAGACTTTGGAGGTTCACTATGTCGCTGACATATGGCGTAATTTTCTTTTTGCCCGGCGACACGAAAAGGATTATCTCCTGCGGGGGGATCCGAAATATGTCAAAAAACTTGGGGAGTCGATCAAAGATGTGTTGACGGCGGTCAAGGAATCGAAAATTCCTGAATCCATCAAGGAGCAGGTCGGTCGTGACATCTCCGTCTATCAAAAGGCGTTTGCCGCGCTGGAACAGGAAAAAATACGCATCGACGGGTTGATGGAGACCATGCGTGCCGCAGTCCATCGTATTGAGCCCATCGTTGAAAAGGCGGTCAAGGATACCACTGAATCGATGGTTGCCATCTCACAGGCAACTTCTCAGGAAGTTCAGAATGCAAAGAGGGTGTCCCTGATCCTGGCCATCATTGCCTACGTCCTTGGAATTGTTCTCGCGCTTGCCATCAGCCATTTCATTTCATCAAGCGTGCAGCGGATGGTACGGTTTGTCAATCGCTTCGGCGACGGCGATTTGACGTCGGTTTGCGCCATTGCGGGCGAAGATGAGTTCGGCCGTATGGGTAAGGCGCTGAATCACTCCACCATGAAATTGCGCCAGGCTTTTGAAGAAATTAAACATTCCGCCATTCAGGTTGCGGCGGGAAGCATCGAACTTTCCGACTCTTCTCAAAGGATGGCGCACGGTTCGACGCAAGAGGCGGCCGCCATCGAGCAGACCTCGGCCGCCATGGAGGAGATGAAATCCAGCATTCAGATGAACACCGAAAATTCCCGGGCCACCGAGATTATTTCCAAAAAGGCGGCCCGGGATGCCGAGGAAAGCGGCAAGGCGGTGGTCGAAGCGGTGAAGGCGATGAAGGAAATCGCCGGGAAAATTTCCATCATTGAAGAAATTGCACGTCAAACCAATCTGTTGGCCTTGAATGCCGCGATTGAGGCGGCGCGGGCGGGGGAGCATGGCAAGGGCTTTGCCGTTGTGGCGGCAGAAGTTCGCAAACTGGCCGAGCGCAGTCAGCATGCAGCGGGTGAAATCGGCCATCTGTCCGCCTCCAGCGTCGATGTGGCGGAGCGTACCGGATCTCTGCTGCAAAATCTGGTCCCTGACATACAGAAGACCGCTGATTTGATTCAGCAGATCTCTGCCGCGAGTCGTGAGCAAAACCAAGGTGTGGCTCAGATCAACCAAGCCATTCAACAATTGGATCAGGTGATTCAGAAAACGGCGGGAAGTTCCGAAGAAATGGAGGCTACCGCTGAGGAATTATCTGCTCAGGCAGAAATTTTGGACCGGGCCGTCCGTCAGTTCAAAACCGGCGAATCCGGTCCGGTCCTGGAAACGGGGAGCAGACGGAAAACCTCAGGGAACACGGGCAGGAAGGCGCTTCCCCTTCACCATGCCTCCAAAAGTGATCCTGACACGCTTCCAGGGGGTGTTGACTTCTAATCCCACTGCGCCCATGACGGAACCCCGGGGATGATCCTCCAGCCCCTTTGGGTTTCCTTGAGCGGCATGAACCCACATTTTTCGATGCTCTGTTCGCCAGCGACCGGGAACTTTTCCCCTGCGTTGGTTACTATGATAACATGGCCTTCTTGTCGTGGGAGGCGCATCATGAGGATGGTTCAAGAATAACCAGGGAGAACAACAATGAAAAGGTCAGGTGTGTTGTTGGCGATGACGGCGGCAGTGGGAATGGTACTCAATTCCGGAGTGGCATGGGCTGGCGCCATTGACCCCCTGGGTGGCATGATTACGGGCGCGTTGGTTGGTTCGGTGTTCGGACCGGATAAAAAACATCGGACCCAGAATGCCTTGATCGGGGCGGTGACCGGGGCGTTCCTTGGCAGCCAGTTGTCCTATGCCCAGGATCAATATCAATCTTCGGGTGGTTCTTCCCGTGGGGTCAGCTATCGTGACGATTGGGATGATTCCTATGGCCGGCATGATCGTCGGCATCACCATCATCATCACCGCTACAACACGACGGTCATTGAGCGGGAGCCGCGCAGCCAAACGGTGATTGTTACGCCACGCAGGGATACCGAGACGGTGATCGTCAAGCGGTATCGGGATACCAAGGTGATCGTCGTGGAACCGCGAGAAACTCGGACCTATATTGAAGTGGAACCGGAATCCCGGCATTACAAAAATTTCGGTTATGATACGGTTCACTCCTCCTATTGAGTCGATGGTGTGGTGGATCGTTCCGGAGATGAGGTGATTGCCGCGCTGCATCAGCGTCTTGAGGTGCAGCGGCAGAATCCTGAACTCTGGTTGCAACTGGGTTTGACCTATCAGGTCATGCATCGATGGGATGAAGCGATGAGGTGTTTTCAAAACGCCTTGATCCTTCGTCCCATTTTTTTTGATGCGATGTTTCACCAGGCTACATTGTTCATGATTTCGGGCCGGTTCGAGGAGGCCATCCATTGCTATCGCCGGGCGTTGAAGATCAGGCGGCGATCTCTGGAAGGGTGGGCCAATCTGGGGGGGGCGTATCTCAAGTTGGATCGCCTGCGGGAGGCTCGGGACAGTCTGCTTCAGGCATTGTCCCTTGCTCCCGGGGAACCGGGGATCCTTACCAATCTGGGGACGGTGCTGCATAAGTTGGGTCGGCATGATGAAGCTCTGGCCCATTGGCGCGAGGCGCTTGCGGTGGCTCCAGATTTTCCCGATGCCTGGTTGAATCTGGGGCATGCGTTGCAGGAACTGGATCGACTGGATGAAGCGGAAGTGGCTTTTGAGCGGGTATTGACGCTTCGGCCGGAGGGGGCCGAAGCGATGACAGGATTGGGCATCATTGCGCATAAACGTCAGCATTATTCTTCCGCACTGAAATGGTACCAGGCTGCATTGCAGCTCAAGCCCGACTTGGCGGCGGCGCATTACAATGATGGCTTGACCCGGCTGTGCCTGGGTGATTTCGCGGTTGGATGGAGCCAGTATGAATGGCGTTGGCGGACCGATGCATTTCCTCCGCATGGATTTACCCAACCTTTGTGGGATGGCCAAATGGCGTCGGGAAAAACCCTGCTGCTTCATTGTGAACAGGGGTTTGGCGACAGCATCCAGTTCATCCGTTATGCCGCCATGGTCAAGGAACGGTGTGGTGCGGTGGCGGTTTTCTGTCCCCCGGCATTGGAACGTCTTTTTTCAACGGTTCATGGCATTGATCATCTGGCCTCCAGATCGGACCGCTTGCCGGTGTGTGATCTTCAGATTCCGCTGATGAGCCTTGCGGGAACGTTGGGGACTTCTTTGGCGAATGTTCCAGACCGGATTCCCTATCTGGCGGTCGACGAGGGGTGGGTGGACCGTTTCCGGGGGCGTTTGGCACCGTTGTCGGGGATCAAAATTGGTCTGGCCTGGCGTGGTAACCCCAAACACATCAATGATCGCAATCGTTCCATCGATCCACGTTTATTTTTGGAGGAATGGTTGACCTTGCCGGGGTATCAATTTATTGGTTTGCAGCAGGAGATGACCGGAGATGAGCGGCAATGGTGTTCCGGATATGCTCAATTTCATGAATTCAGTGATGCTTTGGGCGATTTCGCCGATACGGCGGGGTTGATTTCCAGTTTGGATGGGGTGATCAGTGTCGATACGGCGGTTGTCCATTTGGCAGGGGCATTGGGACGGCCTGTCTGGGTGTTGCTGCCGAAGGTGGCCGATTGGCGTTGGCTGAGGGATCGGACGGATTCCCCCTGGTATCCCACCATGCGTCTGTTGCGACAAACGGGAGATGGGGGGTGGGGAGCGGTCATCTCCCGGGTGGCCCAGCTTCTCCAGGAGATTGGAACCCCTGAACAATTTCAAGAAAAAAAGTGCACGCAATAATTCTACTTTGTCACATTCATTAATCCCTGGTTAATTCTACTTTGTTACATTCATTAACTGGAGAGAATGGCAGGCAATTGACTGATATGCATAGGAATATTGAAAGAAAAAATGGGGCTTAAGGGATTGCCCCCAGGACTTTGACTTTGAT
>PEAN01000103.1 GCA_002753735.1 Magnetococcales bacterium DCbin4
CGTTCTCTGTTCGATGGTTGGTTAGAAACTCCATCTTGGCCCATTTCGAGGCCGTTGGGAACGGGGCGGACCATACCATTAGACCCCTTTTTTCTTTCAATCATCCCGAACCGGGAGACTACCCGGGCAGTTACCCTGTTTTTTCCATGGAATGATTTGCCCTCCCGGGCTCGGCAAATTTTTCCCATCTCCGGGTCCGTGTGAGACCAGGAAAATTGAAAATATCAATATAATCCGTGATGAATGAGGAGGAAACGATTTGGCACGGTCGTTGAGTGTCATGATCAGGAACGTAATTTTCGCAGCAATGCCTGCATTGACACCCGAGGAAACACGAACATGGCTCTGACACAAGTACGTTGTCCCGATTGCAATGGACTCAATGTGGTCAAGTATGGCAAACAACCCAATGGCGAACAACGCTACAGTTGCCAGGATCCCCGCTGTGAACGAACGATCTTTCTGTTGAACTATCGCAATCAGCCCGCAGTTGCCTCCCCTTCGGCCCGCACCCGCATCATCGAACTGGCGCTTGATGGTGCTGATGCCATGGAAATATCGGAAACATTGGGATTGCCGGAAGAGGAGGTGATCCGGGTGTTCCAACAACTGTCACGATTGACTGCCCCGCCGGTTGGGGTGCGCAGTCGCAATCGACGGGCGGCGACCAAAATCGCCGCGGGATGATTGGCGAGGGGTGGTGAGAACGAAAATCAGACAATAAGGGGGCTGGGGAATGGCTGTAATTATTTTAATAATCCTATTGCCCCCTTTTCTATCATTACCATCACAGCGATCAAGGCGGACCCAAGGTTGATCTATCTTTGATACCGACTGGCAAAATGATCCAGAGTCATATTTTCTGCGATGGCATCATGAGGGATCAGCAGATAGCGCCATGGTTTACCGCCGATGCCTTCGGCGTGTTTGCTCACCCGCTGACACCAAGTCACCGCAACCCGCGCCTTCCACTTCATCCTCCTCCATCTGGTTGGCGGTTTTGGGCTCCAACTTGTCGATGAACGCTTCCCGTTTCCGCCACGAAATCGGGCTGGTACTCGTGGTGCTCCACGCCCCATTGTAGTGAATCTGGAACTGGCCACGAGCTGGCTTGAACCACTGTTGCGCCTCCCGTTCAAGAATGACCGCCAGCGCCGCTTGCAGGTCATTGTCCTTACGCGAGGGAAGAAGTTCGGTGATGTGGTCCAGGATTTCCAGAGCGCGGCGCTGGGGTCGGCGAAGGCTCAGACGTCCGGAGATGGCGATATCCAGATCTTCGTAACGCCAATGGACAGCGAAAGGCGTCAACAGGCTGAAATGATCCGCTGGGAACGGAAAGGAAATGCCAGCGTCCAGGATGTGGTCTACCAGTTCATCCAGATCGTGGGTGCGGCGAAAGGTCACCCCCCGTGCCAGCAGCACCGCCTTGAAGCATTTTTCCACTGCCTGTTGGGCGTGGAAACAGACCGCTTCGTCGCCGATGCCGGGGTGATTTTTGATGGCGTGGACAATGGCTTGATCCTGATCGGCCTTCCGCAACAGGCGGCACGCTTCGTCAAAGTGAGTCATGGAGGGTTTTCCCTTCCTGCAAGGCCCAGTGGATGGCACCGGTGGGAAGGTGTTCGCGCGTGGCCAGTTCGGCCTTTGAGCAAACGAGGAGATCGACAGGAATCCGCAGGGGACGCAGTACCTGCCGCAAGCGAGTCATCTCCCGCAGGCGGTTCGTGACCACCGGTTCGACCACCAGAAGATCCAAGTCCGATTGCGCTCCCGCATTGCCACGGGCGTAGGCACCGAACAGGATCACCCGGGAGGGACCGGCGGCAGCGGCCAGCAGGGCAGCTGCGTAGCGGATGGTCGATTCATCAATGCATTTCATGCGTCACCTCCGTCCAGATCCATGGCGAGTTGTCCCATGGGCTTTGAGCGCAAGCAGGTTGTCCCCAAAGATCAGGCGATTATCGAAAATGTCGTTATCACTCACCCGATGTGGGGCATGATAGGACTTTTCCGGAACCTCCGGCAAAATGCGCGGCTCCAGCCGGGGCCGAACCTCCTTGCCGATCCAGGTGAGTTCAAGTTTCTGCTTGCGGCTCATGAAAATCGTTCCTTGCCACGATCAAAGGTTGGGTGGCATCGACTGGAGCAATCCTTTCAGGCGGTAGAGTGCTTCGAGGGCTTCCCGGGGCGACATGTTGTCTGGATTGAGGCTGTTTAACAAATCCATGAATGCCGCATGCTGGAAATCGGGAAACAGGCTCATCTGGCTGGGATCGACTGATTTTCTGCGCCGTTGGGCGGGCGGTTTGATCGGGGGGCGTACAACGCCCCGTTCGCGTTGTTGCAGATCGGCCAGGACTTCCCAGGCCCGTTCAGTCACCAAGGCGGGCAATCCGGCCAATTCGGCGATGTGGATGCCATAGGATTGATCGGCCGCACCCGGAATGATGGCATGCATGAACAAGGGGCGTCCATCCGCCTCCCGGACTTCGACGGTATGGTTGACGATTCCGGGGAACATTTTTTCCAGTGCGGTCAATTCATGATAATGGGTGGCGAACAACGTCCGGCCCCGGCCCGTGACCTGCAAAAATTCCACAACCGCCCAGGCGATGGACAATCCTTCATAGGTTGCGGTACCCCGGCCGATCTCATCGAGGATCACCAGGGAACGCGGGGTGGCATGGTGCAGGATGTAGGCGGTTTCGGTCATCTCCACCATGAAGGTGGAACGTCCCCCCGCCAGATCATCGGCGGCACCGACCCGGGTGAAAATACGATCCGTCAACCCGATGACCGCTGATTGTGCAGGAACAAACGCACCCATATGGGCCATCAGAACGATCAAAGCCACCTGGCGCATGAACGTCGATTTGCCCGACATGTTGGGTCCGGTAATCAATCCAATACGGTGCCCTTCACCATCCAGCAGGGCATCATTGGCGATAAAGTCACCCTCGGTGAATACTTCCACGACCGGATGCCGTCCCCGCTCGATCCTGATTTCATGACCCGGATTCACTTCAGGACAACAATAACCACGCTGATCGGCACTATGGGCAAAAGAGACCAGGCAATCGAGCGTCGCCAGATGTCGGGCACTTCTTTGCAGATCACCCACATGGCCGGTGACCTCCCCCAACAATTGTTCAAACAAATCCGCCTCCAGAATCGTCAACCGTTCCTCGGCATCCAGAATCTGGGCTTCAAATTCCTTCAATTCCGGGGTGGTATAACGCATTGAGCCGGTCATGGTCTGCCGGGGTTGATAATAATAGGGAACCTTGTCCTTGTGGGTATGGGTGATGTCGATGGTGTAACCAAAACTGCGGTGAAATTTAATCTTCAGGCTGGGAATTCCCGTTTTTTCCCGTTCTTCCGCTTCCAGACGCATCAAACCATCACGTCCTCCCCCGGCAAGGTCACGTAACCGGTCCAGTTCGGCATGGAACCCCGGGCGAAAAATGGCACCTTCCTTCAAGGCGGCCGGCAACAGATCGACCAGGGAGGCGTGCAGACGATCCCGTAACGCATCAAAACCTTCCAGGCCCTGGCGGATCTCCTGGAGCACAGCCGGCAAAGACGCCTCATCGGACAGATGATCCCCGATTTGCGGTAACACCAACAAGGTATCGCGCAACGCCCCCAGATCCTTTGGCGAGGCGCGTCGAAGGACGATCCGCCCCAGCAAACGTTCCATGTCGCGGACCGCTTTCAACTGTTGCCGCAATCCATCCCGTGCCACGCCATGGTGCAGCAACCAGCGGACGCCCTCCTGCCGTCGGTTGATGGCTTGGATGTCCTGAAGGGGATAGTTCAACCATTGGGCCAGGAGACGGCTACCCATGGCGGTCATGGTGGTATCCAACACCCCGAGAAGACTTCCTCGGCGTTCCCCATCCCGCAGGCTGACATTGAGTTCCAGATTGCGGCGGCAGGCGTCATCCAACACCATCCCCTCGTTCGACACCAACACCGATATGCCGTTGATGTGGTTCAAGGCGCCCCGCTGGGATTCACGGCAATAATGAATCAATGCCGCCGCTGCCGCCTGACCGGTCAGGGAGCGTTCCAATCCAAAACCTTCCAGGCTTGTGACCTGGAAATGATCCATCAAGATCCCTCTGGCCTGTTTGAGATCAAATTCCCAGGCGGAGCGACGGGTCAACCGTTCCTTCCAGGGGTCCATGACGGTCGGCGGAACCCAATCCTCGGGGACGACGACCTCGACGGGTCTCCAAGCCGACAGCAACCCGACCCCATGATCCCACGACTGGGCCAAAGCGACCCGGAATTCACCCGTGGAAAGATCCAGCAATGCCAGGGCAGGTCCCTCCTCTTTTCTGGTCGAGGCCACCACCGCCACCAAAAAATTGTTGGCCCCGGGATCCAACATGTTTTCTTCGGTCAACGTCCCCCGGGTGACCACCCGCAATACCTCGCGGCGCACCGGACCTTTGCCTGTTCCCGGGGGTTCCATCTGTTCACAGATGGCCACCTTGTAGCCCGCTTCGATGGCTGTTTTGAGATAGGGGTCCAGATTTCGCCAGGGAATCCCCGCCATGGGGATGTCCTCTCCGGCATTTTTGCCACGTACGGTCAGGGCAATGTCCAATACTTCCGCGGCAATTTTGGCGTCATCAAAGAACAATTCATAAAAATCTCCCATGCGATAGAACAAGAGCGCATCGGGATACCTGGCTTTGATTTCCCAATATTGGGCCATCATCGGTGTATTATTTGTTTCCTTGGACATGAGGCACTTTGGGTAAAAAGTCAAAACCCCGGGGACGACATCCCCCCCTCATTCCCGCCAATGCGGGAACTCATCCTGATTTTGGTCATCATTGCACTGGAACTCATGAACGGATGGTATAGATCAGGCCGGGAGGGACAATCAGTTCGGCACGGTCGGGAATTTCAATGCAGGTGCATTGTTCCGGCAGGGGGGCGTTGGAAATACCGGAATAATCGGCTTCGCGCTGATCGGATGTACGGATCCATTCATGGATCGGAGCATTTTTGAACATGCCCAGCGAGCGGCCCCGGGCAACGACGGCCCAGGTTGATTCATGGTGAATCACCCGCAACGGCCGGGAGGATCCACGGTTTGCATTGCGATTTAAAACCTCGTCCGATTCATTGTGTGTTTTATCTTCATCCCCGGTGAGGAAATTTCGAAGGAAAAACAGAACCAGACCAGCGAGGACCAGGAGGATCAAGGTATAGAGGGCGGGCGCAACCTCATCCACCCTTCCGGAATCGAACAAGAAGGATCCAAGAGCCATCGTTGCCATCAGAATGAGGACAATCTTCCCAAGGTTCACGTATGCCACCACGATGTAAAGAACAGAGTGATCCGTAATCCTTGATGATATGCCTTCCCGAGTCGATTTTCCACCTGTTTGTCATGATTTTCTTTCATGAGCGTTCATACCATTCTTTGGAGGTATTCACAACCTTCACCACCAACAACATGGCAGGGACTTCGATCAGGACACCGACGACGGTTGCCAGGGCGGCACCCGATTCGAATCCAAACAGGCTGATGGCTGTCGCCACCGCCAGTTCAAAGAAGTTCGATGCCCCGATCAAGGCGGATGGACAGGCGATCGCATGGTGTTCACCCAAAGCCTTGTTCATCCCGTATGCCAGAGCGGAATTCAAAAACACCTGGCACAGGATGGGGACGGCCAGCAGGGCGATGATCAAAGGTTGTCGGAGAATCGCTTCGCCTTGGAAGGCGAATAACAAGATCAGGGTGGCCAGCAACGCAGCAATCGACCAGGGGGCGGTCTGCTTGACGGCGGATTCAAAAGCGGACATCCCTCTGGCCTGGAGGGTACGACGCCACAGTTGCGCCAGGATCACTGGAATGACGATATACATACCCACCGAAGTCAACAGGGTGTCCCAAGGGACGGCAATGGATGAAATCCCCAACAGCAACGCCACCAGAGGGGCAAAGGCGAAGACCATGATCAGGTCATTGAGGGCAACCTGCGACAGGGTGAACAAAGGATCGCCATTGCAAAGGCGACTCCAGACAAAGACCATGGCGGTACAGGGGGCTGCCGCAAGCAGAATCAAACCAGCGACATAACTGTCCAATTGTTCTGGCGGCAACATCGGCGCAAACAGATTGCGGATGAACAACCATCCGAAAAATGCCATCGAAAACGGTTTGATCACCCAATTGACCAGCAGTGTGACCCCGATTCCGCGCACATGCCGTTTGACTTCATGCAGGGCACCAGGATCCACCTTGACCAGCATGGGGATGATCATCACCCAGATCAACAAGCCGACGGGAAGATTGACGCGCGCAATTTCCATCCGGCCGATTTCCTGGAACAAATCTGGTGCCAACCGTCCGAGGATGATTCCCGCCATGATGCAGGCGAACACCCAGAATGTCAGATATCGTTCAAAAAATCCCATGGCTTGTTCTCCTTACAGTCCAAGAGCTGCTTTCACTGCCGGGACCAGACGGGTCCGAATATCATCCCGAACCGCGATGAAGCGTTCCAAAGGTTCTCCATGGGGGTCGTGGAAAGGGAGATGGATGGAGGGGACGATTCCCGGGAACACGGGACAACTTTCCCTGGCGTGATCGCAGACCGTCACCACCAGATCGATGGGTTCATGCATGACCGCCGTGACATCTTTGGGATACAGTCCTGCGGTCGGATATCCCGCCATATCAAGCGCGGTCAGGGCGCCATCGGCCACTTTCGGTTGTGGCCGGGTTCCTGCCGACAAGGCCCGAACGTGTTCTCCAAGCGCCTGGTTCAAAATCACTTCTGCCATTTGTGAGCGGCACGAATTTCCCGTACACAGCACCAGTACGGTCTTTTTTTCTGCGCGTTTCATCAGCACGTCTCCCCGTGTTGGGATGATGTTCCCTCTGGTGTATTGCAGGCGAACGATTTGGGCAGGCACCCGATTCCTTGACAGCAATTGCGGGTCAAAAACGCGATTAATTCATCCATCACAGCAAAGTTGGCCGAATAGTGGATGAAACGGTGTTCTCTTTTCCCTTCAATCAGCCCGACCCGGCTCAGGTGGGACAGATGAAATGACAAGGTTGCGGGGGCCATTCCCATCTTTTCCCCGATGCCACTGGCATTGATCCCATCCGGCCCCGCCTCTACCAACAGACGAAAAATGGCCAGACGTGATTCATGACCCAAGGCTGCCAGCAATCCCGATGCAATGTTAATTTCCATATTTCCAATATTATCGAATTGTAAGTGATCCGTCAAGCCTTTTTCAACCACACGAAGTCAAGGCTCTGCCATGAACGTTCAAGCGTGGAAAGGTTATCCCGGAACGCTCAGTCGTGAGCGACCCGGGCTTGTCATCCGAGGGGCCATCTTTGTGTCCACGCCATGAATCAAATGATACTTGAAACCAGACTGTAAACATGAATCTTTCAAATTTCGATTGCACAAGACATTTATTTTTGCGAAATTACCAGTCAATCTTGAGAGATCATGAGCCGCTGACCGATCCATTCCATCCGGTTCGGATCCCGCCTGGTGGACTTTGTGGGTTCATCTGCCATGATTGATGCCTGAAGGGCTTCCAGTCGTGGAACGGACAGGATACATTCTGTATGGTATCATGGCGCACATCTTTAGGGGATGTGTCATTTATTAGAATGGTGGGATCAAGCACATCATCCATGGAAAAATTCTGGACCGAAATCACGCCGTCCCAGTTTCCCTGGGAGCGGGAGGCGCTCGAGTTCATCCGGCGGCATCTGCCGGATCACGAGCCCTATCGTGCGTGGTCCAATTTCGAGTTCATCGCCGATGACGGCTCCATCAACGAAGTCGATCTCCTTGTCCTGACCCCGAAGGGTTTCTTCCTGGTTGAGATCAAGAGCCGTCCCGGTCGTTTGACCGGCAATGCCGGCGCCTGGGTCTGGATCCAGGAGGGACAGGAGTACGTCTACGACAACCCACTCATACTCGCCAACCGCAAGGCCAAGAAACTCATCTCCCTGCTGCGTCGCCAAAAGGCCTTCAAATCGGATCGCACCCCATTTCTCGAAGCGCTGATCTTCTGTTCCGCAGAGGACCTCAAATGCGATCTGGATCAGCATGCCCGCACCGGGGTGTGGCTGAGGGATCGGGACGCCGAAGGGGAGGAGCCGGGTCGCCAGGGGATCATTCACGCGCTGACCAAGGTCCTGACTCCGGAAGAGATGCGGCGATTCCAGCGTATCGACCGGCCCATGGCCAGGAAGGTCAGTTGGAGCCTGGAAGAGGCAGGGATTCGCCGTTCCAACAAGTACCGGCGGGTTGGCCAGTATCAATTAGGCAATCTGCTGGCCGAGGAGGACATCTACCAGGAGTGGGAAGCCCAGCATGTCACCCTGGAGAAAACCCGCCGCCGGGTCCGGATCTATCCTGTTTCATCCAAGGAGAAGAGCACGCGGGAGGCCATCATCCGTGCCGCCCAGCGGGAGTTCCAGATTCTCGAAGGCATCGAACATCCCGGGATTCTGCGCGCGGAAAACTACGTCGAGCACGAACTGGGGCCAGCCCTCATCTTCGAGCATCTGAAGGGATCAGTGCGCCTGGATCATTATCTGATCCGCCAGGGGAGCGCCCTGAGCATGGACCAGCGTTTTCACTTGCTGCGGCAGATTGGGGAAGCGATGGGACATGCGCATCAAAAGCGGCTGATCCACCGGGCGCTGAGTCCCCAAAGCATTCTGGTGCTGGATCCCGAATCCCACTTGCCGCGCATCAAGATTTTCAACTGGCAGACCGCCCGCCGTCACATCGAAGCCACCACCAGCCGTGGATTCACCTCCACCCGGCATGTTCAGGATCTGGTGGAAAGCGCCGCCATGGTCTACCTGGCTCCAGAGGTCCACACCGACCCAACGGTCAGCGGCGAGGAAGTGGACCTTTTCTCCCTGGGGGCCATCGCCTACCACATTTTTTCAGGAAAGCCTCCGGCCGAAAGCATCTATGGCTTGGTGGACAAGCTCACCGAACAGGACGGGCTGCGCATTTCATCGGTGATGGATGGCGCAGGCGAAAAACTGCAGGAACTCATCCAGTACGCCACCCATCGGGAAGCCGGCCTGCGCCTTGATTCTTTGAAGGATTTTTTCGACCTGCTGGACGCCGTGGAGGAGGAATTGACCCGTCCGGGGGAAGAGGCTTCCACGGTGGAGAACCCCACCGAAGCTGGCGTTGGCGACCGGCTCCAGGGTGGGTGGCTGGTCAAGAAACGCCTGGGACGTGGAGCCACCTCCGTGGCGTTTCTGGTGGAGAGGGAGGACCGGCAGGTCGTGCTCAAGTTGGCGGGCGGGTTTGACCAGAACGACCGCATCCGGGAAGAGGCCCGGGTGCTGGAGGAGATCCGCCATTCCGGCATCGTGGCGCTGAATGGCGAGGTGGAGGTCAACGGTTATCGAGGTCTTTTGTTGCAGTATGCCAGCAAAGGGACCATGGCCGACCGCATCCGCAATGAGGGACGCATCCACTCGGAGTTGCTGGAACGCTTCGGCGGTGATCTGTTGCAGGCCCTCAACCACCTGGAGGAGCACGGCATCTCCCATCGGGATATCAAGCCGGGCAACCTGGGGCTGGTGGAGTCCGGCAGCAAAGGCAAGCTGCACCTGATCCTGTTCGATTTCTCCCTGGCCCGGGTGCCCCCGGACAATATCCGTGCCGGCACGCCACCCTACCTGGATCCGTTTCTCAAGGATGCCTCGCGCCGCCGGTGGGATCTGCATGCCGAGCGTTTTGCCGCAGCGGTCACCCTGTATGAGATGGCCACGGGAACCGTTCCCAAGTGGGGCGACGGCAAGAGCGATCCCGCGCTCCTGAGTTGTGAGGCGACCATCGACGGGGAGCTGTTCGAGCCCTCCCTGCGGGACGGGTTGAGCACATTTTTCACCAAGGCGCTGGCGCGTTCGGTCAAGGATCGCTTCGACACCTGCGAGGAGATGTTCAAGGCGTTCAGCCAACTGTTCCGGGAGGTGGAACGGGCCGAACGCAGTGCAGGCGCGGGCCACGCCGGCGATTGGACAGCGCTGCCGGAGCCGATCACCCTGGAAACCCCGGTGGCGTCCCTGCCGTTCAGCGACCGGGCTTTGAGCGCCATGGAGCGAAAGGATCTGCGGACCGTCGGGGATTTCCTGGGTGTCCACATCTTCCGTCTCTCCCGTATGGAGGGGGTGGGCCGACAGACCCAGAAGGAGCTGACCCAGGCCCATCGCACGCTGACTCCGCGCTTTCCAGAGTTTCATGTCACCGGTCCGGCCCGGCCCAAAGCGCCCACGGAGGATGCTTTGGCACCGGAAGCGGAGGTGCAAAGCATCGACCTGCTGGTCCGGCAGTTGATTCCCGCCCCGGCGCGGGGGGGTTCGGATGCCGAGCCCCGTGCCCTGGAGCTGCACCTGGGCCTGAGGGATCCGGTGGAAGTTCCCTTGGCGGAGGCTCTGACCGCCTGGCCCGGGCAGGCCGAGATTGCCGATGCGGTGGGCGTGACCCGGGGGCGGATCAGCCAGATCCTGGGCAAAGCGCGCACCCGGTGGGCCAGGCGGATCCCCTCCTTGACGGCGCTGCGGGGGGAGATGGCCGAACTGCTGAGCGGGGCGGGCGGCGTCATGACCCTGAGGGAGTTGGGCGACGCGGTGTTGGCGTTGCGGGGTTCCGCCCAGATGGAGCCGGAGCGTTCCCGCACCGCCCAGGCGGTGACCCGTGCCGCGTTGGAGGTGGAGCGCGGCATGCAGTCGCCGCGTTGGATCGAACGGCGCAGTGGCGGGCAGGTATTTCTGGCCCTGGACGAGAACGACCGGGGTCAGGAGCGGGCCGACTACGCCCTGCGGCTGGGCCGCGCCGCCGATGAACTGGCGGGTCAGGATCCGCTGCCCACGCCGGCCCGTGTGATGGAGACCCTGCAAGGGGAGCGGCTGCCCCGGGATGTCGCGCCGCTCTCCGCCACCCGTTTGCTGAAACTCGCAGTCAACGCCGCATGCAACGCAGCCCTCTCCAGTCGGGCGGAGATCTATCCCCGGGGGTTGGAGGCCGGGCGGGCGGTGAAGCTGGCCCAGGGGGCGTTGTTGGGCGCGCGGGAGCTGACCATTGCCCAGGTGCGGGAACGGGTGGTGGGGCGCTATCCCGAGGCGGAAGCCCTGCCGGATCGGCCACTGCTGGATACGCTGCTGGATGAGGCGGGCTGCCGGTTTGAGTGGGATCCCCGGGGCGGCCCGCGCCAGGAAGGATGCTATCAGGCCATCCGCCACGAGCACACCACGGTTCACATGACCACCGCCACCCTGATTTCCGACTCCTCCAATGGCGAATGGGATGGGGTTGAGGCCGGGGTTTCTCCTGAGGTTGCGGACGCAAGGGCATTCCAGCAACGTTTGGAAAAGGCTGCCCGGGAGGGGACCTTCCTGGCCCTGCGCGTGCCGCCCAAGCATGCCGGGCGCATGGAGCACCATCTTCAGGAGCGGTTCGGCCTGACGGTGAAGAGCATGGATGCCCTGTTCCTGGCGGCGCTGCGGGATGTGGCCCGGGAGAAGAAGATCAGGCGCTGGGAGGTGATCCTGGAGGCCGATGGCGAAAACCCGGAGAGCCGCAACTGGGGCAACCTGATGGCGTTGGTCAATCTGGCCATCCCCCGTGTGGAAGAGCAGATCAAGGCGGAAAGCGGCACGGTGCTGCTCACCGATCCCGGCTTGCTGGCCCGCTATGGCAGGATGGATCTGATCAGCCGGTTGCAGGACCAGGTTTTTCTCCATGGGGGGAGGCCGGAGGGGCTGTTCGGGCTGTGGATGCTGATTCCCTCCGACGACCAAAATGCGGGGCCGTCCATCAATGGCGAGGCGGTGCCGGTGATCACCCCGGGCCAGTGGGCGCGCATTCCGGATGGGTGGATTCATGGGCTGCATCACCAAGGCAGGTCATCGTGAAAATCTGGGATCCGCAATCTATTCAGTTTTTTCTTTTGCTGTTCGTGCCCGGGTTTATTTCGATTAAAATTTACGATTTGTTGATTCCAGGTGAGTCAAGGGATTTCACAAAAGCCATACCAGAGGCTGTAAGTTACTCGGCTCTTAATTTTGCATTCTTCTACCCGATATCCCTTCTGCTTCCTCCTGGACTTCAAGAATCATCCCCAAAGCTTTTCGCGCTATTCGCATATTTTGTTCTTATTGTTTTTCCTGTGATTTGGCCTTGGTCATTGGTCTGGCTTTCAAAAAGGGATTTCGTTCTTGGGCATATCCGCAGTTTGGTTCCAACACCATGGGACTACGTTTTTGGAAAGAAGGAAGCATACTGGATTATTGTTCACCTTACAGATGGAAGGAGAATTGGTGGACGATTTGATAAATTTTCAAGCGCAAGCGCTTTTCCAAAAGATAATCAGATCTACCTTGAAGAAGTATGGAGACTTGGAGATGACGGCGCTTTCGAAGAAAAGGTAAGCAGTACCCGAGGCATCATTATTCACAACAAGGACATCTCTTTAGTGGAATTCTTTGGCAATAGCGAGGTGCAAGATGAGCAACAATAAACTACCCAAATGCCCCGTCGTCATCCAACCTGGGACTCGCCAAGTGAGAGGGTCTTATCAACCAATAAAAAGCACTCTGAATCCGGCAACTCCTCCAAAAGGAGGGTCTGGTGTTCCTCCCAAAGGTTCCGGGTCAGGCTCTTCAGGTGGTGGGCAAGGGAAAAGTTGACTTGAATGTCCACCTGCGTCAGAGAGCGATGAAACCATGATCAACGCCGCGACACTGTTGAAGGATTTGAAGGGGCTGCTGCCCGGGTTGGAGGATGACATCCGCGTCCGGCTGGAGGAGACGCCCGAAGAGAAGGCTCGGCTGGAGGGGCAGTACCAGGAGGCCCGGGACGGGGGGCGCACCGGGGCG
>PEAN01000018.1 GCA_002753735.1 Magnetococcales bacterium DCbin4
TTTTCTGCCATGGGAAACAAGATGAAATCCTGGTTGACACCTTTCTGGCGGCATGCCGGGCCAGTTGTTCGGCTTCGCCGGGTATTTCATTGAATTGTTATTCCACGAAGAAGATAAGGATATATCCGGTGTTCAGGATGGGGCTTGTTGGTGTCCGGCTTTTGGTAGATGGCCTCGATGCCCATCATACTCCAGGGTTCACAGCATTTTTTTCCATACCTGGCCGTGGTAGAGTTATCAAGTCACGTTCATGATGACATCCTTCACCACGGCGAGGCAGGGGTTTGCCAAGCCAATTGAACCGTGTTCATCCGAGTTTTGCGCGATTGTTTGGAAACCGGGGGAAAGACCCATCGGAGGCGGTGTTTCTGATCCGATCTGTCAAGCTGCGGGGAATGGCCAGGGAGGCGTTTGCGTGATGAATGCCCCACGCAAGATTATCCACATCGACATGGATGCTTTTTTTGCCTCTGTGGAGCAGCGGGATAACCCTGAATTCCGGGGGCGTCCGCTGGTGGTCGGAGGCAACAGCGAGCGGGGTGTCGTGGCAGCCGCCAGTTACGAGGCGCGCAGGTTCGGTATCCGCTCTGCCATGGCGATGCGCAAAGCGCTGACAAAATGTCCCGGCTTGGTGGTGGTTCCACCCAGAATGAATATCTATCATGCGGTTTCTTTGGAAATTCGGGAGATTTTCCTGGAGTACACCGATCTGGTAGAACCGCTTTCCCTGGATGAGGCGTTTCTGGACGTTACGCGCAATAAAAAGGGGATGGCTTCCGCTTCCCTCATCGCCCAGGAAATCCGGGCACGTATTTATGAACGGACTGGATTGACTGCTTCGGCGGGGGTTTCCATCAATAAATTCCTGGCCAAGGTGGCTTCTGACATCAACAAGCCGAACGGATTGACCCTTGTTGCCCCCGAACAGGCCGATGCCTTTGTAGCAACGCTTCCCATCGAGAAATTTTATGGCGTTGGCAAGGTCACTGCCGACAGGATGCACCGGTTGGGCATCAAGACCGGTGCTGATCTTCGTCGGTGGCCTCTTGATCAACTGGAGGCTCAGTTCGGCAAAGCTGGGCGTGGCTATTACCACATCGTTCGCAATCAGGACGCCCGTCCGGTCAATCCCAACCGGGAACGACATTCTGTGGGGACGGAAGATACCTTTGAACGGGATTTGCATGATCGGCGGGAGATGTTGATCCGGTTGGAGGCAATTGCCCATGAGGTGGCACGACGCATGGCAAAGAACCATTTCACCGGCAAGACGCTTACACTCAAGGTGAAGTTTGCTGATTTTCGGCAGATCACGCGTAGTAAAACGGTGGACGATGCCATCGTGGATCCAGTGCGGATGATGATCTTGACCAGACGTTTGTTCGCAGGGGTGCAAATTCCCCCAAGAGGGGTACGGCTGCTGGGTTTGACGGTTTCCAATACCTGTAGTGAACAGGTTCGGGGCTGGAAGCAATGGGTTTTACCGCTGTTTGACGGGCCTGATATGCAAGCGGATCCCATTGAGACTCCTGTTGGCTGAAGCCGATGAATGATTTCCAGGCAATGATTTTGAGCAAGTCACCATGCAGCAATGGCCATCATGTTGAAATCGAAAGTATGATCTTTCAGGATGGATTGGGGGTTGAGGAAGGAGAGGTCCGGGCGAGGTATCCCACCAACCCACAAGGTTTGGATTGACAGAAAAAGTCCAGGGAGATCTCTTTAATCGCAGAGTGGATGACTTCATTGACGACGCGCCAATGCGCGGGAAGATCACACTGGATGATTCGCTGACATGACGCGTGGGGCAATGCACAATCGGTAACATGCAGCGGGCCTTCAATGGCTTCCAGGATTTCTGTAATCGATATTCTTCCAGGGGATCTGGACAGCCGATACCCGCCCTGCTTGCCCCGGTGTGAATCCAGCAAACCATGGTGGTTCATCAGTTTGAGCACCTTGGCCACCGTCGGCTTCGGGAGGTTCAAAGATGCGGAAAGCTCTGCAGCACTTGACCATCCCTGTGGGTTTTTGGCCATATGCGTCAGAATCAGGATGCCATAGTCGGTCAACATTCCAATTTTAAACACAATTCTCTCCGTGTGTTACCCAAGGGTTGATGCCATCGGCCAATTCTGTCCGTCCTACACCTGCTTGGACAATAGCGTACAAAATAAGTTCTATATTAACCGCTCTTATGGTGAACATGGCAAGCATTCCCATTCAGGTTGTTCATTTTAGAAGGAAGTCGCCCGGTGTGACATGGCGTGCCTGACCTTCATTGATCGATCCACGGTGCGCCTGTACCCCTGGATCGGGTTCAACCGGGCAATCTGGAAGATCAACCTTTGAACACCCAATCATGCGTGCGACTGAAGGGGGGAAAAAATCAGTGCATTTTTTATGGAACTAATTTTGTACCATATCACTCCAACGTACAGAAGGGGAAAAACCGAAGACAAACGTGGATCACAACCTCCAGTTTGATCGAGGTCATGGTCCCAATCGGTTGGACAACACGAATCCGGGAGTCACGATCATGAAATCCCACATTTCGAGGCAGTCACGGCAGCAAAAATCCAAACACCGTCGTTTGACGAGCCGCAACAGTTCACGTCAGGGCCAATCCATCAGCGAAGCGGTCAGGTTTGATCGAAAGGAAAAGCTGGACCAGGACATCTTCGATCTCCATCTGCTGGGTTACGGTGCATGTGGATGAGGATGGATTCCGCCTGATGGATTTTGGGTCACGAAATAGTGGCACTCCAATTTTTGGCGTCATGGATCAGGAGCGAAAAGATGAATACCCAAAAACATTTCCAACTTGGTATGGATCACTTGCGAAAGGGGCATTATGAGTGGGCCGCGAAGGATTTTCGCAATGCCATCCGGTCTGGAGGGGGCTCCAGCATGCATTGGATGGCCTTGTGTGCCGCACACTTGCAAGCCCATTGCTGTGAGGATGCCATCAATGATTGTAACCAAGCGGAGAAATTGGATCCCGGGAACGCCAAAATCCCCTACTACAGGGCGGTGGCTTTCATGCAGCAGAAGATGTACCAGGATGCCATCGACAATCTGGATATCGCCCTGGAGCGGAATCCCAATTACCTTCCCGGCATTCTGGCCAGGGCCACATGCCATAATGCCTTGGGGCATGAGGAGGCTGCGGATGAAGATGTCAAAGACGCCATGAAATACGAAAGCGCACAGGTGCAGGGTTTTGCTAATGAGTATGGCGTGCTGCGTACCCACTTTGATGCTTTTCAGGCCCAGATGGATGGAGATCGTCCCATGCCGCGGATGGAAATGACGCAGATCCAGATTGACCAACTGATCGCATCATTGCACTGACGACGGTCTCATTGCATCAAACCTTGCCACGGTGCTGAACGTGGGTGTGACCTGCGCCCCGTTGCCACCGCGGCAGGGTTGGAAATCGTACCGACCCTGGTTGCGAAAATAAAACTCGAATGAACAAAGGAGTGAATACCATGCAGAGGAATGAACAAGCGGGTGCTGCCTTGGATGTGCCAATACCGGATCGCCGCAGCAATCCCTATGACCTTGAAGCATTCAGGAATAGCCCACTTGGGGTATTTATTGTTGAGAATGGATTCCAGGTTTGTGAAACACACCGGGGCATCTGTCCGGTTCCAGCAGTTTCCGATTGGGAGCGGGCCATGGAATTGTTGGATGTACTCACCAGGTGTGACGGTGACAGGCGCAAAATCTGCCCCGCATGAAGCGATGGGAAAAAAAGCCATAAGCGGGTCAACACCGAGGAACCATGAACATGGACAACAGGGAAATCCAAGCAGGTATACAGCAATTGGAACGGCTTATTTCCACGGGGCTGGCCCTTTCGGCGGAAAAGGACATCACTCGCCTCATGGAGACCATCCTTTTGGAGGCCAAGAACCTGACGCATGCCGATGGCGGGACGCTTTACACGATGAGTGATGATGGGTCTTGTTTGCATTTTGCCACCATCCATAACGATTCGCTGAACATCGCCATGGGTGGAACCACGGGAGTCCCCATATTGTTCCAACCGATTCCTTTGCGCCTGGAAGATGGCACTGCCAACGACCACATGGTGGTGGTGCGTGCCGTTCTCGAGGGACGGGCTTTCAACATACCGGATGCTTATCATGTTGAAGGTTTTGATTTTTCCGGGACTCGGGCTTTTGATGAACGCACTGGATATCGGTCCCAATCGTTTTTGACCGTCCCCATGAAAAATCATGAGGACAAAATCATTGGCGTTCTTCAGTTGATCAACGCCCAGGATCCACAGACGCATGAAGTGATTGCCTTTTCGCCTTCGATCCAACGTCTTGTTGAAGCCCTGTCGTCTCAGGCTGCGATTGCCATGACCAACAAGATGTTGCTGGATGGGCAGCGCAAACTTTTTGAGGCATTCATCGAACTGATTGCATCGGCAATTGATGACAAGTCCCCCTATACCGGGGGACATTGCCGTCGAGTTCCTGAGCTGACAATGAGGCTTGCCGAAGCGGCGCACCGAACCCGGGAAGGTCCGTTCCAAGGGTTCCAGATGACCGGGGATGATCGCTACGAGCTTCGGATTGCCGCTTGGTTGCATGATTGTGGCAAGGTGGTCACGCCGGTCCATGTTGTTGACAAGAGTGTCAAACTGGAGACCATTTACGACCGCATTGAAACCGTTTCAGCCCGGATGGAGGTGATACGGCGCGATTTGGAAATCCGTTACTTGAAGGAGGAAATGGCGGCCATGAAAGCGGGCCGGGCGCCGGAAATCGATCTGGAGCAACGTGCTGCGGAAATAAACAAGCTCAATGATGACATGAATTTTCTGCGGCGGATCAACACGGGTGGTGAATTCATGCCACAGGAGCAGCAGCAGCGGGTATGCGAGATTGCGCGGCAGTGTTTCCTGGACGGTCAAGGGAACCGGGTACCCCTGCTGTCTGAGGATGAGGTGAAAAATCTCACCATTTCACGGGGAACGCTCACGGATAAAGAACGCGAGGTCATCAACTATCACATTGTTGCCACGATCAAAATGCTGGAGTCGTTGCCTTTCCCCAGCTATCTGAAGAACGTACCCGAATTTGCCGGTGGACATCATGAACGTATGGACGGCAGGGGCTATCCCAAAGGTTTGCGTCGGGAGCAAATGTCAGTTCAAGCGCGCATGATGGGTATTGCCGACATCTTTGAAGCGTTGACGGCACGGGATCGACCCTACAAGAAGGGGAAAACACTGTCGGAAACCTTGAAGATCATGGAACAAATGAAAAAGGACCAACATATCGATCCCGATTTGTTTGACCTGTTCATTCGCGAAAAGGTGTATCTGGACTACGCCAACATCTACCTGGAGCCGGAACAGATTGATGAGGTGGATGAATCACGCCTTTTGGGATATCGTTCCCTGGCAGATGCGGCATGAACGGGTGGTCCTGATCCCGAAGATCGGTCGCGGCAGGAACGCCGATTCCCCGGCGTCCTCCGCACAGATCCCGGCGTTCCTCACGCACCCGGTGCGGGATCAAAGACAACCGACTCGTTGCTGATCCTGTTTGGCTTGCCATGATGACCGGTGGCATCAACGGCAAAAATAATCTTCAACCTTTTTGCTCTCTTCTCCAACCACGTAGGTATCCACACACGTCGAATTGCCACGCGAGGGATAAATCCAGGCTTCGGAAGGAGACCGTCCTGAGATGGTGGAATCGATGGTGCTTTCCGGTGGCCCCAGGGTCCGTTGGAGTTCCTCCATGCTGATTCCGATCAGGCTTTTTCCTTTTGAACCCGACGCCTTTGCCTCACCCTCCTTTTTTTCTTCCCCGGATGTTGGTTTCACGGGGGTTTGGGTTGTGGTTGGCGACGCGGGTTGAACCGTTCCAGTTCCTGGTCCTTTGGTTTGGCAGGACCAAAGGACAAAAGGCAAAGCAATCACGATGATTCTGACAAATGTGCGTACCATGGTATCTCCTCCCCGATGCGGCCCAGCCGCAACCCGATAGGGAACAACCACACATCGGATGGATAAGGGAACTTCTTCGATGATGTTCCGATGCTCATTCCCAATGGATACCTGCAAGTGCAGGTAGAGAAACATCGATTGATTGGGTTTAAAGCCCATTGAAGCGAGGCATCTTCCATCAATCGTTCTTTGAGTGCAACCATTTTTTCTCAGATCCCTGCAATTTTACGCAGGGGCTGGATTGTTATATCGATAGATTTATTATTGGTTCCAAACCAGCAATCCTCAATGGATCGGATCCATCCGGGCACGAGCGACCAGGATCAGGCGGTATCCTGGCGGTGGTGCTTCCGGGAGGACTGCATGTCATTCGAACATTTGATGGTGGCGGGTGATCTGCGACCGTTTCTCGGCGGCATCATTTCATGGTATGAAAACTTTTCCGATGTACCATGAAGGAAATTTCAATTGCAATGAAGAAGGACCATCCTGCAACCGTCATCACCCTTCTGGTGGGACTTGCCGGTGGGGGATTGGCCAGGCTGCTGGGTTTTCCCGCTTCGGCTCTGTTGGGCAGCACCTTGTTCGTTTCGGCGGCGGCGCTTCTGGGACAGCCCATGAGGACACCCACCTGGTTGCGCAATATCGCCTTTACCGTCATCGGTTGTTCCCTCGGCAGTGGTTTCACGCCGGACTTTCTTGCTCATGCCGCCCTGTGGCCGGTGAGTCTTCTCCTGCTGACCCTGACGCTGGTATTGATCATGGTGTGCTCGAGTTGGATTCTGACCCGTTTTTTTGGGCATTCTTGGGAAACGGCGGTGCTATCCTCCTCGCCTGGTGGATTATCGTTCGCCATTGCCCTGGCTGAGTCTGGTGCGGGCGATGGCCGAGCCATTTCCGTCATTCAGAGCCTGCGTCTCCTCTTCATTGTCTTGGGCCTGCCGCCTTTGCTGTATTTGATCGGATTGAATGGCGGACATCCCGAATCCGGGACGAAGATCCTTCTCGGCCATGATCAAGCCATCTTCCTGTTCCTGGGCGCATATCTCCTGGGTGGTGTTGGAAGCAAACGGGGGGTGCCGGCCGCGTATCTTGTTTCCGGGATGATTCTGAGTGGCGGACTCCATGGATGCGGGATCCTCTCGGGCATTTTTCCCTTGTATCTGTTGAACATGGGATTTGTGATCACGGGTTCGGTGATCGGATCCCGGTTTCAAGGGATGACCATGGGACACCTCCGCCGCTTCATGGGAGCGGCCATGCTTTCCATCCTCGGGGCCATCGTTTTTTCCGCTGCCGCCGCCTTTTTGATTTCCCGTTATCTGGCCATCCCGTTCGGACAGGTCTGGGTGGCCTATGTCCCCGGTGGGGTGGAGGCGATGGCGGCCATGGCCTTTTCTCTGGGCTATGATGCCACGTTCGTCGCGACGCACCACCTGTTCCGAATATTGGTATTGATCGTTTTGCTTCCGCTCTTTCTCAAAATGGTGCGCAACCATGGAACACAGCGATGATGGGTTTGGTGACCGCCATGACATCGATTATATTTTCTTGTCCGTATCCTCCTTGCAAGCCATCAAGGAACTATGTGTGCGTGAATGAGTCTCAATCCATCAAATCTCCGATATTTTCGCCAGGGCGTGTTGACGTTTAAATAATCGAATGAATATCAACATGTACAAGCGTTAGCGTCCATTTCCAACAGGGGCTGATCCAGTGGTGAATCTTGGGTTTGATCACAGCTATGAGCAGATGCCGGAGCGGTTTTTCAGCCGCCTCGCCCCGACATCGGTGTCCGATCCCCGGTTGCTTCTCTGGAACGATCCCCTCGCCAGAGAACTGGGTCTGGGTGATGCGGTTGGGGACGAAACCGAACTGGCACTGCTTTTTTCCGGCAACCGTCTCAGCATGGATGCCAAGCCCATTGCCATGGTCTATGCGGGTCATCAATTCGGGCAGTTTGTACCGTGCCTGGGGGATGGCCGGGCCATTCTGCTCGGGGAGTTGATCGATCAAAATGGCAGACGTCGGGATCTCCAGTTGAAAGGCAGTGGGCGCACCCCCTACTCTCGGAGGGGGGATGGACGTGCCTGGCTGGGTCCTGTGCTACGGGAATATCTGATCTCCGAGGCGATGCATGCCTTGGGCATTCCTACGACCCGCGCCCTGGCGGTGGTGACCACCGGCGAGCCGGTGTTCCGGGAGGAGGGGGCCATGCCCGGAGCGATTCTGACCCGGGTGGCTTCCAGTCACATTCGAATCGGCACCTTTGAATATTTCGCGCGGACGCAAGACCTTGATGGCCTGCGGCGACTGGCCGATCATGTGCTGATGCGCCATTATCCCGATCTGCTTGAAGCCGATGAACCTTATCTGGCACTGCTTCAGGCGATTACGGCCAATCAGGCACGGCTGATCGCCCAGTGGTTGGGGGTCGGGTTTATTCACGGTGTGATGAATACAGACAACATGGCCATCTCGGGCGAGACCATTGACTACGGACCCTGTGCGTTCATGGATGAGTATCATCCATCCACGGTGTTTAGTTTCATCGACCAGGGGGGCCGTTACGCTTTTGGCAATCAGCCGCGGATTGCCGCCTGGAATCTGGCACGGCTGGCTGAGGCACTGCTGCCGATGATGGATGATGATCCCAGGCGATCCCTGGTCAAGGGGCAGGAGGTGATCGCTGGATTTCAGCAGCTTTTTGAAGATGCCTGGCTGAGCCGGATGACCGCCAAGCTGGGCCTTGCAAGCGTTCGGGAAGGGGATGCCGGCTTGATCGGTGAACTGCTGAACATCATGGAAGTCGGAAGGGCGGATTATACCCTGACCTTTCGGGGTCTGGCCGATCTTGCGACCGATGCCAACGCTGCGGTTCTGGTGGCCCGGCGATTCACCAAGCCGGCACCGTTTCTGGCCTGGGTCGAACGTTGGCGGACACGGTTGATGGTTGAGGGACGTTCTGGGGCGGAAGTGTATCAGGGGATGCGCCGGGTCAATCCAGCGCTCATTCCCCGCAATCATCGGGTGGAAGAAGCCTTGGTGGCGGCGGTGCAGGAAGGGGATCTTGCACCCTTTCTGCGTTTGCATCGTCGCCTGGCCGATCCCTTTTCAGACCATCCGGAAAGCACGGCGTTGGCGAACCTTCCTGCAATGCATGAGCGGATTGAGCACACATTTTGTGGAACCTGACTGTGGTCGGATGACCTGTCGTTACCAGGAGATCAGCATGAACTTTGAATTCCAAAACCCGACACGGATTGTATTTGGCGCTGGCGTCCTCTCCCGTCTCGGCGAGGTTGCGCGGGAAGGGGGACGGCGTGCCTTGCTGGTGATCGGAGGAGGCAGCGTCAAGCGCAATGGTGCGTTTGATCGAGCCGTGGCCAGCCTGAAGGCGGCTGGGGTGGGGGTGGTGGCGTTTGAAGGGGTTGAACCCAACCCCCGTTTGGCAACGGTTGTGCGTGGCGCGCAGTTGGCCAAGGCCGAACAGTGTGATTTGGTGATCGCCTTGGGGGGCGGCAGTGTCATGGATGCAGCCAAGGTGATGGCGGCGACGGTTTATTATGAGGGGGATCCCTGGGAAATGATGGTCCACAGCCCCATCGGGACGCGCCTGCCCACCCGCGCCCTGCCCATCATCACCGTTCCCACTTTGGCGGCGACGGGTTCGGAGATGAACATGGGGGCAGTCATTACCAACGAGCAAAGGGTCGAGAAATCCTACGTCATCGCTGATTGCCTTTATCCCTGGGTGGCGTTGGTGGACCCCGCCCTGACCCTCACCGTGCCGGCAGACCAGACCGCTTACGGCATCTGCGACCTGATGACTCATGTGACCGAGGGGTATTTCAACGGCGACGATGGTACCCCCTTGCAGGATCGATTTGCCGAAGGGGTCATTCTCACCGCCATGGAATGGGGACCCAAGGCGGTCGCCAATGGCCAGGATCTGGAGGCACGGGCCCAGGTGCAATGGGCTTCGGTGGTGGCACTCAATGGTTGGGTCCAGGCTGGCGCCAATGCGGTGGGTTTTCCGGTCCATATGATTGAACACACCATTTCCGCCATCCATGATGTGGCCCACGGGGCCGGACTGGCGGTGGTCAACCCGGCCTGGATGCGGGCCGCTGCCAGGATCCGTCCCAACCGTTTTGCGCAGTTCTCCAGGCGTATTTTTGGCCTGGAGCAACCTGATGTGCTTGCTTGCGCCTTGGAGGGTGTGGCGCGTTTTGAAGGATTCCTGGGCGGCATCGGCTGTCCGACGCGGCTGTCGCAATTAGGGCTCGACGGGACGCTCATTGAGCGCTATGCGCGTGAGACATTACAGGCAATCCATGACGAATCGGGTTGCCTCCCTGGTCGTCCCGCCATGCGCGAAGCGGAAGTCATTGACCTGTTGCGCACGGCGTTGTAGCACCTTGGGCCGTTGCGCCGACCGACACGTCGTTTTGTCGGGGGGCAAGGGGGGGTTGAACCCCAGGTCGGAAACAGCGACATGAGTTGACGGGCGGCTGTATCAACCGGGTGAGGCTTGTTTCGCTGCCCGTTCCCAGGCATTGATTCCACCCTCGATCAGGGTGAACAAAGGGTGGGGATCCGGGGTGGTCACCGAAAGCAGTGTTGCATGATGCATGGGGCTTCGGAGGGCGGTTTTGGTCAGGAGGTGGTGCCATTCGAACAAGCGTTGCCCTGTGGTCTCCTGGATGACCCCTTCCCATGTGGTTGGGGCGATTCGGGTGATGTCGAACCGATAGCCACGTCGTGTTGCCTCCTGGTGAACGCCACGCAGATAGACCACGATTGCGCCGACCGGATCATCCTGTTTTCGGAATCGCATCAATTGAGGATGATGGACATAGCCTCGGGTCAGCCCTTGAAGGACCTTTTGCGCCAGTAATGCCTCCCGCCACAGGGCGACCAAACCTTGGGTGTCGAGGTAACGGGGGTGCAGGGTCCAGAGTCTCATGCGTGGCAGGTTTTCCTGGGCGTGGTGTTATTGAATCTTTTGATTTGGAAATGGAATTACCTGTCAGGGTTTGGCAAGGTACCGAAAAGATGCAATGCGGCCATGGCCAGTGATTTGCGCATGGGGGCTTCTTCGGGAGTGTTCATCAAAAGGTGTGTGACGAACGCGGTCATGCGACCCTGGTTTTCGACCCAGCCGACGTACCAGCCGACCATCGGTTTGGCATTCATCGCCCAACCGGTTTTTCCGAAGAGACGGGCTGTACCGATGTCTTCCTGTGGCATGAGACGGCGCACTTCCGCCAATGCCTGTTCTGAAAAGGGGAGTTGTCCCGTTGAGACTCTGGCCATGAACCTGACCTGTTCCAGGGGAGAGATGGCCAAAGGGCCATCCAGCCAGAAACGATCGATGTTCGTTCCGATTTCGGCATTGCCGTAGCCGATTTTTGCGACACCATCCGCCATGCGTTGCAGGCCGGTGCGTCGGGCAATGATTTTTGCCAGCCATCCTCTCCAGTTAATGAATGTGACAAAGTAGAATTAATGGCCTCTTTTACGGCCCTGGAAATAACCACTACCGCCCATTGATGGCAAGTGGCGTTTGATCAATTCCCGGTGAACCAGTACAACCATACACGTCCACTGAAATTTCTCAAGAGCGGCTCCTGTCGCGTCCAAAATCTGGCGGGATGGACCAATCGGGAGGGGCAGGGACAATAAATTCAACTGGTTACGAGTCTATTGTTCCACGAATACGGGCTTTTTTCAGTGGACTCAATTTTAGTCTAAAATGCTATGCACTACTTTCAGTACATTTTCCTTGACAAGAGGTTTGTTTAATTGCTCAACTACACCCATGCTCTTTGCAATCCGCAAGCAAAGGTGCCTATCAATGATATTCCCTCCCCCTGACATGGAAACTATTTTTACATCTCTACAACTCAATTTAAGTTCAGCAATAAATTCAACGCCATCTTTCTCTGGCATCAATATGTCTGTAATTACAAGGACTATTGGGTTCTCAGAAAAGAGAATGCTTCCATGTTCAACATTATCTGCCTCGTGCACTTTATATCCATCCATTTCAAGCCATTCACGCAATATAAATAGTACAGACTTATCATCATCAACGATCAGTATCTGCTGCACGGATTTATACCTATATATTAGAAATTTATGATATGGACATAAACATATTTGAACAATTACATCTTTATCCAACACACTTCTAGGATCATTCGCCCACAAACCTGTTTCTTCCTGATTTTTTTGACTTGTACAGGCGTTCATCTGCCTTTCCTATCAGAAAATAAGGAGAAAAATTCTGAGAAGGAACCATAGTGGCACCGCCCATGCTGATGGTGACATGCTTGGCAACGCTGGAAAATTCATAAGGAATGCATAGTAAATTAATATTTTTTCTTATTTGATCGCAAACTATAACCAGGCCGACATGATCTGTATTCGGAAGAATGCATGCAAATTCTTCCCCACCATAGCGAGCAATCAGGTCAATGGATCTCACCATGGTAGACGCTAAGGTTTGAGCAATCTTTCTTAGACATTCGTCGCCAACAACATGCCCATAGCTATCGTTAAATAATTTAAAGAAATCAATATCGATAATAATTATTGAGATCGGAGTTTGGTCTCTTAACGCTCTATTCCACTCTTGAATCAAGTATTCATCGAATTTTCTTCGGTTCGGGATGCCTGTTAACCCATCAATGGTTGCCATATCCTCTAGAATTTTATTTAGTTCCTGAAGCTGTATATTTTTTTTATCAAGTTCTTCGATTTTCTGACGCAAATCCTTTTTGGCTCGTTGATGGGCAATCGTGCTGCGACATCTTGTTAGGACAACCAAAGGACTGCTGGGTTTGCGGATAAAATCTACCGCTCCAAGCTTCAACCCTACCATCTCATCATTCTGGGTATCTTTACTGGTCAAAAATATTACTGGGATCTCTTGTGTCGCAGGATTATTTTTCAATTGTCGACAGACCTCATACCCATCCATACCGGGCATCATAACATCCAGTAGAATTAGATCAATACCTCCTGCATTGCACATCTGTAATGCGAATTCCCCTTGGATCGATGCCTTGACAAGAAAATTTTTCTCCAATATCGAGTGAATAATATCAATTTGCTCCGGTTGATCGTCCACCAACAAGATCGTACCTTCAATTTGATTAAGCATTTCTGATTTGATTGTAATCATGTCTAAACTCTAATAGATGTGAATTGTACTCCGGTGCCACGACAGTTTTTTAATAATAAGATCAGGCATTTTTGTGTTTTGGTTGTTTACTATGTATTTTCCTTATTTGAATACTGGAAAGACGTGCATCTCGGGTAACCTTGAAAGCGTCTCAAAATATTTTTTATTAAGCAATTGAAATCATTGTAATCTTGCATGTTTGCCGCTCAAGTCCTGACGTGCTCATGGATACATGCGGTATAATAAATAATAAAAGTTATTAAAGATGTTTATAATGATTTACGCTTTGCCTCCATGCCAAAATTGAGTCCACTGATAAAAATATGAATTCGCGAGGCAATAAACGTTCAAATTGTTAAATTCATTGCGTTCAAATATTATTGCGTAATCTTACAGTCTTTGAATTACATTTTATAAATGTTTTATGTGGAGTTCAAATCGGCTTAAATCATGTATCAAAAAATTGACTCAGTAAATCGTAAGAAAACGTAGATTATTACGACAGGTTCAAGTGATTTTCATGGTGCCAAGAATCAAAAAAATAAGTATAGAAGGTGAATATATGGACAGCCCAGTGTTATTACGCCAGGTTTTCATTTTGTGATTCAAAATTTACTCCATAATTTACAGCAGAACATGGCAATGAAACAATAATTGAAGTTGCACCGCACTGACTCATGTCTGCATCAATTCTTCCTCCTTGGGTTTTTGCAGAGATCCAAGCAGAATAAGTTCCCAATCCGGTTCCAAATTTTTTGCCGTAAGTGACGTATTTGTCAAAAAAATGATCCCTGATGGCGATGGGAACCTCTCCGGAGTTGGTGACTCTAATGATTCCAAATCCTCCGCTGGTCATCAAAAATATATCGACCTTACCGCCGTTGGAAGATGCCTCAATGGCATTCAATATCAAGTTATAGAAAAGCGGATAACAGAGCATTTTTTCTCCAAAAACAAAGAATGATACGATATGCTGATTTCTTTCATATCCATGAAAAATAATGTCAATATTCTTGTGTCGAATATGTGCCTCGAGATCGTCTACAATTTGCTTTAATATTGCAAGCAAATCAATATTGTCTGGGTTGAGGCTATAGGTATTATTTTCCATCTTCACCAAATCAAGCGATCTATTGATCATATCCAGCAATGTATAGCCGGATCTTGTTATGGTTTTGATTAGAAATTTTTGCTTTTCTGTGAGGTTATCATCAGAAATTAGAAGCTCAGGTATTCCAATGATGGCCGACAAGGGGCCTTTGAGATCATGCTGAGAAATATACTGCATATCCTCACGGATCTTGATCATCTCCTTGAGTTCAGTGTTCTTCTCCCGCAAAGCCATTTGCGCACGTTGATAGGCAATGGTACTGCGACACCTGGAATAAATGACCGAAGGACTACTGGGTTTGCGGATGAAGTCAACAGCTCCAAGCTCCAATCCTAACGTTTCAGCATCCTGTGAATCTTTACTGGTCAAAAAGATCACCGGGATCTCTCGTGTCGCAAGATTACTTTTCAATTTTAGGCAGACCTCATACCCATCCATATCGGGCATCATTACATCCAGAAGAACGAGATCAATTCCACCAGCACTACATATCTGTAATGCACTTTCTCCTCGAATAGATGCCTTTACAATAAAATTCCGATCCAATATCGAGTGAATAATATCAATCTGCTCAGGTTGATCATCTACCAGCAGAATGGTTCCTTCTTTTAGTTGAAGCAGTTCGTACGGCTCCGTAATCATATATGAATCTCCACCAAGGTTATATCATCATTGTGTGAAGAGCAACTGACATGTTCATTGAGCAGAACGATCAGGTCTTCCAGGACAAGGTCTCCTGCAACCGCCTGGGTTAGGAAATCCTCCAGCCGCTGTATTCCGAACATGTCACCACTAGCATCTCTGGCCTCGGTGATGCCATCAGAAAAAGAATACAATAGATCTCCAGGCTCCAAAGACAGACTCATTGCAGCGTTAGGAATATTCAAAGCAATGGAAACCCCGAGAAACGTTACGGTAGCTGGGAAACAACCTTGAATGGAACTTCGACGTATCAACAGTGCCTGGGGAAGACCCGCATTCCAGAGTGAGGCATGCTTGCGTTCTGGTGCAATCTCCACCAAGGTGGCGGCAAGAAAAATATTGGCTGGCATCCTGATACAGAGTTGCCTGTTGATCTCGTCGAGGATTTGCCCTCCAAAGATTCCACATTTGGTCAAATTATAAAAGATATCTGTGACCAT
The DNA here is from genome assembly GCA_002753735.1 of Magnetococcales bacterium DCbin4. Classification (GTDB taxonomy): domain Bacteria; phylum Pseudomonadota; class Magnetococcia; order Magnetococcales; family UBA8363; genus UBA8363. Next base: position 15,423 of record PEAN01000018.1, read on the forward strand.
TGGACCACCGATGGCAGCTGGAAGACCATGACCCGTGAAGTCACCCAACAAAACCAACTGCCGTCCATCTGGAGTAAAAGAGGACAGGAGCATGTCGCCCGCAGTGACCTCAACTGGTGCGATGAGATAACGCAAATGTCGAGCATCAAACCTGTCAGACTGACGCATCTTGAGGATAATGCTTTCGATTAATTCCCGTTCTTCCAGTAAAATTCGATTTTGATCTTCCAACTTGCGAAGGGCAACACTCAGGTCCAATTGGGTTTTGACTCTTGCCAATACAATGGGAATACTGAATGGCTTGGTGATGTAGTCTACCGCCCCCAACTTCAATCCCTCTAGCTCGTTCGCAATTTCAGATTTACCCGTGACGAAAATGATGGGGATCTCACTGGTGGCTGAATTCGCTTTCAGTCTACGACATACTTCGTAGCCATCCATATCCAGCATCATGATATCCAAAAGAATCAAGTCAGGATGGGGTTTCATGTTGGCAGCCTTCAATGCATCTTGGCCGGAGGTCGCTGATCTGACTGTATGGTTGGATATTAAAGCATCGTTTAATACGTCAATATTTTCTGCGATGTCGTCAACAACCAGAATAATCGGCCTTCGAGTTTTACTATGTAACATACTAAATTCGCCTATGATTCTTTATGTTGGTGTCGCAAAGGGGATTTTCCTGATAGCGTTCCTTGATTGTCATGATTTGGGCTTCCAAGCCAACAAAGATTGCCGCCAGCCTTGGATCGAAATGTGTGCCTGCTCCTTTAGCGATCAGGCTCAATGTGTTCTCAACTGACCAAGCGTTTTTATAGGGCCGAGCCGTTGTCAGGGCATCAAAAACATCCCCGATGGCAACCAGACGGCCTTCCAGGGGAATGGCTTCCCCGACCAGCTTGCCCGGATATCCGGTACCGTCCCATTTTTCGTGATGGGTCAGGGCAATCAACGCCCCCAGGTTCAAGATCTCCGACTTTTGTTTGCCAATAATATTGAAGCCCATGGCGCAATGCGTCTGGATCACTGCAAATTCCGCCTCTGTAAGTTTGCCGGGTTTAAGCAAAATATCATCTGGAATACCGATCTTACCCAAATCATGCATCGGTGCCGCAAGCATCAACTTCTCCCCTTCCGGCTCACTCAAGCCCGAATGTAACGCCAGGAGTTTGGCATAGTGGCTCATGCGCACAACATGCATGCCCGTTTCGTTATCCCGATACTCCGCAGCCCGTCCCAGCTGGCGAATCACCTCCTGTCGTGTCTCTTCCAACTCCAATTTCTGTGACATAAACTGTTGAGTTCGCACTTTAACCTGATCTGCGAAATGTCGCGTTTGGTCATTCAAGGCCAAGTGGGTCTTGACCCGTGCCAAGACGATGGACGGGAAGACAGGCTTGAACAGATAATCCGCCGCCCCCAGCTCCAATCCCTTCAGCTCGTCTTCCACCTCGGATCTGGAACTAACGAACAAAACGGGAATATCCCGGGTTCGATCATCCTTTTTGAGCAGCCGACACACTGCGTACCCATCCATCTCCGGCATCATCACATCCAGCAATATCAAATCTGGAGGCGTCGGCGAGAAGGCCACCTTGATCGCCAAACGGCCATTGGTCGCTACCTGAACTCGATAATGCGTATCGAGTATCCCATTGAGGATGTCAACATTCTCCAAGACATCATCAACGATAAGAACAGTCTTTAATGGCATCTCTTCCTGACCAAGCATGTTTACTACTCCTTTAATGGGATCCCTTCCTCTGTTGCCCAAGAATGAAAGAGTGATAAGCATGTCTCAAAATCATAACGATTTAGAGCGTTTTTGATGCTATTCAGCCTTTCCTGGCGACGTTTACCATGTGACAAGGCAGAGATCTTCTCGACCATCTTTAACGCTGCAGTATCAAATGTAATGAGTTGTGCGACAGTTTTTTGAAACAAAGGAGCCAGCTCTATTGGATCTGCATCAACCCAGGACAGCTCAGTTTCTGCCACAGTTGCTACTGGTTGTATCAACGTGGTTTCGATAACCGATATAATGCACGCCAGTTCAGTGGCCGTTGAACCAATTAACTTTGGCAATTCCACAAATTCCTCCGGAATTTTGGACTGTTTCTCAATTTTTTCTGCCAATTCCGCCAATTTCAAGGCGCCGAGAGTTAAGGATATCCCCTTTAAAGAATGGGCCAGGTGTTCCAACTTCCTGAGATCCCCGGAAGCGAAACACTGGTCCATCCCCCTACAGATCTCCGCGTGATTGTGGGCAAATTTCAGAAGAATATCCAAATAAAGTGTTGTTTTTTCTCCCGCGTTACGCAGTCCCCTGGCAACATCAATTCCCGGAAGTAATGGAATTGATCGCATGTCTCCCCTGTCCATACCACACAGAGACAAAACAGCCGATTGTGGGACAGTTCCGGATTTTGTTCGGATCCATTTTTCCAGGATGGTGTATAATTCATGCGGGATCACTGGTTTGGCGATATGGTCATTCATCCCAGCCACCAGACATTTCTCCCGATCATTTGTCAAGGCATTGGCCGTCATGGCGATGATGGGCAATACTTTGGCACTCTTTTCCTGCCGAATGTGTAGCGTAGCCGTCAGTCCATCCATGACCGGCATTTGAAGATCCATCAGAATGATGTCAAAAGGACCCTTATGCTCCAGATCAATGGCCTCCTGGCCGTTGTTGGCAATGATGACCTCAATGCCGACCAGCTCCAACAACTCACGCGCCACCTGCTGGTTGATGTCGTTGTCCTCGGCAAGGAGCAATCTGGCCCCCTCCAAATTGGCGCGATGACGGTCAAGATTGCCCTGCTTCTGTCGCTCCGGTGTAAACCCAAAGGCGACCATGATGGCATCCAACAGGGCGTTGATCGTAATCGGCTTTATCAAGAATCCATCAATGAGGTCCTTCTCCTCGGACGATGACAGGGCATACTCCGAACCGTGAGCAGTCACCATGATGATATGTGGTTTTTTTTTCAGAGATAATTCCTTGTTGATGCACCGAACCGTCTCCAAGCCATTCATGCCGGGCATTTTCCAATCCATAAAAACCAAATCAAAGGGAGCATCTGCCGTATCAGCTGCTGTGAGTGCTGCAAGGGTCATCTCGCCGCTGGCAACACAAACCGGATGGTAGGTCAAAGATTCCAAATACCCGGCAATGATCTGCCTAGCACTATCATTGTCGTCCACTACCAGGATATGCAAGCCACGAATGGTTTTTTCAGGCATGTGAAGTTCCTGCACCGAGCCGTCGGCTCTGCCAAAACCGGCGGTAAATATGAAGCGGCTACCCGACCCGAGTTTGGTTTCAACACGAATCCTTCCCCCCATCAATTCAACCAAACGCTTGCTGATTGTCAGTCCCAGCCCGGTTCCGCCAAATCTTCGGGTAATTGAAGCATCCCCCTGGTGAAATGCCTGGAACAATTTTCCTTCTTGTTCCGGAGTCATGCCAATGCCGGTATCTTGAACGGTGAATTGAAGAAGTATGTTGTCCTGTGTTTCCTCCAACATTTCGGTCGTTATGCAAACTTCGCCCTTTTCGGTAAACTTGATGGCATTGCCGATTAGGTTGGTCAAAACCTGCCCTAGACGGGAGGAATCCCCTTTCAGGCCAAGAGGAACATCCCCCCTGATATCCAACAGCAATTCCAAACCCTTTTCCTTGCTTTTGACGTCCAGGATGGCAGCCACGCCATCCAGAACGTCATCCAGGGAGAAATCTACATTTTCCACAGTGAGCTTGCCCGCCTCAATTTTGGATATGTCCAGGATGTCGTTGATTAATTGCAGCAGTACATTGGCACTAACGCTGATCTTGACCAGATAGTCTCGCTGCTGCTTGGTTAATTCTGTCTGAAGGCACAAATGGGTCAAGCCGATCACGCCATTCATCGGTGTGCGGATTTCGTGGCACATTGAGGAGAGAAACTCCGATTTGGCAAAATTGGCTTTTTCTGCTATACGCTTTGCATTCTCCAACTCGGCGTTTTTATCCTGGAGGACATGATCCAAACGTTTGCGTTCCGTCATATCACGAACCGCAGCAAATACACCCTGGAGTTTCCGGTCGCGGTTGTAGAAGGTGGTTGCATTCAGGGACACGGGTGTTTCTTCACCATCCATAGCACGCACGGTGAGTTCATAGTCGATAATTTTTTTTTCGCGCAGCACCAGATTGATGCCCGTTTCGGCCAGTTCCGGATCCGTGAAATGGTTCTTGAATGGTGCCCCTATGAGTTCGTTTCGTGTACAACCGGTGATGGCCTCCATCTGCTTATTGGCATCAGTTATAATGCCCGCTGGATCGGTATTCACCAGCGCGTCGATGCTGGATTCGATAAGAGAGCGAGTATAGAACTGCTGGTCGCGAAAACGCTGATCAAGTTCCTTTTGCCCTTCTTCAACCTGTCTGCGAGCGGTATTGTCCGTGCCAATCAGCAGGTAGCCGATGATTTCATCTTGAGCATCGCGCTGAGCCGTAATCGACACAATCGCTGGGAAACGACTGCCATCCTTGTGGATGTATGTCAGTTCGGAAATGTCCTCAATGCCGCGTGAGGCTTTGAACACCAACGCCTCAAAGCCCGGCGTAATCGGCGTATCAAATTCAACGCTCAGTGCCTTGGCACGTGCGACCACTTTCTGTGGATCTGAAATGTCAGCGGGAGTGATTTTGTTCATCACTTCGGCGGCTGTATAGCCTAACAAGCGCTCAGCACCGACGTTGAATATCTGAATAACGCCTTTGGCGTCCGTAGCGATACTGGAGACATTGGCACTGTTGAAGATTGCACTCTGCAGTTCACTTGACTTGAGCAGTGCCTCTTCTGCTTCCTTGCGGGCGGTATTGTCCGTTCCAATCAGCAGGTAGCCGATGATAATGCCCCGTTCATCACGCAGGGCCGTGACCGACACGACCGCCGGAAAGCGGCTGCCGTCCTTGCGGATGTAGGTCAGCTCGTAAATATCTTCAATACCGAGTGACGCCTTGAACGCCAAAGCTTCAAAGCCAGGGGTGATCGGTGTGTCCAGTTCGGTACTCAATGCTTTGGCACGTACGATCATTTCTAGCGGATCAGAAATGTCAGCTGGAGTGATTTTGTTCATCACTTCGACCGCTGTATAACCTAGCATGCGTTCGGCGCCAACATTGAAGATTTGAATAACACCCTTCGCGTCAGTGGCAATACTTGAAAAAATGGCACTATTAAAAATGGCATTTTGCAGAGCCCCAGCTTTGATTAATTCCGCCTCCGCCTGCTTGCGAGCAGTATTGTCCGTGCCGATGAGTAAGTAGCCAATAATTTCATTTTGATCATCCCTCAGCGCCGTGACTGACACGACCGCCGGGAAACGACTGCCATCTTTGCGGATATAGGTTAGTTCATAGATGTCCTCAATACCGCGTGATGCCTTGAACACCAGTGCTTCGAATCCAGGGGTGATCAGTGTGTTAAGCTCGGCACTCAATTCTTTGGCCCGGACGATTATTTCCTGTGGATCAGAAATATCGGCTGGGGTGATCTTGTTCAGGACTTCGATTGCCTCATAACCCAACATGCGCTTGGCACCGACGTTGAAGATCTGAATAACGCCATTTGCGTCAGTGGCAATACTTGAAATGTTGGCACTGTTAAAAATAGCTTTCTGTAAGCTCACGGTATCAAGCAATGCATCCTTGTGTTTGTTATTAATTGCAACATCTTTTGTTTTGTGTGCGTGACCGGGAAAGGTTGGATCGTGAATTTTCTCTGACATTGTCGACCCCTATGAAGCTATAATAATTATTTTTCATGATTCATTGGTGACTGAACGATAACCCAGACTTTTTTATTAATTTACCGATATTTTGGCTATCAGAACCAACCAGGTTCTCCTTTTCAAGCAACGAATAGAAGTGGGAATTTAAATATAGAAATAATAAGACAACTTATTTCTGCTTCTGTAATAATTAAGTATTTTTGATCCAATCATTTGAATATTTCTCGACACTACCGCAAGTGCAACACAACGTTTGAACCCATCAATTACGTGGTCTGGACATCTATCCAATCCATTAACTTCTAACGAATTGTTGGCAGATTCTACAGTGGAGTATTTACGGAAATATAGTCTATATTTTTCTCTTTCCTCAACATTTTTAGCCACCGATGACAACTGTCCTTTATCTTGAATAATGCATTTATCCAATATATTGGCAAGTTCTTAGATGTTTGAATTGGAATATAATATTTTATTAAAACTGCTGGAAGTCACATCATGAACTTTTTTTATGTTTACTTTACCGCCAAACATTTTATCCAAGTTCCACTGGAACGCCAGATTTCCTATTGTTTAACCATTCAGTATGTGTTTTAACAATGGAAAATCATTTTCATTGTGCGAGATTTTCTCGCCATGGATGACTCGACGTTCAATTTGATCAATTTGACGATACGCATGCACAATTAACTTCACGATATCCTCATAGTGCATTTCACAGACGCCAGGATGCCATCTAAAAACTATATTATAAACAATGGTTATGGGTAAATGTTCTCGCGTCAGCTTAAAATGATTCAGATGCTTTTATATTATCATTTTGATTATCTCTTTGTTCGGGCACGAACGATGATATATTATTTCTCTATCTGTACAATCATTAAGGCGATTAAAATAGCCTGCTTGACATTGCTTATAATGTTTCTGTTGTAACGATGTTTATGTTGACTATTGCAAATTCTTGGTGCTATGTATCCGATAAAACACTTTGTTTCAGCAGCGGCAATTTCCTTTTGTACAACCATGAGCGCTATTCCTGCCCTATATGGACATTTCATTTTAATGGCCCGACGTGCAGCGAAATATGCCTTCATAAATGGTTCTGTACTTTTCCATGGTTTGAGAAATGATACAGCCAACATGATTTTCTGTTGCCGACGTGTCCTCATTATTGTTTCTATGTTCTTCATACTGTTTTTTTTTATTACCTCTCATCCTTTTCGTATATATGACTAATGCTTTGAAGCTGTCAAAAGCGCCCTGAACCTGCCACGCCAACCAGGTTCTGACTCTATTTTCCAAGGGGGCGCCTCGGATTTTGGTGCCGATCTGGCCGGGTTATGGGTTTATTAAACAGCTTCTCAGGAATTCCAGCATTTTCTGATTCGACCTTGTGCCTCTTTTTGGTTTCGTTAATTCATTTGTCAGTCAGCAGGAATGAGGATCAATTCCCTGAATTTCATTAACTATATTGCAAAATTTGATCCATTATGTTTGATGTCACAAATTTATAATTATAACAGCATATTATGTTGTTCGTTGGGAACATGGTTGAGCAAGTCCCACGCAATCAAAGCAAATCTCAAAATGATATATTATGAAATATTTATTTGTATTATTAACTAAAACAGTTAGTTGCACTGAATATTCCGTTTGATCCAAAATTGATATTTGTCACACCTCTTTCCAAAGCAGATTCTGAATTTGTTGGCTGTTCACCCTGGGGTTCCTCGGAAGAATCATAAAAAATTGCGTCAAACATTATTGATTATGCAATCATTTTAAACGCTACTCAGCATGCAGAATGTGGGCATGTAGATTATTATTTTACACTTGATATATGCAGTATAATAGGTGATCATCATGGCATCTACATCCCAGGGACTCGTCAAAGTCGGTTGGTTCATGCGTCACACCCCCAAGAGGCGCAGTGCCTGCCATGGTTTGGCGGCGAGTTCCCTGTTGGCAGGGGCGATATCCTGGCATCCTGCCAACCTGAGCAGGCTCATGGCGAGATTGCGCAGGCACGCCATTGTTGCATGTGAGGAGATGTTCAGGTGTGCCTCTTTCCTGGTCAAGGCTGGTGATACCGTAAGCGATTTCCGTGGCGGTCTTGCCGGTCTTGAGGTGTTGGACTTCTCGCTTGATGGTGAAGAACGGTTTGATATGTGGCAGAGGAAGGTATTCAACGAAACGGGTAGAGGTCCAGATGGATCGGATTTCGAGCCGTCCACGGCTTTTCCCGACGGTTTGGAACTGGATTGGTCCTTCCTCAAGCCGCAGGTTGGCGATGGTGTGCATGACCGTAGGTTGGTTCTCCTTGACCGTGAAGAGGAAGTCAGCCTTCTTCTCTTCCACGAGGAACAGCCATTGTCCGATCACCTCGTCCACTGCCTGCACATTGATCTCTTGCAAAACCCTGCGAATGGTGGGCTCGCTCGGGGCCTCAAGGGGATTGCTGGTCGGGTTGCGGCGGCAGCGTCGCCGAATAGCTTGTGATGTCCGCTGAGCCCATTGGCCGATGGCCAGGTGGCTGCGGGAACCGCCGGGAATGGCGCCAGATGGCGATCAGTAGCACGGACCGCAGGTTATGCCGCAAGCCGATGGGTTTGCGGAAATCAGGCAGGGTGGCCAGATGCTGCCGCAGAGTCTCGATGTGGGGGATGGTGAGGGTGAGTGTCGTCATGGGACATCTCCAGGCAGGGTCCGGCACCAAGTTCGCGAGCCATTGACGGGCCAAGGGCCGGAGCGGTTTGACAAAAACGATTTTGGGTTGGCCATGGTGCCGGTAACGGGTGGGGTTTTCTGCAAATCCCCTGGTCATGCCGAGTTCCTGCCACCCTGCGGCCCGGTAGCGGGTACCGGCAAAACGGGCTGGATCGACAAAGGTTTCCGCCAAGGGGAGAGGATGGCCGTGTACCTGTTGCCAATCATCGCCGAGGCGTTGCAGAGCAAGGCCCAACTTGACGTGGCCCTGCCCTTGTGGATTGAGATTGATACGGGCGGGTGGTCTATATATATTTGCTCTAATTTTTTATAGATTGAGATTGACACGGTCAGGTGGTCCATATAGGATCTTCCATAATACGGCCCGCTCCTCTGCGTCGAAAGACATACGAGCGGGTTCTCTTTTTTTGTGGGGGGCGCATGTCAACCCATCGCAAGCCCTATCTCACCTTTCAGCAGCAATTGGAGTTACTTAAGGCGCGCGGCTTGGAGGTGACGGACGATGCGGCTGCGCGCTCTTATCTCAGAAGGATCGGGTATTACCGTATCAGTGCCTACTGGTATCCCTTCCGCAAGACGTCGCAAAAATCAGTCAACGGCGAAACCATCGCGCAGCGGGAGGACGATTTCCATCCCGGTAGCCGCTTTCAGCACGCGCTGGACCTTTACGTTTTCGACAAACGCCTGCGACTGTTGGTGCTTGATGCCATTGAACGGATCGAGGTTGCGATTCGCGTCGATGTTGCCGACTGTCTGGGTGCCAAAGATCCGTTTGCCTACACCAACCCTGAGTGGCTCCACGGAGACTTCACAAAAAAGGTCAATCGGGTTACCAAAAAGACTCGCCACCAAGTCTGGCTTGAGAAATACGACCGTGTACGGGAGCGATCAAAAGAAGATTTCGTGCGGCACTTCGAGGTGAAATACGGATTGCCGCTGCCAATTCGGGTTTCCGTCGAACTTTGGGAGTTCGGCATGCTTTCAACGTTCTACCAGGGCATGACCATTGTTGAAAAAACTGCCATTGCAATGAAGTATGGCATTTCGGATTGGGAAGTCATGAGTTCTTGGTTGCGATTATTGAATTACGTTCGTAACGTTGCAGCGCACCACAGTCGGCTCTGGAACAAAAATCTGGCGGACCAGCCGAAATTGCCCAAGTTGGGCGCGATTGCGGAATTCGATCCGCTTGTGGGCAAACCCCATATCATTTCCCGTGTGTATGTCGTTTTGTGCATCCTGATCCACTTCATGCGCCGCATTTGCCCGAATTCGACGTGGCTGCATCGCCTGCGAGCTTTACTCCTTGGTTTTCCAGATGTGCCGAGGCTCACCATTGGGGATATGGGGTTTCCTACGGACTGGGAGACGCATTCCTTCTGGAGATGATTGGGCGGCGACAACACCTTCGGCGATGTCCGGCGTGGAACATTTTAAGATGAAGTGAACCCCCCGTGGAGGAACCCATGTACGGCGACCTCGAATTCCACCAGGTACTCCGACGTGCCGAAGCATGCTTTCATCGCGCCAACCAGTTGGTGGAATTGGGGCGGTTGGAGGCGGCGGTGGCTGATTATCGCCAGGCGGTGACCCTGGTACCCCAATGGGCCGAAGCCCATTTCAATCTGGGCAATACCCTGATCGCCCTGGGGCAATTGCCGGAAGCGGAAGCCTGTTATCGCCAGGCGACGGAGGCCAAACCTGATTTTACCGTCGCCTGGTTCAATCGTGGCCATGCCCTGGGGACACTGGGCCGGTTGGAAGAATCCTTGAACTGTTTCCTTCGGGGACTCGACGTGCAGCCCGAAGATGCGGGAGGATTCAACGGGTTGGGGAATACCCTCCTGGATTTGAACCGTCTCGATGCGGCGGAGGCGGCTTATCGTCATGCCGTCGCCCTGGATCCCACTCTGGCGGAAGCGGCATACAATCTCGGCCGGGTTTTGGCGTTGCGGGGGGCGTTTCCAGAGGCTCGGACGTGTTATCAGACCGCCGTCTCCCTGAAGCCCGGTTTCGCTCAGGCACACTACAATCATGGCAATACCCTGGTCCACCTGGGGTTGCTGGAAGAGGCGGTGCATGCCTATCGCCAAGCCGTGGCGCTATGGCCCGGCTATGCCGAGGCATGGTATAATCTGGGCAATACGCTGCGGGAATCGGGAGCTTTGGACGCTGCGTTGGCGACGTATGACCAGGCGCTGGCACTCAAGCCCGACTTTGCCGAAGTCCATTTCGGCATCGGGGTGATCCGTCTGTTGCGCGGGGACTTCGCGTCAGGATGGCCCCTGTACGAATGGCGCTGGAAAAAACAGGATTTCCCCCCGCACCACCATCCCCAGCCATTGTGGCAGGGACAACCGTTGCCGGGCGCAACCCTCCTGGTTCATTGCGAACAGGGGTTTGGGGATGCCATTCAGTTCGTCCGCTATCTGCCACAAGTCAAGGCGCTTGCCCGGTCGCACATCATCCTTGAGTGTCCGCAACCGTTGCGCCGCCTGTTCTCCACGCTGGCTGGAGTCGATGGGTGGGCAACCCCCGGTGGGGCAGCGCCGCCCGCCTGCGTTGCGCAGATCCCCCTGATGAGTCTGCCCCATCTTCTGGGGCGGCATTGGACCTTTCTGCCGGTGGAGTTGCCCTACCTGACCCCGGCCCCGGAGGATGTGGCCCGGTTTGGCAAACTTTTGGCACGGGTTGAAGGATTCAAGATCGGGATCGCCTGGCGTGGTTCACCTGACCATAAGAATGATGGCAACCGTTCCATGGACCCTGAATGGTGGCAGACCCTGCGTGAAATACCGGGGTGTCGTTTCATCGGCATTCAAAAGGGTGCCCGCGAAGGGGATCGGGATCGGCTTACAGGGTGGGACCGGTTTGAGGATTGGAGTGGATTGCTGACCGACTTCGCCGATACCGCTGCCCTCATGGTCCATCTGGATCTGGTGCTTGCGGTCGATACCAGCGTGATCCATCTGGCGGGTGCCCTGGGTCGTCCTTCCTGGTTGTTGCTCCCGTGGATTCCCGATTGGCGCTGGCTGCTGAATCGGTCGGACAGTCCGTGGTATCCCGGCATGCGTCTGTTTCGTCAAAAGACCCGGGGCGATTGGGGGGGGGTGATGGAGGAAGTGAAAAAAGGTCTTGAGTCCATGTTGAAAAAATGAGCTTCAGCTTTTGACTTTGTTTTAAAAAATCAAAACCCCGGGGGCAATCCCCCGTCATTCCCGCGAAGGCGGCCCCCCCTTTTTTTCCTCGATCCCTTGGTGCCATAACAGTTCGAACAGATGGTCCAGTTCGACGGTCAGGTTTTTCCTGACCTGTCCCATGAGGCGGAATTTTTCCTGACCGATTCTTTTTTTGTCTTCAGGGGACAGGTAGAAAATTTCTTTGGCCAACAGGTGATATTGGTCGTGGACCTGGAGCAGGGAATCCAGGGGGAGATGCCGTGGCAGGGTATCCCGATGTTCGTCGAGCCAGTGATGCAGTGCGCAGGGGAGTTCGGGTGACAAGGGGGAAATATCCGCTCCCCCCAGCGATTCCTGGAGGCGAACCACCCATTTGAAATCGTCCCCCTTGATCAGTTCCATGTCGAAAGGGGGATCGCCGACATCGAGGTTGCCATGGGCCGATTCCATGGTGCTGCATACGTCACGCATGGAATTGACCACATGATCGAGGGCGATGGTCAGATTGCGCACGTTCTCGGTCAACTGGAACGCTTCGACCATGTTTCCCTTGACCACGCCGGAAATGGTTTCGGTCTTTTTGGCGAATTCCAACAGGTCAAAGATGACGCCATGCACGTTGCCGGCTTTGCCCGTGACGCTGATGGCGCTTTGGGAGGCTTCTTCGATCAGGCGGGCGATTTCCTGATTGCTGTCGGCGGCCTCGGCAGCACTGTGGGCGGTTTGTTGTGCCGCCTGTCCGATCCCTGCGGCCTGTTCCATCAGGATCCGGGTTTCCCGATGAACGTTCTCGGTGGCGTTGTCGATGCGGGTCAGGGCGATGCCCTGGGTTTTGACCGCCTGCTCGATCTCCTGGTTGGCGGCGACGATCTGCTTGGTAATCGCGGTCATCTCGATGATGGCGTTGGAAGCCTTTGCAGCATTTTCCTGTACATGGGTGATCATTCCGGAGATCTTGAGGGTTGCCTGTTCGGTCCTGATGGCCAATTCCCGAACCTCCTTGGCGACCGCAATGAACCCTTTGCCGCTCTCTCCGGCCCTGCCCGCCTCGATGGCGGCGTTGATGGCTACCATCTGGCTGTGGCTGGCGATGAGGCGGATGATATTGACGATGCTGCCGATCTCGGTGGCAGCTTGTGTCATCTCCAACATGGTGCGATCCGCGTTGGCGGCGGTTTCAGCGGTGTTGTCGGCAGCATCCATGGCCCGGCTGGAGCATTTTTTTACATGCATCGCCGAGGTTTTCATGTCATTGCCCGCCTTGATCACATCCTGTACGGTGGCGTTGACCTGATCCAGACCTTCCCGCACCCGAAGGGTGCGTTGCGAAACGTCTGCTGACAACGCGGCGATCTCCTTGACATTGTTGGAGGCTGATTGGGCTGCATGGGCGATCAGGGTGACGTTGCCGGAGAGTTGTTCCATGGCACCGGCAACCACATTGGTGTCGATGGAGGCTTCACCGAGGGCATTGCGCATGTTCACCACGTCCCGGTCCAGGTTGCGGTTGAGCTCGACCACGTTGTGGGAGATCGCCTGGGCCATCTCGGTGCCATGGAACAGCTTTTCCTTGATCTCGACGATATTGCGCAGGTCGGCGAACAGGTTGTGCGACTCCCGTACCACCATGCGGATGTGGTTCACCAAACTGTCTGCCATCACGTTGACATCCTGGCGGATCAGGCCGATTTCATCGGGATGTTGGTCGGTACCGGGGATGCGGTCGCACAGGTTGCCCTTGGCGAGGGCGCGGATGCCATCCTGGACCGTGGCAATGGGGCGATTGATGGCGTTGCGCAGGACCAGCCGCAGCAGAAACAAAAATACCGACAAAGATGTGACCAATAGAACAATACCCTTGATCCGGGCGGTCGTGATTTTTTCCCTGACCTCGTCCAGGGAGGTGGACAGCAGGAGCACGCCACGCACCTGCCCCTCCTTGCCGTGGCAGCGGTAGCAGGCTTTTTCGTTTCGGATCGGAGCCAGGTAGTTCAACAGCTTCCGATCATGGTCGGGATGGTACGACAGAATGTTCCCTTCTTTGGCAACCTTGTTCAGTTGTTCGTGATCCGGTTTGAGTACGACGACATGTTCTTCCTTGTCCCGGGGCAGGAACCGCTCTTCGCCGACGCGTTTGTTGACGTCGTCAATGGTGGTATTGTCCTTGAACGCCTCCATGCCGTTGACGCGTAGAATACGAAAATCATTCAGGTTTTTTACTTCCTTGATCTGCTTGGCATATTCATGTGCGATCTCGGCGTATCCGGCCAGCATGATGGCTTGCAGCCCCCTGCTGGCGGTTTCGGCCAGTTTACTGTGGATGTGTTCGTTCTGTTCCATCAACCCTTTTTCAAGGTCCTTGATGGATATAAGACTCATGGTCGCCAGGATGAGTGATCCTAAAATCCCCACCACCAACAGCACTCTGTTGCCAATCGAGTGTTGGAACGGGGCGATCAGGAAGGAATGAATTGGACGTTTTGCCAGGCGTGGTCGGGAGAACCAACGCAAGATTCTTATCATGGACGGTTTTTTCCCTGATCGAAGAGCCGACACGATGTTCCAAAGTTTCGTCTTTGCCTGGTCATGACGTTTGAAGACAATGGATCCCGGGTGGGGTCCTTGTGACTGGATCCGCTGCTGCCAAACAGGCTACAGATTCATCTTGACGTTTTCAATCATTCAAGCGGGACAAGACTTGAATTTCGAGTAAACTATTTTTACTTCCTGGACTTTTTCGGTATGATTCATTCGGGGATGCACAAAGAAAAACCGATGAGTGAAATTCAACGCCGTATTTGATGGCCAAACATGAACTCTGATCTTGAATCATTTTTGGAGCAGGCGCTGCAACACCATGCCGCGGGAAGGTTGGCGGAGGCCGGGGCGCTTTATCGGGCGATCCTGGAGGTGGATGAAACCCATCCCGACGCCCTGCATCTGTTGGGGGTGGTGGCCCATCAATCGGGGGCGGATGAATTGGCGGTGGCGTTGATCTCCCAGGCGCTGGCCGTCCGGCCCGGGGATGCCGCAGCCCATAACAATCTGGGCAATGTCCTGAAAAAACTGGGCCGTTTGCCGGAGGCCCGTGCCAGCTTCCAGCAGGCCCTGACGTTGCGTCCACATTATCCCGAAGCCTGCAATAATCTGGGCAACACCCTGAACGAACTGGGAGACCTGGAGGCGGCCATCGAACATTACCGCCAGGCGCTGCGTTTGCATCCCGGTTATGCCGAAGCCTGCTTCAATCTGGGAAACGCACTGCGGGAGGCGGGCCGTCTGGCGGATGCGGTGCCACATTATGAACGGGCCATCGCCCTCAGACCCGACCGGGTTTTGTGGTTGATTGACCTGGGTCATCTCCTGTACCGGCTGGGTGCTCTGGAACAGGCCGCTGGGCGCTTCAAAGACGCCTTGAACCTTGATTCCAATGGGGTGGAAGGGTGGATCGGCCTGGGACGGGTGTTGGCGGCAATGGGGCGGTCGGCGGAGGCCATCGCCTGTTTTGAAGCGGCGTTGCAACGCAACCCGCAGCACCCTGAAGGGTGTTATCATCTGGGGTTGGCGTTGCATCAAAGCGGGCAGGTGGACGCCGCCATGACATGGTACCGGCGCGCCCTGGAATCCCGGCCCGATTTTGCCGAAGCGCTCAACAATCTGGGAATCGTGTTGCAGGAACGGGGGCGATTGGACGAGGCGTTGTCCGTCCTGCGCCGGGCCGTGGCGGTGCAACCCGATGAACCCCGGGTGCGCTACAATCTGGGTTTGGCATTGCAGACCGCAGGGGCGCTGTCCGAGGCGGAAGCATGTTACCAGCAGGTGTTGCGCCAACGTCCCGGAGATCCCGAGACCTGGACCAATCTGGGGTTGCTCCGTCAGCGGGAAGGTCTCTGGGACCAGGCGGAGGCGATGTATCGGACGGCGCTGGGGCACCGTCCCGATCATCCCGAAGCCTGTTCCAATCTGGGGGTGGTGTTCGAGCGTCAAGGGCGTTTGGTGGAGGCGCTGGAACAATTCCGCCGCGCACTGGTACTGCGTCCCGATTTTCCCGAGGCGCGGGTCAATCTGGGAAA
Source organism: Magnetococcales bacterium DCbin4 (assembly GCA_002753735.1). GTDB lineage: Bacteria > Pseudomonadota > Magnetococcia > Magnetococcales > UBA8363 > UBA8363. The sequence continues at coordinate 31,186 of PEAN01000018.1, forward strand.
TGTTTTATACAAACTCAAACGTCCCGAAGAGGCCATCGCGACGTTCCAGGAGGCGCTCCGGCTTCGGCCCGATGACAGCGATGCCTGGTCCAACCTGGGGATCGTGCTGCAAAAACAAAACCGTTTCGCCGAGGCGCTGGACCATCATCGCCGGGCGCTCGCACTCAAGCCCGGTTCCGCCAAGGGGTTGACCCATCTGGGCAACACCCTCCAGGCGATGGGCGACCGGGAACAGGCGATGGCCGCGTTTCGGCAGGCACTCGCATCCGATCCGGAATGTGTCGCGGCGATCTCCAATCTGGGCAATGTGTTGCTCGAACAGGGCGACCTCGATGCCGCCATCACCCATTATCGGCAGGCGCTCGCACTGAAGCCCGAGGATCCCGATGCCCGTTCCAACCTGGGGGTTGCCCTGCAAAAACAGGGGCATCTGGAAGATGCCATCGTCTGCTACCGACAGGTCCTGGCCCTCGATCCCGATCATGCGGAAACCTTGTCCAATGAGGGCAACGCGTTGCATTGCAAGGGACGGTTCGATGAGGCACTGGCCCGGTTCGATCGGGCCAGGCACCTCGACCCTGAACTGCCCGATCCCTGGTTCAACGAGGCGATCACCCGTTTGTTGCTGGGGGAGTTTGACCGGGGTTGGTCGCTGTATGAATGGCGTTGGCGCAGTCGGGATTTTCAATTCCATGGACGTCCCGAACCGTTGTGGGACGGTACCTCCTTGACAGGGCGGCGTATTTTGTTGCATTGCGAACAAGGGTTCGGTGACAGCATTCAGTTTGCGCGGTATGCCGGAAGGGTCAAAGCCACCGGGGGGACGGTGGTCCTGTTGTGTCCCGAACCATTGCGGCGTCTGTTTGCAACCCTTCCCGGAGTCGATCATCTGGTGACCCGGGATCCTCCCTCATGCGACTGTCAGGCCCCGTTGCTCAGTCTGCCCCGAATTTTTGCGACCCGGTTGGAGAACATTCCCACCGATATCCCCTATCTCGGGGCCGATCCCCAACGGGTTGCATCGTTTGGCAAATCATTGTCCCGGGTGCGGGGGTTGAAGGTGGGAATTGCATGGCGGGGCAATCCCAGGTACAAGAATGACCGTGACCGTTCCATGGACCCGGCGCTGTTGACGGTGTTGCGGGATCTTCCAGGGTGTTCCCTGGTCAGTCTGCATCCCGATATGACCGACCGGGAACGGGATTGTTTCGGTGATGGTTTGTTTGACCCGGGACCGATGTTGGGTGATTTCGCCGATACGGCGGCGCTGATTGCCAATCTGGATCTGGTCCTCGCTGTCGATACGGCGGTGATTCATCTGGCGGGGGCGATGGGACGTCCGGCATGGGTTATGCTTCCTTTCGTTCCCGATTGGCGCTGGTTGTTGGAACGAAACGACAGTCCGTGGTATCCCTCGTTGCGCCTGTTCCGGCAACCCGCTTCGGGGGGGTGGCAGGCGTGTATCGCGGCGGTGGTGCAGGGGTTACAGGGGTGGCCTGATTCTGTGCGTGTCGCACACCGTCGGGGCGGGAGGGAGGAATGAGTGTCGATGTTCGAACCCAGGTGGATTAAACGCATCCCCCCGGATGTGGCACGTCGTTACATCGTCGAAGTCCAGGAGATTAAAACATGGTTGCGCCAGACATTGTCCGCACCATAAAAAATTATCTGAACCGGCTGGAAGAGCGGGGAATGCCCGTTGCATTCGGGGTGTTGTACGGTTCTTTTTCGCGTGGGGACGAACATGCCGACAGTGATGTGGATCTTGTGGTTGTTTCGCCCCGATTCGACAATCCAGACTCCTGGTCGGATACCGAGTTGTTGTGGGAGACTACTGTGTTCACCGACAGCCGCATCGAACCTGTTGGCGTCGGTTTGAAACAATGGCACGAGGAGGATGGCATTCCCCTGATTGAAATCGCTCGTCGCGAAGGTCGGATCATCCAACCGTATTGAAGTAATTTTGCCAACGGTGCGTGATCCTGTGGCAGCGTAGAATCAAAATGAGAAAAGTAGGTTCCCGCTTTCGCGGGAATGACGGGGGATCGCCCCCAAGGATTTGTTTTTTTACCCGTAGGGCAACATGATTCGGTGAATCGAACCGGGGTGGACCATGAGGGAACACGAGTATGATGAGGCGTTGCCGGGTTTTGCCAAAGGACGGGGGATCGTCTGGCTGACCTGCGCTGTTGTGGTGGGGTCGTTATGGTTGACCTATGGCAAGGTTCTTCCGTTTCCGAACGGTGACCTCGGGCATGATTACAGCCTGTTCATCCCCAACCTGGTGGTCGGGCTGATCAAGTTCAAGGTCAACGGCCTGTTCTCCCTGCCCTGGTTTTCCCCGGCGCAATGCGGTGGTTTTCCCTTTTTCCCCGATGCCAATGCACCCTATTTCAGCCTCCCCCAGTTTTTGACCCTGCTGGTCGATCCGGTCATCGCCCTCCAGATCACGTTCATTGTCTTTGGGGCCATCGGCTTCCTGGGAGGGTATCTGCTGCTGCGCAATGGTTTTTCGTGCAGTCAGGGGGCCAGTCTGCTGGGGGCGTTCATCTTTGCCCTCAATGGTTTTTATGCCCACCGTTTCGTCAATGGGCATCTGGCCTTTCATGCCTTCGCCCTGGCGCCATGGGCAGCGTGGGCGGTGTTTCATGGCCTTGAACGGGGTTGGCGCGCGCATGTGCTGACCACCTGTGTCCTGGGCGGGTTGTTCGCCGCCATGCTCCATGCAGGCATGGTCCATGGGATCCCGCCGATCATCCTGGGAATCGTCATCCTGCTTTTGGTCCGTGGCATCCTGGGCCACTGGGGCCATGCCCCCTGGGTGCGTCTGGCGGTGGGCGGCATCCTGGGCATCTGTCTGTCGGCCATCAAACTGGTTCCCCTCATGGCACTTCTCAAACAGTTTCCCCGGGATCAATATGCCCTGCCGGGGTTCGACAGCATTCCCAATGCCGTTTGGTTGACGGCCCAGACCCTCTTTGTCTATCCCCCCATGGCGGAAATCCATGCCCATCTGGCCAATGGTTCGATCCTGTTGCAGGCGCACGAGTTCCAATATGGCATCGGCGTTGTACCGGCATTGGTGTTGTTCATATTTCTGGTTCGTCAGGCGTGGAAACAGGAAGATAAGACATCCATGCGGACGATTCTCGCGATTTGGGCTGTGGGATTGTTGATGACCATTCCCATTTTGTTGAACTATTACACCCCATGGTGGAACGGCATCATCAAAAGTCTCCCTTATTTCAAAAACAGCTCCAGTCTTGTCCGTTGGTTTGCCCTGTATGTCTTCGTCCTGCCGGTGATGGCAGCCATCATGCTTGATTTTCTGGAGTTGCCTAAAAAACGCTTTCTCTTCGTCTGTGGTCTGGGGATGTTGATCACCTGGGTACAGGCGGTCAACAGCAATCTGGAGTACATGTCTACGGTATTGGCCCGTTATCATCCGGGGCATCAGGTTGATTATTGGCGCAAGGTCAAGTATGGGGAGGAAAAGCCCAACATCAATTTCATGACCTTGTCCTTCGATATTCGTACCATGGAGCCGATCACCCCCATCGACAGAAACGATGCCATGACCCACAGTGCCAGTCAGATCATGTGTTATCAATCGATGATGGGGTATGGTTTGGAATCATTTCCCATTGCCCCGTTGGGACCGAAGGCGGCGATGAGTGTGGTGGGGGAACGGTTTTTGAACATCAAACGGCCTGAATGTTATTTGTATCCCGAAGAAAATGGGTGCAAGCCGGGAGATCATTTTCCGGTCGATGATGAACGAACGGCGAAAAATTTCCTGTTTTACAAGGATTATGAATTCAGCAAGCCAAAAATCCATGAGGGTGCCGTGGTGGTCAATGCATTGGCATTGTTGTTGACCGTCGGGGCAGTGGCCCATGCCTTGTGGGGGCGGCGTTCTCGTGACCAGGATGGTATTGATCTGACAAGGATTCCCTGACATGTCCGAATTGGCGATCATCATCCCGACCTACAACGAAAGCCGGAACATCCGTCCTTTGGTGGCCCGGCTCGATGTGGCGTGTGACGGGATTGATTGGAACGTTTTGTTTGTCGATGATGATTCCCCTGATGGAACGTCGGAGGTGGTGGTTGAAGTTGGGCGGAGTCATCCGCGGGTGTCGTGTTTGAAGCGGGTGGGGCGGCGGGGGTTGTCTTCTGCCTGTATCGAGGGGATGCAGCGGGCGAAGGCTTCGGTGTATGCGGTCATGGATGCCGATTTGCAGCATGATGAGTCACGGTTGCCTTTGATGTTTGCGGAGATCCGGTCGGGGGCTGACATTTGTATTGGAACGCGGTATGCGGCGGGGGGGAGTGTGGGGAATTGGGGGATGTGGCGGCGTTTCGTCAGTCGTTCTGCCACTTGGATGACCAATCTGTTGTTGGGTTCGCGCATGTCGGATCCGATGAGTGGATTTTTCATGGTACGAAATGAGGTCATGCAGGGGGTTTTTCCGCAGTTGGAGGGGCAGGGGTTTAAAATATTGTTGGATATCGTGGTGCATGCGGATCGGTCGGCGGTGATTCGGGAGGTACCGTATACGTTTCGTCCCCGGTTGGAGGGGGAGAGCAAGTTGGGCGGGGGGGTGATTGTGGCATTGTTGGTATTCCTGATGAAAAAGGCTCCCCGAAGATTGTTGGGTCGTTAAACTATTGAAAAAAAAAAGGGGTCTGGGGGATTGCCCCCAGGGTTTTGATTTTTGTTTTTGTTTTTTCCATCCCCCACAGGGGGTCTGGGGGACGAAGTCCTCCAGGGTTTCTGATTTTTGTAGTCAATGAAAACCATAATAGATAATTCTTTGGATCACTTCGCCCCCCTCTGTGGAGGATGTGAGATCAAAATCAAAACCCTGGGGGCAATCCCTTAAGACCCCTTTTTTTTCTTGATCATGAGAATCAACCCCCCCATGTCACCACTCGAACGGGCCCTGCACCACCACGCCGCCGGGCGTCTGGCGGAAGCCCAAGCCCTCTACCAGGAAATTCTCGCCATCCATCCCGAACACCCCGATGCCCTGCACCTCCTGGGTGTCGTCGCCCACCAGGTGGGACGGGACGAACTGGCCCTCCCCCTGATCCAACACGCCTTGACCCTGCGTCCCGATCATCCCGAATCCCACAACAATCTGGGCAATGTCCAACGTCGTCTTGGACACTTCACCGATGCGGTCGCCAGTTTCACCCGGGCACTCGCCCTCAAACCCCACTATCCCGAAGCCCACAACAATCTGGGCAATGTCTTCAGAGAGATGAATCGCCTGGAAGAGGCCGTCACCTGTTATCACCGGGCACTGACGCTCAATCCCAATTATGCCGATGCCCATGTCAATCTGGGGATGGCCCTGTGGCGGCAGGGATTATTGGCAGAGGCGGTCGCCAGCCTGCAACAAGGGATCCGCCTGGCGCCCAATGTCGCGGGCGGTCACCTGAATCTGGGCAATGTCCTTGTCGCAGCGGGCCGTCTGAACGAGGCGGTGGCGAGTTACCGCCAGGCGTTGACCTTGCAGCCCGAAAGCGCCGAAGTCCACATGAATCTGGGAAACGCCCTGGTGACCCTGGAGTCGTTTGACGAAGGACTTCACCATTTGCATCATGGATTGTCTTTGAATCCCGCGTCGGCCCGGGGACATTACAATCTGGGCAACGGTTACCAGAAAATGGGATTGCCCGAACAGGCGATCCCCCACTATCGCCAGGCGATCCGTCTGCAACCCGATTTTCCCGACGCCCGGTTCAATGAAGGATTGTCGCATCTGCTCCTGGGGGCGTTGACGGAGGGGTGGGCGGGCTATGAATGGCGTTGGCAAAGCAGCGGTTTCATTCCCCACGGGCATACCGCTCCCCCATGGCGTGGTGAATCCTTGGCAGGACGAACCCTGCTGTTACACTGCGAGCAGGGATTCGGCGACAGCATTCAGTTCATCCGGTTTGTCCCCCGGCTCAAGATGCGAGGCGGGCGGGTGGTGCTGTGGTGTCCTCCCGCGCTCAAACGGTTGTTTTCCTCAATCGAGGGGATCGATACCCTCGTCAGCACGGTGGATGACCTTCCCCCCGCGTGCGATTGCCAGCTTCCATTGATGAGCCTGCCCCATGTGCTGGGGGTCACCCTGGAGACGCTGCCGGCATCGATCCCTTATCTGAGCGCCGAGCCGGAGTTGCTGGCGGAGAAACGTCTTCCTTCCCTGCCTGGACTCAAGGTAGGCGTCGTCTGGCGTGGAGATCCCCGGCATGGCAATGATCGCCATCGCTCCCTGGAGGCCAGGGCATTGGCGGTTCTGACGACCGTCCCGGGGTGCTGCCTGATCGGCCTGCAAAAGGATGTATCCGTGACGGAAGGGGCGGTTTTTGCTGCGATGGGGGAACGTTGGTTGGATCTGAGCGAAGGGTTGCATGATTTTGCCCATACGGCGGCGGTGATCGCCCAACTCGACCTCGTGATCGGAGTCGATACCGCCGTGGTTCATCTGGCCGGGGCGTTGGGGTGTCCCGCCTGGCTCCTGTTGCCCCGGGTTCCAGATTGGCGTTGGTTTCTGGATCGTGACGACAGCCCCTGGTATCCTGGCATGCGCTTGTTTCGGCAACGGGTTCGGGGCAACTGGGATGCGGTGCTGTTGGATGTGGTCCAAGCCCTGCGTGTCGTTGCCGGTTCATGAAGGAGAAACCTCGAATGCGTGAGAAAAAAAAAGAATGGGAACGGATTGAGGGAATTGCGCTCAATGTTCAAACCGTGTTGAACGCCCATGGCCGGTCAACCATCACTTTGCATGTCGAGAACCGGTATGTGGCAATTGAATTTTTCCTGAGCCATCCCAAGGGTGATGAGATCAGGGAGGGGGATCGGGTGGTGGTGATCGGACATGCCAATGATGAATGGTTCCTGGCAACCGCTTATCACAATCTGACCCGGGGGACTTCCGCCATCAGCCTCATGATCCGGCGTTACCTTTATTTCAGCATCGGCAGCATGATGTTGGCCTTGGGCCTGCTGTTTGCCGTGATGGCGGGCTGGAAAGGTCCCCTCATCCGTTACAGCAACGAGGAACTGGCCATCGCGGCCATCATGTTTTTCTTTGTCAGCATGATCTTCACCCTGCGTGGCCGGCTGATGAAACGGGCCTGGAACAAGGCGCTGCAGTTTTCTTCCGATCCCGGTGGAAACTCATGAAGGAGTCGGAAAAAAAACGTGCCCTGATCGCCTGGTTCGATGATCTGGCACCGCAGCGGAAAAAATGGTTGGCGAAAAATGCCTTCTTTTATGAGGATGACCTCCAATATCTCCGTTTTTTGATTCCAGAGGGCAAACGGGTGTTGGAACTCGGGTGTGGTACGGGATCATTGCTGCGCGGCCTCAATCCTTCCCATGGTGTTGGGGTCGATTTCAGTATCGAAATGATCCGCACTGCCCGGGCCGACCATCCCGATCTGGTGTTCGTCTGTGCCGACATGGAGCATGAGGAGGCGTTGCATCGCCTGGATGGCCCTTTTGATTTCATCATTCTTTCCGATGTCACCGGGGTCATGGAAGATGTTGCGGCAACCTTGACCGCCCTGCATTCGCTCTGCACCCCTGAAACCCGGCTGGTGATCACCCATTTCAATCAATATTGGGAACCCATTCTGCGTCTTGGCTCAAAAATCGGGCTGCGCATGCCGTCGAAGACTGAAAACTGGATGACCTCCAGCCAGATCATGAATTTTTTATTTTTGGCCGATTTTGAACTGGTGCGCCGGGAATGGCGGCAACTGCTGCCCTTGAGATGGATGGGCCTGGGCCGGCTGTGCAATCGCTATCTGGGGACATTGCCCCTCCTGCGCCATCTGTGTCTGCGCCGGATCTTTGTCGCCCGTCCGGTCTCAAAAGGGTTGGCGGTGGCGCCTTCGGTTACCATCGTCATCCCCTGTCGCAATGAATTCGGTAATATCGAAGCCGCCGTCCGGCGCATCCCCCCTTTTTGCGACGATATGGAACTCATTTTCGTCGAGGGCCACAGCCGGGATGGCACCTTCGAGGAGATCGGACGGGTGATCCATGCCTTTCCCGAGCGTGACATCAAACGTTTCAAACAATTGGGAACCGACAAGGGAGATGCGGTCCGTCTCGGATTTCATCACGCCCGGGGCGAGCTGCTGATGATCCTCGATGCCGACCTGACCGTTCCGCCGGAAGATCTGCCCAAGTTTTATCAGGCGGTGGTTCAGGGCAAGGGGGAGTTCGTCAATGGAACCCGTTTGATCTATCCCCTCGAAAACGAGGCGATGCGCACCCTGAACCTGTGGGCCAACATGATTTTTTCCCGGCTGTTCTCCTGGCTGCTCAACCAACCGATTTCCGACACGTTGTGCGGGACCAAGGTGCTGTTCAAGCGCGATTACGAACAGATCGCCGCCAATCGCGCCTATTTCGGCGATTTCGATCCCTTCGGCGATTTCGATCTGTTGTTCGGTGCCGCCAAGGCCAACCTGAAAATCATCGAGGTTCCCATCCGCTACCGCGCCCGCGCCTATGGCCAAACCCAGATTTCTCGTTTCACGCACGGATGGTTGTTGTTGCGCATGGTCGTCTTCGCTTTCAAAAAGCTCAAATCTTTCTGAACCCGATTTTGTTTTTGAAAAAATACACGGGGTTAGGGGAATCAATCATCCCCCTGTTGGACCAGGGGAGATGTTGGATCTCCCTTGTTCCAACCTTTCGCGGATCGATCATCCGGGAATGTTGACCCCCGATCCGCGAATGGCCTTGATCAGCTCCATGGTTGAATCCTCCAGGGTTTTGATGGCTTGCTCAAAATGACCCGCCTTCCCTTGCTGATCGGCTTGGCGTCGGAGTTCAGCCGACTGGATGATCAGTTTTTTAATCATCGGATCCATTGCGTCGAACGCTTCCTCGATCAGGAGTCCGATCAGCATGCGGTAGGTATCATTGCGATCCAATTCATAAATATATTCCTCCTCCGCAGAGGCGAAGTGGAGGATCTTGACCAGGACATCACCATGACGAAGCTGTACGATGTTCGCCTTGACAATCACATAGGCTTTGTCCAGCACATTGCGTCCCTGATCCAATGCGCCGGCGCCGACCAGTTTGCGCGCTTCTTCCATGTACTGGTGGACCTGAGAACTGGCATCCTGGACCTCCTTGCCCGCATTTTTTTCTTTGATGATACGGTCCAGGGCGATGGTTAACGCATCAACAGTCTTCAACCGCGCCTCGAAATTTTGTTCACCATACGATGAATCATCGCCATCCCTTTTTTCTTTTGTAACTAAGAAATGTCCTTCAACTTCATTGACAAGGGTATCGCCGCGTCGCATTTGTTCAATGGCGGTTTTCGCCATTGCATAAGCCCGGTCAAGCAGGGTGTGTCCTTTGTTGAATTCGCCTCGACCGGCCAATTGTTGCGCTTCCCGGGTCAACAGGTGAATCTGACCACTGACCTGTTCCGTCTCTTCGCGCACCTTTTTTGCTTCACGAATGCGATCCATGGCATCGGTCAGCGTTTGGACACTCTTTAAACGCAGTTCAAAATGCTGTTCGATGAAGGATGAACGGGTCGTGTTGTCTTCACGATCGGGTACGATTTTGAACTGATCCTTGTTTGCCTCATGGGTCAGGATGTCGCCCTGACGCAATTGTTCAATACCCACCTTGGCCATCTCATAGGCTTGGTCCAAAAGTGCCCGTCCCTTGACCATTTCCCCCTTGTTCGCCAGTTCACTGGCGGCCATGGTCAGTTGTTGAATCCGTTCACTGAGCGCTTCCGCCGCTTTGCCCGCATTTTTTTCTTTTCGAATCCGGTTCAAGGCTTCAGTGAGGGACGAAACACTTTTCAAACGCAGGGAAAAATTTTGTTCATCTGCCGCCGGACCGTTGCTGCCGCCATCAGCCCCAACCTCCGTGATGTGGCCCGCGAAAACGAATAACCATGCCAGCAGCAACCATTGTGTCAGCCGCAATGGGTTGAAGCCAAAATCCCTGCGGGGCAAAGGATCAACGGCAAAACCACAGGGGTTTGCCTCATCCCCGGAGAACCGAAGGGTTCCAATACCCTGACCATCATCAAACCTTCCCATTTCAATTCCTCTCCCGCTCATGACCGTCCGTGGAAACCGTCAGCAAGGACATCCCCCCTTGATCTGTGTCCAGGCCACACGCCCGCTTCAGGAGGGAACCATGGAGACGCCAAAGTTCAATGGACTTGCGCCCATTGCACACAAAAGTTGCGCAGTTTGCTGCGTCTGGTTATTGAATGTCATGAGGTAGAATTAAAAGCTGTTGATATCGGTGTCAACATTTATTTGGCTGGATGACCCTGGAGGCTGTTTTTTTTTGTACCGCGTGTCGATACGATTCAAGCTGGCGGATCTGGGGATTTCCGTTGCCGCATTACCGGACCAGCCGGTAACCGATGCCGATTTCGGTCATGAGATGTTTGGGGTTGGAGGAGTTTTCCTCAATTTTGCGGCGCAAGCCCGCCATGAACACCCGCAGATAGTGGGGGCGGTCAACATAATCGGGTCCCCATACCTTTTGCAGGATGAAGCGGTGGGTCAGTACCCGGCCAACATTGGCCACCAGCAGGGTCAGGATCTGGTATTCGATGGGGGTCAGATGGATCAATTGTTCGCCGCGTTTGACCCGGCGATGGATCATGTCCACCTGGATGTCGCCGAACTCGAAAATACCTTCCTCAATGTCACCTTCGCCCTCCTGGCGTGATTTCCGCCGCAGGACGGCGCGGATGCGGGCCTGCAATTCGGGGACGCCGAAAGGTTTGGTCAGATAATCATCCGCCCCCGCATCCAGGGCGGCGACCTTTTGCACCTCTTCGGTCCGGACCGACAACACCAGGATGGGGATCTCACACCACAGGCGGATTTCCCGGATGACATCCACCCCATCCCGATCAGGCAGTCCCAGATCGAGAATGATCAGGTCGGGACGCCGCGAGGCGGTTTCCAGCAATCCCTGCTCCGCCGTCTCCGACTCCCATACCTTGAAACCCGAAGCCGTCAAAGCCATGGCGACATAGCGGCGAATCATCTTTTCATCCTCGATCAGGACGACATGTTGCATGGTTTCGGTCATGAGAGTTCCTCGGTGTCCAAGGTGACGGAAGGGGGGTCGCCCATGGGAAGTTTGATTTCGAATCGGGCTCCCCCCGCGTTTCGGTTTTCAGCCAGAATGGTGCCGCCATGGGCCAGGATGACCGCCCGGACAATCGACAGTCCGAGCCCGACCCCACTGGTGCCAGCGGTGTTGCCATGCACGAACTTGGCAAAGATCGCCTCTTCCTGTCCCGGAGGAAAGCCCGGGCCGTTGTCGGCCACCTGGATGACGACATGGCGGTCAACAATCTTGGCATCGATTTCGATGCAACTGCCGATGGGGGTATGACGGGTGGCGTTTTCCAGCAGATTGCAGAAGACCCGCTCCATCATCATGGCATCCATCTCCAGCAGCGGAATGTCATTGCCCATGGTGATGCGAACCTCGTATCCCGTCAAAACATCCATGCTGGTTTTGAGTGCCGCCCCCACCACCTCTTCCAGGACCTGCCATTCCTTGTTCAAGGTGACGATATCTCGATGCAGACGTGCCATATCGAGCAGTTTATCGACATCGGACAGCATCAGGTCAATCTGGTGCCGCATCCCTTCCAACATGGTTTGGTGGTGCGCGGGCAGGGGGGGAGGGCTCAATTGCATCGCGTCCGCCATCCCCGCCATCGCGGCGACCGGGGTTCGGATGTCATGAGAAAGGCTGGACAACAACGCATTGCGCAACCGTTCCGATTCAATCTGCACCGAAGCCTGCTGTGCCCGGGCGGCATAACCCAACCGTTCCAGGACCAGCCCGACAAAGGTGATACAGGTCTTCAGCAGTGATTCCTGCTCCGGCGACAGCGGGTTGGCATCATGATTGGATATCAGAACCAATATCCCTTGATTCCTGTCGTTGCCGCGCAAGGGGAGGTACAGGCATCCGTCCCGTCGCCCGGAAATGAGTTCCTGCCAGGTGATCGGTTCATGTTCGAACAGTTCCTGCGCCCGGGACAGGAGGATCGGGGTTGAAACGGGGGAGGGGAGTGGTTGAAGGCTCCCTGTTTCATTGGGGACGAGCATCATGGCCTCCTCATCGAAGTTGTCCCGGATGAAGCGGCGGCATGGTGGGACAATCTGTCCGGAGTCGACGATCCCGGTCAATTCACTGGCCAGATCATACAGTGAGCGAATATGGCGTTCCCGGTTTTCCGCAAGGTAGACCTGGGTGCGCAACCCGGAGGTCAAATGGCTGGTGATCAGCGCAATGAGCAGCATGAACGAGAGGGTCAGCAAATATTGGAGATCGATGATTTCAAAGGAGGAGTGTGGCGGAAGAAAAAAATAGAAAAAGGCCAACAGGCTGAAAATGGTCGCAAGGACCGACAATTTCCTTCCCCGTTTGAGGGCGATCAAAAAGACGAGGAACAGGTAGATCATCAGAATGTTGGCAACCAGTAGATGGTTGCGCAAGGGGAGAAGGCACAACGTGACGACCCCTACCCACAGGACCACCAGGAACTCATCCCTGACCGTCAGCAACACAGAGAACCGGGGTACATTCATGAAGGAACCCTTGTGGCAACGGCGGTGGCAGATGAAAATAATCATCATGGGCCGTGCGCATGGAGTCGGGCACAAGGCGGTGTATCAAGAATCTTTACATCTTTCCTTGTGATTTCATGAACAGTCTACATTATTTTTCTTCTGACGGGAATGCCGATCCTTCATCCCCTGAAAATGAAATAGACCGCTCCCATGAGGCATATACCGGCCCACAGGAAATCCAGTTTGATGGGGTTGCCCATGTAGAAGACGGAAAAGGGGACGAAGACCGACAGGGTGATCACTTCCTGGATGATCTTCAATTGAGGGAGCGTCAATGTGCCGAATCCGATGCGGTTGGCGGGAACCTGCAACAAATATTCAAACAGGGCGATCCCCCAGCTCGTCAGCGCTGCAACGATCCATGAGCGCTGGTCGAGATGCTTCAAGTGGGCGTACCACGCAAATGTCATGAATACATTCGACAGGATGAGCAAAACAACCGTCTGGAGGAGTGGCATGGGATTGATCGGTGACACGGTGGCAGGTTTGTGATGATCCGCCATGTCAGCACTGGGATTGATCTGGTTCATGCCGATGGCCGTTTGAGGCCATCGGCATGGAAATTTGCAATGACATGTCGGCAACGGGGACGATCAGGAGGGGACACCGGTCTCAGGAGCGGCACATCTCGTCAAGAATCGAATGCGACTTCATGTTTGGAAAACACGAAACATGACGCCGCGCGAGAAATTTATCCAGGGCATGAGCCATGCGGCGTTCACGCGCCAACAAGCGTATGACATCTTGATCCAATCCATCTTCCCTGGCCTCGGAGAGAATCCCTTCAATATGATTGCGGGCTGCTTCCCTGGCCGCTTGCCGTGCCCGCTCGATCCGGTCCACATAGCGATTGAGCTTGTTGACCACGGGAGGGGTGGTGGACGGGGTGGTGTCATGATTGAGAATCGTGTTCATGGCCATGGATCTAATGCTCCTTAAGCGTGATGAGCCAATGGGTTGTCTGTCGGGTGAAGGTCTGACCATTTGACGGCCTGACTCGCGATAGCCAAATTTAATGCAACTTATGTGCCGCACTGGTGGAATTTCGATTAACAATCTGATATAAAAGGATAAACAATCATGACTCCCCCATGATCCATGATTCCATCCGACATGGTTTCCTCTATTGGGATGTGGTTCTTTTGACGATCACATGTCCAAGTCATGACTGGGGGCCATCCGGGGTTACGTTGAAAACAGGTGCGGCAGGTCCTGGGATGGGTCATAATCCGTCCCGTGGGGACAAAAGGCCGGTTCTCGCCCGTGCAGGCGAAGGATCAAACGGTCTTTATTCGAGGATTCGAGGGTGCGGATGCGTCGAAAGCCGGAGTGTGTCGATTGTGTGTTCAAGGCGGCGAAACTGGACCTGGCGGTGGTTGCGGGCCAGGCCTTGTTTACCGGTGCGATCGGGTTTCTGACCGGGAGCGTGGCGTTGCATGCCTTTGCGTTGCAGTTTGTCGGTGATCTCCTGGCCAAAAGTGTCAGCTTCATCGGTATCCGTGCCTCCATTCGGCCACCGACGGAAGATTTTCCTTATGGTTATGGCAAGATACAATTTTTGACAGCCCTTTTCGTCGGTTTGGCGCTTCTTTTGGGGGCCGTCTCCTTCATGGCGTTCAACGTCATTCACCTCCATGAAGGGATGGTGTCGGCACCGTCGGGATTGGCCATTCCGGGAACCTTGTTGACCGCTGCGGTGTGTGAGTTGATGTATCGCTACATGTCCTGTGTCGGCAGGGAAAACAACAACCTGGTCATCACTGCCGCCGCCTGGGACAACCGCAATGATGCCTTGTCGGCGCTGGCCATCCTGGTCGGGGTGGTGGCGTCAAAACTTGGCGCGACCTGGGCCGATCATCTGGCGGCGCTGGCGGTGTCGCTGTTGGTGATCCGGGCCGGTCTGGTCATCGTGACCGATGCCGTCAAAGGTTTGCTCGATGTCACGGCGCCGGAACATGTGCTGCACGAGGTTGAAGAGGTGGTGGGCATGGTGCCGGAAATACGGGACCGTATCGATTTTCGCAGTCGCCGCCTGGGAGATACATGGGAGCTGGATCTGCGCCTGGGGGTCGATGAAGGTCTTTCGGTGACCCGTCTGCACCAGCTTGAAATCGAGTTGATCCATCAAATTTACCAACACGTCCCCCATACGGGCCATGTTCATGTCAGTTTCGTCCCCTGCCCCCGGGATCAAACAGGGCCTGACGATGCCTGATGGCAAGGGATGGCCTGATTTTTCCGTTTCCTGACAACCCTTTCCCCGGTGTTGACCCCCCTGTGCCAGAAGTGGCTTGGATTGTGCAAATTCATCTGTGTCATCCAATTCTTGATGCGGGAGATTGCTTATGATGGACAGATTGTTAACGGAGCCGCCTGAACGTGCAGCACAGCCCCACAGCGTTGATATCGATCCCCTCAATCTGAAGGGAAGTTATGACGCCCCTGCCTTCATTCGCCTGGGCCGGAAATTGGGTAGCGATATTCCAGTGGATTCTGCCGGAATGATCATGGGGTCGGAGATGGCCGGACGCTGTTCCTGATCTGTCGGAACAATGGAATCCAGCTGCAGAGGACACAGAAGAACGCCACGGGATCAGGTTGCTGTTCTCTTGGTGTCCTCTGTGGCTGAACACGTCTGCGTTTTTCCCGCCCGGGATCGTGTTCAATGCCGAAACCGTCAGTCTTGGACGGGCGAGGTGTTCAAAGAATGTGCGGGGTGGTTGGGGGACGGATGTCCTTTGGTGATGATGATGTTTTTGGCTTGGTTGTTGGGAACGCAGATGCGGTATCCCAGTATGGAATAGATCCCGGGGCCGCCCCAGGGGGCATGAGTTTCCATGGTGATGGTTTTTCCCGATACGAACCCCATGGACATCAAACGTTTGCGCGCGGTGTCGTCTCCTTCGATGCGCCGGATGATGCCGGTTTCTCCGGCTTTGAGATCGGCAAGGGTGAGGTGTTGTTGATCAGGAAGCGGATGTTTCATGGATAAACCCCGCGATATTTATTATTATTCTTGACCATCGCAAAGATCGGCACACGCTCGCGTTTTTGAAAAACATCGGGCGACTCGGCTTGATGATTGCGCGGGTGTCATTGCATTGCAGCTTCTTTTATACCCTGTTCGGTCTGCATGGGCAATTGAATCATCCCTATTTCACACACCCAACGCCGCCTGTCGATGGCAGAGTGGATTCCAATTTCAAAACGCCATTCCAGGATATTCATGTTCATTGGGCAGGGCGGAAAGGGCGCGTTGCGTGACCGTTGCGGTTTGATTGACACCCTCATCCGCGCTTCGGCGCGTATTTTTTGACATGAACGGTTCCAGGCGCCGGGATCAGTGGTACCTTGCAATCGTCAACCGGGTTTGTGGCCCGGGTGCCTGTGGCGCTTCCCGGGGGTTATCCTTGAGCCACCGTTTGAGTTCCTGATGATCGGGGCGGATTCTGATCGCTTTGCGCCAGGCGGCGATGGCTTGGCTTGAGTGATCCCTTCGGGCATGGGCCAGGCCAAGGTAATAATGCAGGTGGAACCGGTGGGGATGTGCCAGGGCGGCCGGGGCCAGAATGGCAATGGCCTCCTGCGGTTGATCCGAGGTGAGCAATGCCTTGCCCAAAAGAATCGAAATATCGGCATCATGAGGAGATTGTTGCAATGATTCCATGAGCAGCGATATGGCCTCTGCCAAGCGACCGACATTCAGATAGGCCAGGGAAAGATTCATTTGTGACACATAATCACCCGCTCCCTGCCGGACCGCCCGCTCCAGGCAAGGGATGGCGTGTTCAAGCTTCCCCTGGTTGACCAGCCGGATCCCCAGGGTTCTTTGTTCGGTGTCGGGTGTGGCATCATCGTTGGCCTGAAAGGGGGGGGCGTGATCACCTCCTCGATCATGTTCCATGCTGAGGGCTTTCCTTAAGGTTTGGGTGAAGATACGGCAAATTGTTTGCTTTAATGCAAGATAAAGGCCGATTCGTATTGTTTGAATGCCCCGTTCACCCCGTTCTTCCGACCCGGGCTTGCAATTTTTGTCACCATGGCCTATATTTGCCTGACCCAGTGGTCTGAATTCGTGATGATGGCCACGTCTTGGGGGATGAACCACTCTTTGCCCTGGATCGGCCCCTTGACTCCGGGTGTGTTACCTTCGAACCCCCGCTTGGGATTCCCACAAGCCCGCTTGTTCAAGTACACCGAGGGGGTTCCCGGCACGGGGTTTTTGGTTGACGTGATACGACTCGAACCTGAAACACAAACGGCAGGGAGTGAACCGGCGGTATGGCCAACATCATTTTCGGGCTGATTGCCCTTGCCCTTGGCCTTTGGGGCCTTTCCGTCTGGTGGTGGTCGGTGGTGGAGCTGCTGCGTGGTATCGTTCCATTGTTCCTGATCATGCTTGGGTTCGTCGCCCTGGGGGCGGGGGTCATTCGCGTGCGTGACGAGGAGCGTGGGGTGGAAACGGTCGATCTGACCGAAGAATCGGGTGGGCAACCCGGTTCCAGGGACGAGCCGATACCCGATGCCCCCGGGTCCGCCCAATCGTGAAACCATGTGGGGTTCGCGGGTGGGGGCATGGTGAAAACCCTGTGCAATTGCCTGATGAGGAACATGCCTGATGAAGTCCGGAAACCGCAGCCCGAATCCACGCTCCGAGATCGGTTTTTTTGCCCATGCCGCCCTGTATGTGATCAAACGGGCCTTCATTTCCGCTACGCAACGGTTCAACGAATTTTTTTCGGTGGATGATGCGTTGCGGGGGCAATATTTCCGGCAACGGGGGGTCGAACATACCCGCCGCGGGCGCTATGAGGTTGCTGTTGCACCGTTGGAACAGGCGCTTGATGCATGGCCGCGGGATGAGGAAACCCTGTTTCATCTCGGCTTTTGTTATCTGAAATTGGACCGCCCTCAAAAAGGCATTGAGGTATTGGAGCGTGCCCTGACCTTGGGGCGCGGTGGTGTCCGGGTCCGTTCCATCCTGGGAATGGCCTTTTTGCAGACCCGGGAATATGACAAGGCGGTGCAGGTGTTGGAACCGGCCCTGGCAGAGGATCCGCAAAATTTTCACCTCAATTATCGGATGGCCTTGGCGCTCGACCACCTGAAGATGTTCGACCGTGCGCTGGTCTGTTTCAAAAATGCAGCGGCGGTTCGTCCTGATGATCCGAAAGTCTATCGGTTCATGGGTTTGACCTTGGAGCGGATGGGGCGCCACGAAGCGTCGGTGATGCAGTTCAGAAAGGCGGCCAGCCTTGAGGAAGGATCCCCGAGCAGTTGAACCCAACGGGGGCGGAAAAAAAGGCTCTCCCAGCGTTAAATGTGGGTAAACACATCGTTTTACTGCAATATGATGATTTTAAATTAATTATTGAAAGAAAAAAGGGGTCTGGGGGATTGCCCCCAGGGTTTTGACTTGAAACAAAAAGCTTCATTCTCCGTTTTTGAACTTGCTCTTGAATTTGCTTTTGAATTTAAACAAGATCAAAAGCGAAGAATGAGGCTTTTTGTTTCAAGTCAAAATCAAAACCCTGGGGGCAATCCCGCAGACCCCTTTTTTCTTTCAATAATTTTCCAGGGGGGGATCTGAACGGTTATCAAAAATGTCCTTTTGATATGGAAGTGGAATTATTCTGGCAAGCGGACCGTACGATCTTCCTGAAACGTGTTTCCCTCTTCCGCGCGCACCCGTGCTTTGAATTCGCAACGGTCACAATGATTCTCCTTGAACCCGATGATGCCGCGTTGGTCGGGCGGATTGCCACAGGCGGATATGGAACAGAACGTCCCTTCGATATTCCAACAGGCCCGTCCAGCATTGACGCCACCGTTGACGCCATGGTAGACGCCGATCAAACTGACGGGGCAATGGCTGCCATCCGGTTTTTGACTGAACCTGCTGCGCGGACAGGAAAAATGATCCCAACAGTTCATTTTGTTACTCATGGGGCACCTTGGTTGCTCAAGTGACTGGCATTGGGAAAAGGTGTTGCCAGAGTGTATGAATCAATTGAAGTGGGATTGAGAAAAATAAAGCGTTTACCGTCGCAGGAATAACGGGGAATCCTTCGCAGCCCTTTATTTTGATTTGTTGTTTGACGCCAACACTTCCTGCAAAGATTACGAATGGTAGGCTTCCAGATACAGTTCGTCCATCAAGTCGAACAGCCGGTCTTTGATCTCATTGAATTCATTCATTCTGTTCTCGGCTGCGGCTATGTTTCCCTCGCTGACCAGTTTGACCGTCTCCCGTGCAACTTCATGAACCTGCAGATGAACCTCACCAACCTGTTGGAAGATGGCCAGCCGACCGAAGCGCTCACTTCCTTCACTGTAATACCATTTGCCAAAGTCACATTCGCGACCACTGGCCACCTGATCCGGTTTCAGGTCGGAACGGCCACGGATGACGTTTTCCAGTTTGCCCAGCCATTTCAAATGGGCACCCTTGATCTTTTCCACGGCAAACGGTTCAGGAGGAACCACAAGATCATGAACTGAATGTTCCAGCTTCTTTCCCGGAATGGCAATCGACCCGATCAACAGGGAGGTATGGTGGATCGCCCCATTGACCATCACCGTGGTTTGAAAAATCTCTTGGACCTTCCTGTTGGCGCTTGAGGTGAACTCTGCCGCTTCATCCGCTGATTGCGAGACTTTCCGTGCCATGGAATGGATGCGTTCCATCTGTTGGGACAGGGTGTCCGCAGCGGTTGCCGCATTGTTTGCATTTTGTGCCACATCCTGGGCACCATTGGATGCCTCCATGGCAGCACGGGCGATGTCCTGGGCCGCCATGTTCAATTCCTGGGCGTTGCGGGTGACCTCGCCCGCAGCATGGGCAACTTCATTCATTGAACGGGCAATATCAGTGACACTTGCCGCTTGTTCATCCACGGAACGGGCAATTTCCCCGTTGGCCCTGTCGATGCGCCGAATGCTGTCGGTGACTTCCGTGTTGGCCGTAGCCACTTCACGGGTATTTGCCTGGATTTCAAGGATTTTTTCAGCAATCATATGGGTCGCTTCGGTGGTCTGCCGGGCCAGATCCTTCACTTCGTTGGCCACCACGGCAAATCCCTTGCCCGCGTCTCCCGCTCCCGCCGCTTCGATGGAAGCATTCAAGGCCAGCATGTTGGTTTGCTCGGCAATGTGACTGATCACGGCAACGACCTCGCCGATTTCGGTCGCTGATTGCGCCAGTCGGTTCATCACTTCATGAGTCCCCTGCGCCTTGTCATCGGCCTGCCGCGATTCCTGGCTTGCATGTTGGCAGCGTTGCCGAACCTGATCCAGTGAGGCATTCACCCCCCGGACCGCTTCCGCGACCGTTGATACCGATCGATCAACCGAACTCAAACTTTCGTTGACACCCGCCAGATTGGCCGTGATCTCTTCGGCAGCCGAGGCCATGGTGTTGATGTTGGTGCTGGCTTGACTTGCACCCGTGGCAATGTTGTTGATATTGAAGGAGAGTTGCTCGGTAGCAGCAGAAATGGTCCCGATCTGCTGGCTGGTCTCGTTGACCGCTTCCCGAATGGTTGCGACTTGCGAATCGACCTGTTCATGATCATGAGCCGTCTCACGGGCGAGATTGAAACCATGCATCGAATCCTTCTTCAGTTCGTCGCGCACTTCGGTCAGGTCGGAAATACATGCTGCCATCGAGTGGGTCTGGAGAAAAACCTGCCGGATGGTGGATTGAAACCGGGCGGTCATCGAATTGAGTTCCTGCGCGATCCGTTCCATCCCATCCAGCGGTCCCGGGGGCAGGGGGAGCACATGAGTCAAATCCCCTTGGGAAATGCGTTCGATGGCCGTGTTCAGGGTTGCCAGCGGGCGTTGGATGATCCGTATCAGAACCAGATGAATCAGCAATATCAATATGGGAATGGAAATGCATACCATGAGGACGGCAACAATGCGGGCGGTTCTGATATTGGCTTCCTTATCCGCCAGTGAAATGGTCAATTGAAAGACACCACGTACGGGTGGGGCGCTTTCATGACACTGATGACATGGCTTCTGGTTCAACAATGGCACCAGAATCGTCATCCGTTCCGCGCCATCATCGCCAATATTTGAAAAAACAGCCTCCTGGTGTTCCGCAACAACCTTGTTCAGGGTCTCCTGCAAATGATCATCGATCTTTTTCCCCTCGGTCTCCGGATAAAACGCTTCAGAGCCATCGATTCTGAAAATTCGGAGCGTTTCCAAACCTTCCACATCCTTGATCATGCTCATGTAGTTCTGGGCAATACTGGCCTGCCCCATCAACATGATGGTCTGCAATCCCTTGCTTGCCGTTTTCGAGACCAGATCAATACTCTCAAGGTGTTGCTCCTTCAAATTTTCTTCCATGAAGACGAGCAGTGCCCAACCCAGTGCCATCAGCAGCAGTGTTCCCAATACTCCAGTGAAAAAAAGAATTTTTCCACTTACGGATCGGCGAAGTGTGTCAGGGAGATGATGAATGATGTCCATGATTTGGTATTTGTTGTGAATTAAGATGCGAGTCATCTCAAATGCAAAGAACCTTACCCGAAGAATGATAAGGATCTTTGGGGGGCATATCCAGGCTTGATCGTGGCTACCAGGGCATGAACCGGTTGATGAAGCTCATGGGACGGGTCGCACCGTTCATGTCGTAACTCATGGCATGAACCGCACCGGTCATGGAATGAACCGCCTGTGTGATCCCTTGGAGATTTTGTGCCATGGGGGTCAGGTTGTTGAGCTTGCGGCCGATCTCTTCCATGGTCACATTCATTTCAAGGATGCTCTTGTTCATCCCCTGAATGCTTTTTTCCATGTTGCCGACACTGCCCGCCATGGTGGTGATCTTGCTGCTCATCGTCTCAACGCTGTCGGCCATGTTTTGCATGTCCACCGACATGGTCTCCATGTTGTCGCTGATGTACTCCAGATGGGTGGACATCAGTTCGACATTGTTGGACAACATGCCCACGTTGGAGGAGAGCGACCCCATGTTGAATCCCATTTGCGGGTCAATGGATGAGGCCATGATGCGGATGTCCTGGGTGAGGCTGAAAATCAGAAAAAATCCATACATCGCTAGGATGATGAAGGCAAAAAGCGAAGGGTAGACGATCAATTCCCAGCGACGGGCACTTTTGTCGAAACTTTTGGCAAATTCAGAGATGACCTTCCCGGAACAATCGTTGCACTCGTCATATTTTCCCACGGGCAGGAAGGGGGCGGGATTGCGAAACGTCTTATCTGGACGTTCTCCAGCACAAGGGGCCGGTTTTCCCGCAGGGGTATCTGAAGAATTTTCGCTGTCCGACATGAATCAGGTATCTCCCGAGGTTTGCCATTCTGCAGGTTTCTTGAAATGAAATACAACAAGGACCGGCCTTCCGCCGTCGCTTGTGGTCAATAACATCCCCCTGTCGGACCATTGTAACGCCGATACGGCCATTATCAAAGTATACATTTTATTTATGTCATTTTGCATGGGGCTTCCAAGGGATGCAGCGGTGCATGTGTTCAAGGGGCGGCATCGGGGTAGAGTGCCCGGGCCAGCTCGATGGTTTCATGGGTTGCCTTGGCGTCGGCACCGAGTTCGAAGACGGCCCGTCCTTCGCTGAAGGAGCGGCGATAGACAGTCCTTTGATAAATGCGGTTTTCCATGACGGTGACCCCGGAGAGGGTACGCAGTGCCTCTTGGGTTTCGATGGCTTCCCGCATGCCCGGGTGGGTGTCGGCGCGATTGATGAACATGAAAATCTCCGGCAAGGCTTTTTTGCCGGCGACGGTTTCAGCAATGATATCGCGAAAGCGGGCGGTGGACCAAACATCGGCCTGGCTGGGTGGAACGGGGACGACGACCCGGTCCGCCATGGCGATGGCCTGGCGCATGGCCCACAGGTTGGAGGCACCCACATCCACCAGGACTTCCCCGACGTGTTGGCGCATGATCTTGGTGGGGTTGCTGTCGGGGCGGAAAATTTTGAGTTCGGGCTGAACCCCTTCTTCCATGCGCACTTCGTTGACATCGCTCAAGGTGGATTGGGGATCGAGGTCGAAGCAGACGACGTTGCGTCCTTTGACCGCAAGCCATACGGCAAGATTGAAGGCAATGGTACTCTTGCCACATCCCCCCTTCAGATTTCCAATGACTGTAATCATGTTTCATCAAAGTCCATCTGCCGCACGCGCCTGGAGGTTTGTCCCAGTACAATCCCATGGTTGCGAGTTTCACGTATAATGCGCGTTATTGCAAGACCCGACGTGGGATGGGTTGGCATTCATGATCAAGAAAAAAACAGGGGCTGGGGATGGGTCCGAGGGGGTTGCAATATTCCAATGGATGCAAAGGGGGTGATCCGGGGAAACGGGGTATTCACTTCGACTGGGTAAATATACGACAATGCCTGTCGTATATTGATTTCATGGAAAAAAACTGCACGCCCCTTATCCAGGATCAGGCTCAAACCCCAACAAATCTTTAACGATATTATTTATCAGTTGCGCTGGCGATATTTTTTCAATGGCGTTGTGCCGATCCCGGACGACCCATTGTGACAGGTCTTCGGGAAGGAGGGTCAACTCGACATATTGGGGGGATTGGGTTGTGTCGGTGATCCACCGTGGGGATCCTTCCGGGTTGGGAACCGACCAATATAGGGCGGGTCCATTGGTTTGGTGGAGATATTTGATCACATCGGGAGACCGGAATCCGAACCAGGCGAGACGGACGATGGATCGAAAGGATGGGATATCCACTGCGATGGTGAAGGACCAACTCCTTGATACCGATCTCCCTTGACTGAGCGCAATATAATCGTCCAGATCCAACGAATCCTCGTAGAACCTCAAGGACGCCTTGCCCCCGAGGGACGAAATTCTTTCCTGGAGCGTCTCCGCAAGATTTAAGGCGAGGAACTTGACCTGGGTCATCCAGATTTCCAGTCGCCGTTTCTGTTCCTGACGAAGCCTTGCCAGCAACGCATCATATCCCTCCTCCTTGTGGGCAGACAGTTCCAAGCCCACCAGCGATCCTTCCATTTGTTCCAGCATGAACTCGAAGAAATCCTGGAGATTTCCCCCTTCATCCGCATCTCCCAGGCTATCTAAATAACGGGAGCGCTCCTTCTTCTTGATGATCACCGGGGGATATCCGGCGCGCACCAGTTCCAGGTTGCCGATTGCTCGGGCGGTACGTCCGTTGCCATCGATGAAAGGATGGATGTGAGCCAGCCATGCATGCAAAACGATGGCTCGAATCGGCGCGGCCAATGACGCATACCGCTCTGACCATCGCTCCCATGCTTCCATTGCCGACATGATGTCGCGCCAGGTTTCAGGAGGACGATGGCGGGAGCCGGAAATAAATACCGGTTGTGTGCGGAACATTCCGGCACCGGATCGATTACCCAGGATCAGGGTATGTAATTCCTTCAAATTGTCCAAACTGGTGGGGCTGTTCTTGTCTTGGGCGATGTCTACCAGGCGTTGCAAGGCATTGTCCAAGGCCAAAGCATCACGCACATAAGCCGGATCGTGCCCTGTAATGGTCACTCCTTTCAGAATGGCCAGTTCTGTTTCGCCTGCGGAAAGGGTACTCCCCTCCAACGCATTGGAAGCGGCCACCTGCTCGAACCTTTTTTCTCCATAATATTTTTTCAAGGTGGACGGCGAAAGGATTCCGTTGCCCCTGAGAAGTTCGACGCGCTCCTCCAACTTGGAAATCCTGTTGAAAATTCCATTGGCAACAGGGGGGTCCAGTGAATAGGGGCTTCCTGTCATACCTGATTTGTGGTTTTTCATAATCGTTTTCTCGTCGAGAAGAAAACTATTCGTATCATCCCTCGGGCATTCCCGCGAAGGCGGTAACCCTTTATTTTCACATGATCATGTCAATTCGCCAGGAGCAGCTTTTCCAGGATGCGTTGATAGATCAGCGCCAGATGATTCAGGTCGTCGGCAGGGGTCGATTCATTGACCTTGTGCATGGTGGCGCCGACCAAGCCGAATTCGACGGTTTGGGGACAGTAGCGTGAAATGAACCGGGCATCGGAGGTGCCACCACCCGTAGAACATTCCGGGGTCAGGTGCATCAGTTCATGTACCGCCTCCTGGACCGCATACAGTAATGGACCTTCCCGGGTCAGAAAAGGGAGGCCCGAAACCTGCAGGGTCAAATCGAAGCGTCCTTCACCCTGATTCAATGGTTCCAGGAGGGAACGGATCCGGGCTTCGAGCGATTCGGGGGTATGTTCGGTGGAAAAACGCACATTGAATTGTGCGGAGAGTTGGGCAGGGATCACATTGGTGGCGCCATCGCCCGCCTGTATGCGGGTCAATTGGAAACTGGTGGGGGGGAAATGTGGATTGTCGTTGGCGTCAAAACGATGTTGGGCCAGGTTTGTCAGAACGGGGAGGGCCAAGTGGATGGGATTGCATGCCAGATGGGGATAGGCGACATGTCCCTGCAGGCCATGGACGGTCAGAACGCCATTGAGGGAACCCCGACGGCCATTTTTGAGACAATCCCCGAGCCGATGGACACTGGTCGGCTCGCCGACCAGGCAATAATCCAACCGTTCCCCCTGATCGGCACACCATTCGAGCACCCGGACGGTGCCATCGATGGCGTGTCCCTCTTCATCGCCGGTGATGAGAAAAGAAAGGCTGTTGTGCTCGAAATGTTCAGAATGCTGGATGAGACATTGTTCGACCGCGGTCACCATGGCGGCGATGGCCCCTTTCATGTCGCAGATCCCCCGTCCCACAATCTGTCCTTCGTGATGTTGAGCGGCAAAAGGGTCACACTGCCATAAGGCGGGTTCGCCGCTGGGGGTGACATCGGTATGCCCGGCAAAACAAAAATTGCGCCCATGCCGGCCCCGTCGGGCGTAAAAATTGGAAACCTGGCCAAATACCAAAGGATAAACGGTAAACCCCAACCGTTCCAGACGTTGGATGATCCGCTGTTGACAGCCACCATCAAAAGGGGTGACCGAGGGGATTTGAACCAGTTCCCGGGCCAGGGCCACGGTTTTGGAAATATTCATGCGAGGATGTTTCCATCTCATGGTTAAAGCGTAAGGTTGGGCCAATGGGATGGGCTCTGGACCATCGATCATGATGAAATTTTTGCAATATTTGTAACTTTTCAGATCCCCTCCCGGGATCAATGATTATTGAAAGGAAAAAGGGATCCGGGGGGGCAATCCCTCAAGCCCCCTTTTTTATTTCAATGTTTTTATGCATATCAGTTAATTGCCAGCCATCCTCTCCAGTTAATGAATCTGACGAGGTAGAACGAATTAAGTTGTTTCTGTTTCCGGCCAAGCGCTGTTCATCAAGGAGAAAAGGGGCTTGGGGGATTGCTCTCAGGGTTTGGTCGTCCCTTGGTCGCCAAAAACATCATTTAATGAACGAGCATCAATCGCCCGGTCGATCCACGCATCCAGGGTGTCGAGGTTGGCGGCAATCACCTTTGACTCCACCCCGGCGGGCAGGTTGGAAAAATGACGCCGGAGGATCCGGAGCAGGATACCGGATCTTTCTTCCTGAAGTTTTTGTTCCAGGCAAAGCCCAAATTTTGGCAGGGAAAAAAGTTCGTCATTGGGCGTGACGTCGACCAACCAATCAAGCCACTCCTTCCCAAGTTGTGAAACGTACTCGGGTGTGATCCCTTCCATTTCTGGGCTGTTCAATGATCCCTTCATGAGCAATCTCCATAAGCCGACAATCGTCCGTTCAAACGCAACGGAGATCCTGAACAACCCTGCATGTTCGATCGTCTCAAACGCTTTCTTCCGCTCTTCCTGGCGGCTGGCAAAACACTTCAAAGGAGCGTTTTGGGCTTCATCCGCCAGTTCGTTGAGCAGAATCAGACGAACGGTACCACCCCAACAGGGCCTGCTTTCATAAACACCACCAGGTCCAACGGGTTCAAAGGCATATTGCTCAAGGAAGCCAGGCCGGGGGGTTGTGGAACTGATGACAACGCTTTGTAACTGATGGCGTTTCAGACGTGCCGTCTCCAGGTACAGGGTGTCGTACACCGTGATTTTGGACAAAACGTCCTCGTTCAGGTTTTCAGTGATCTTCAACTCAGCCAGAATCTGGTCTGCATCAAGATCCCGCAAACCGTCCGCCAGGAACAAACGCTGATCATCCGTCCAACCCCCCCCTGTTCGCCGAATCAGGATCAGGTCCGCCTTGGGAGGGAGTGAAACGATCTGGACTTCCGAACGCACCTCGATACCAATGGGTTCCAGCAGCATTTTCAACGTTTCGCCGACCAGACAGTGCCAGCAGGTTTTCGTTGCGCGATGATCCAAAAATTCCTACTCCTTGATCAAACCCATTTCCTTTCCGTATCATTATGTTGAATGGATCCGGGAAGGGCGCGGTCCCTCCCCGGACCCCAAGGATCGGTTTCCGATTAAAACTCTCTGAGGATCTCGTTGATCCCCGTCTTGGAGCGGGTTTGGGCATCGACCGTCTTGACGATGACGGCACAATAAAGGTTGGGACCCGGTTTGCCATCAGGCAACGGTTTGCCGGGCATGGTCCCGGAGACGACGACCGAATAAGGGGGGACATACCCCATGTGGATCGCTCCCGTCTCCCGATTGATGATGCGCGTGGAAGCGCCCAGGAATACCCCCATGGACAGGACGGCACCGCGGCCCACAATCACCCCTTCCGCCACTTCGGCACGGGCACCGATGAAACAATCATCCTCGATGATCACCGGATTGGCCTGCACCGGTTCCAAAACCCCGCCAATGCCGGTCCCCCCGGAAATATGCACGTTTTTGCCAATCTGGGCACATGATCCCACGGTGGCCCAGGTGTCGATCATGGTACCCGAATCGACATAGGCGCCAATGTTGACAAAAGAAGGCATGAGCACCACCCCCGGGGCGATGTAGGATCCCGCCCGGACCGTGGCAGTGGGAACCATGCGGAACCCTTTTTCGCGAAAGTGGATTTCATCCCAATCATAGGTTTTGAGCGGCACCTTGTCGAAGTGGTTTTGCGGACCACTGTGGATGCATGCATTGTCGTTGATCTTGAAGGAAAGCAGAACCGCCTTCTTGAGCCATTGGTTGACGATCCAGCCATGCTTGGCTTCCGGATGGCCGGGCCTGTACTCGGCAATCCGACGTTCCCCGGCATCCATTTCTTCAAGAGTGGCCGTCACCGCATCCTTGACTTGGGCCGAAAAATCGTCTGAAAGCGCATCTCTCTGCTCCCAGGCTTGTTCAATGATGGCTTGATTTGTGGACATGGGACATCTCCTGATTGAATGGGGTGAATGACCGGCCATGGTCCATGATTCAGGTATTCATATAAAAAAACAGCATGAAACAGCCGAATGATGGCGCTGCGATCAGGCCAGGTCACGGATCGCTGCGGCAATACGCTGAATTCCCTCCTTGTTTTCGTTTCGAGGTTGGACCATGGCAATTCGGACATAAGGCAACCCCGGGTTGTCCGTGCCATGACCCCGGCCCAGATAAGCACCCGGCAATACAGTTACATTATAACGCTGAAACAGGTGTCGGGCAAACAATTCGCCACCTTTTGGCACCTTGAGCCATAAATAAAAACCCGCTTCCGGAATGCGTACCGGCAACAGCGGTTGAAGGATTTCCAGGGCATCGGCAAATTTCTGCCGGTATTGAATACGGTTTTCCTCGACGTGGGTTTCATCGTTCCAGGCGGCGATGGCGGCCTGTTGAATGAACGGGGGGGTGGCGCATCCGGTATAGGTCCGGAGTTGGAAATAATCATTGAGGATCGCGGCATCGCCCGCGACGAAACCGGAACGCGCCCCGGGCATGTTGGAGCGTTTGGAGAGTGAATGGAAGACCAGGCAACGCTCAAATCCCATGCGCCCTTGATCCTGAGCCACCTTCAACAGGCCCGGCGGGGGCGAACGGTCCCATATTTCGGAATAGCATTCGTCGGCCGCCAGGATGAATTGGTAGGTCTCGGCCAGATGCAGCAACCGGATCAGTTCCGCTTCGTGGGTGACCGCCCCGGTGGGGTTGGCGGGCGAGCAGAGAAACAGCAGCCGGGTCCGTGCCAGGAGTTCGGGCGGCAGGGAGGCGTAGTCGGGGAGGAAATGGTTATCCTCGGTGGCGGGGACGTGAATGGGGGTCGCACCGGCCATGAGGGCGGCCCCTTCATAGATCTGGTAGAAGGGGTTGGGCATCAGCACGACGGCCCCGGGATCCCGGGGGCCGGTCACCGCCTGGACAATGGAAAACAAGGCTTCCCGGGTGCCGTTGACCGGAAGGAGCTGGGTTTCGGGATCGACCGAACCGGGAATGAGGGTGAAACGGCGTTCAAGCCAGCGGGCGGCGGATTGCCTCAACCCTTCCTCCCCGCGCGTGGTGGGATAGCGGCTGATGCCATCCAATGCCTGCGCCATGGTTTCCCGAATCCATGGGGCCACGGGATGCCGGGGTTCGCCAATGGAAAGATTGATCGGCGTGTGTTCCCGTGATGGTGTGACCTCTTTGAGGAGGGCGTGGAGCTTCTCAAAAGGATAGGGTTGCAATCCCCGGAGCATGGTATTCATCGTGATGTCTGCCTGGTTTTACCTGCTGAAGAAGATGGATCGGGTGGAATTCGGCGGCGAACATGGGTGGTCAGCCATTTGACAAGGTCCATCCAGATGGCGGCGATCTCCGGTTTGTCCGGCATGATGCCGGCATGTTCCAATTCGATGGTGATGATGGGAATCTTGATGTTGTCACCGCAGTATCGCCCCAGGGATCCGGGATAGGTGCCCAACAGGGACAGATAGAGTCGGCCCAATCGTTCCGGGGGGGTGTTGGGAGGACCGTCAAAATCCAAAAGGCCGTAGGGGGCGTGGATCGAAACCACGGCATCCGGTTTGAAGCGGGCGATTTCCTCGGCAACCCAGCGTGATTCCGGTTCACTCAAGGCGGCGGGACCGGGATAACGCCTGGGGTCCCGATGGGTCTCGTTGATCCAATAGTTCTGGCTGGCTTCGATCCACTCCTCGTGGGTGGGGGAGGTGGGAAAGTTTCGGTTGAGATCGACATTGTGTGCGTTCATCCGTTGCGCATTTTTTTGTAACAGTCCATCGGGGTTCACCAGTGGCGCCAACCGCCAGTGAAACATGCCGGAATGATATTTGTTGAGAATTTCCATCCAGCGGAACACGATGCTGATGGAAGAATATTCATCGCCGTGGATGCCGCCCAAAAGCAGAATTCGTGCCCGGGATTCGCGGCCCGGCAGCGGTGGGTATTCCTTGATCATGATGGGCACGCCGTTGACCGAAACCCCTCCCGACAGCATCAGGCGGTGGGAGAGACAGTCGGCAGTGCTGACGCTGCCAAGTTTGTTGCCGATCAATTCACAGGTCTGTTCCATGGTCAATGCCTTTCCAGCCGGTGGCGTGGTGGCATCAGACCGGGTTTCTCCTTTGGGGGGGATGGTTTCCCGTGGTTGCGCAGGGGGGGGGGCCGGTGCCGTG
>PEAN01000104.1 GCA_002753735.1 Magnetococcales bacterium DCbin4
CCAGACCCCTTTTTTCTTTCAATATTCCTATGTATATCAGTCAATTGCAAGCCATCCTTTCCAGTTAATGAATGTAACAAAGTAGAACTAAAGAAGACCCCTGGGGGTAATCCCCCGAAGCCTTTTTTCGTTCAACAATTTTTTGATATTTTCGGAACGCCATCCCCCTCCATTGGAAACCATCGCAACAAAAGATCCAGAATGGCAATTCCACTGCTTTCCCGCAGCAGGGCGCCAAAATGCAATGCCAACCAGCTTTCATCCAAAGACAGCGGAAGATGGAACCGCCCGCTGCCGACAATACGATCACGGATGGCGGCCAGGAGTCCCGAATCAGCAAGATTCCTCGTAATGATCATGGCATCTTCCATGAGTTCGACCCCCTCCACTTGACCGATCCTTTTTTCGGCCATACCAAACAGGTGGTCCATGAGACGAATGGAAAAGGCAACAGGTGCCGAATCGTGCTGCACTTCCAATCCCGACTTTCTGCCGCCAAAAAAGTTCAAACGCAGATTAACCGTTTCCCCTTCCACCCCAATCCATTCCGGAACGATCCGTACCAACACCCGGGTCCCCTTGGGTCCCGAAAGCAAAAATTCATAATGAGTATTTTGAAATGTCAACGCTACCAGTTCCACATCCTTCATTGAGACCACCGCCTTGCGTGCCGCCATTTCGACCAGACGAGGCGACAACAATACAATCCCACCCTCTGTCTTGAACCGTAACGGCAGCAAAGGGGCCGCTTTTTCCAAGACCTTGCGCGCCCCTTTGAAGAGGATTGTCTTAATCAGACTGTTTTCGGACATGATTGCCACCGTAACAGGGTTCACGATAAGGACTGCCGACCGGGGGGAACCGCATCGCGGTTTCCGGTGAACTCCGGCCATTGTTCCGAAGCTTCATGCAGCGTTCCCAACTGAAGCCGTAACAGATTCAATGAATGGAGCAATTCATCCAAAACAGGCTTTTCCTGTTTCAGCGACAGATCAGCCCCGTCAAGCAATACCCGGATTTCCTCCATCTGCTGCAACTGTCTTTCGTTGGGCTCCTTCAAGTCCAGGATAATCCGGCCGGAATAGGTGGCACGATCCGTCAGTTCATCCAATCCTTGCCGAATACCTTTCATGGTTTCGGTGTCATTCTGGACCTTTCCCAGATGGTGTTCCAACAGTTCGGCCACCAATTCGGTTTCATCGGCACTTTTTCTCGCATGTTCCCTGAGTTCATCCGTAAATACGGCAAACCCCCGGGTCGCCTCGTTGCGGGTCGCCTCCGCCGTGGCATTGGTCGTCAACATGTTGATCTGCAACAGCCTGTTCTTCAGCATGCGAATGATCTTCATCGTCTCGCGACTGGCGACCAGGGCTTCCACAGATTCATGGTCCAGAGTGAGAACCCTCTTTTCCACATTCCGAACAAGCCCTTTTTCATGTTCATGAGATTCATGGGATTTTTTTACCGATGCAATATTGCCTTCAATGGTCTTATGAACCTGACCCAGAAAGTGAACCATCTTGTTCACCCGATGACCTCGTTGAACCTGCCGCTCCAGAAAATCGGTACCTACCTGTTCCATTTTTTTGGCGGCTGGAATCATTTTTTGCACCGCGGCATCAACCCGCCCGATAAATTCACGAATTCTCGCCTCCTGGATCCCTTTTCGTTTTTCATGAATCCGTTCGACAATCAACCCCAGGGAAAACACCCCGACCAGCATGAGAAACACCGACAATACCAGAACCTTATAGATTGTCATCCTGTTTCTGGCCGTATCGACGGCCAAGGTTTGGGAAAGCCCCTCGACCTGTTCGACACCCTCCTTGATCCTGTTTTCCAACCGGACGGTCTCATCCTCCAAGGCGGAAAGACTTTTCGCAGTCAATTCAACCTGTTTTGCCGCTTCTTCTTCGATGGCCAGATGATCACCGGAATGCATCAATTCAGGACGCAACAAAAACTCATATTGATAGATATTGCGGATCAAGGAGGCTCCAAGATGCTCATAATCACCATGGAGTTTTTCAACCTCTTTGAATGTGGTTTTTATGGCATCGATCTCCCGGATGCGTGCCGGATCATTATTTTGTTCCAGACCCCTCTGAGCAATGTTGCGCCCTTCCAACAGCGTGTCACTGATGCGTTTTCCGTATTGGATGAAAGAATCATTGGCAATTTCAAATTTTTCCCGGTTTCCCGTCCTGGCATGAAGCAATACTTCATTGAATTTCAAACTCTGCCCCAACTGCTCACGGGCCACATCCGCAAGGATCCGACTCAGGGGGAGATCTTCGCGCCCCAATTGTTGCAGTTTGTCGGTCAACGATTCGGTCGCCAGCAGGGCAACCGTCAGCACCACCAGAACAGGGACCGTCACGGCAACAAACAGGATTTGCAAATGATGAAGGAACTTGAGTTTAGCGAGCATTGATCCCCATGATCTCCTGGCTACCGCAACAAGTGAATGATGACGCCGACCATCAGGAATGGATAAAGAATGATGGCGGTGATATCAATTTTGTTGGCCATGGCCTTATTGCCATGAATAAAAAATGAACTGGTGATCACCGTTTCAATGATCGCCAGAAAAATCAGATAATAGGTCATCATGAAGAAGATATCGCTGCGTACCAGATAGCCGACATCAATCTTATTGACGTTGTGGAAGGACATGGCGGTCAACAATGCCAGGATCCCCAGAGAGAATCGGGAGGCGACGTATTCAAAGTTGACAAAAAAGACGCTGTAGGCCATCAACACCATCACGATCAATGGCAATAATTTAACGGTATACTGGGCCGAATTTCTTTTCAGCATAATATGATAATTAAACTGGGAATGTTCCATTTCAAACAGTTTTTTCTTATATTTCGGATTCCGGTAACTCCAGATCGTCTCTTTTTCACTGGAAAATTGGAAATGTTTGACATCGGTCCATGATTTCAAACTCAAATCATTGCGTAGAAAGGAATCATCATGAATGTCGGTCACCAGAATCAGGTCTTCCTTGATCTGGACCTTGGGTTTAATCCGTATCTGCAATTCCTGTTCATCAAACGGGTATTCATGCAGCGGAAATTTCCCCTCCATCTGTGCCGACACGTCATAGGAGATGAAATTGAAATTATTCTCGGGATCGAAATATTTCTCCCGAATCTGCGCCGACAGGACCTTGCCATAGGTCATCTCGAAATTCAGCTTGGCATTCCACGTGGGATCCCAGCGAAACCATAGCAGGAAATCGGCGGTAAATGAACCTTCAATCGGGTCGAAGGTTTTGATTTCCTTGATATGCAGTCCGGTAAAAACCACCGTGGTCCGTTTGACGTACCGGCCATTCATCAGGAATGCATTGCTTTTTTTTGTCCTGGCCTTGACGAGTTCCGGATATTTGGCATAGGTGAACTGGAAGCGGGCAGGGGTGTAACGCCCCTCCTTGACCTGGCCAATGGCAATCAATTTACGGGATGCTCCCTGTTCATTGAAATAAACCGGTCCGGTAATACTTGGGACCGCATCTTCCTCCTGGAGTATTTTTGACAGCACGGTACGTATGGCAATACGGTCCGGCCCACCTTTCTTGATTGCATGGGCAAACAACATGACCGCTTCATAGGCATGGGTTGCGACCCAGTCGGGATTGGTCTGAAAGGTTTGAACGAAATCATCCTGATAACGTTTTGCCTTTTCACCCAACAGATTGGGCAGGAAGGGGGTCACGGCATACACGTCTTCGGAATAAATCCCGGCCAGACGAATGAAATGGGGGCCGCCCAGACTTTCGCCACCAATGAAATCGCATTTCAATCCCTTATTTTTAATATATTTGATGACATGCGCCGCATTGGTATAGTTCATCGCCAGAAAAACGACCTTGGCGTTGCTCAATGACGCCATCCCTTGATCAATCGGGGTGGGATCGAATTTTTCCGGATGGATGACCAAATCCGCCACCGGTTCCACAGTATTGATTTTCAATTCCTTGACAAAATATTCACGCAAGGATTCCCCATACAGGTTGTTGGTATGGATGATGGCAATCTTGTTTTGGTCCAAACCGTTCAATACATAGTTGGCCAAGAAGACCGCCTGATAGAAATCATCGGGTACAAGGCTGAAATTACCAGGAAACTCGGCGGTTACCCTGGGGTTGGTCGCTGAGGGGGTCATCAGTGGCACGTTGTGTTCATGATAGATGGGACTGGCATCCAGGGTGGCACTGCTGAAATAATGCCCGACGACCCCGAGCAGATGATTGGAACGAACCAGATTTTGTGCCGCTTTGCGGACGTCTTGACTGTTGGCCAGTCCACTGTGGTCATCCTCCACCATCATTTCAAGCTTGACCGGACCCAATTCGCCACTCCGATTGACATGTTCGATGGCCAACGCCACCCCCCTGCGCATGGAAATCCCCACTTCCGCAAACGGCCCCGACATGGGTCCTGCCAAACCGATGAAATAAGTTTCGCTTCTACTGGCATTGAACAAAACCCCATAGATCAAACCGCCCACCAGGCCGATGGTCACAAACAATAAAAGGATACGCCGGGTGATTCGCATGGGATGCGTATCCATCAATATCGGGCAGGGTGGGGATGGGAATCCCGGACCGGCAGGTGACTTGGAGAAGGGCTTCTGTCACTGCCCCCGCTGCCATCGTCAGGTTCAA
Organism: Magnetococcales bacterium DCbin4; assembly: GCA_002753735.1. GTDB lineage: Bacteria > Pseudomonadota > Magnetococcia > Magnetococcales > UBA8363 > UBA8363. Next base: position 4,676 of record PEAN01000104.1, read on the forward strand.
GATCCCGGGTCGCTTTGCCGTCGAGACGGAATCCATTCCGGGAAGGGGACAGCGCGTCATCCGGTTCCACCTCCCTGGAAGATTCCGCCCCGTTGCCAAAATCACCCGCAGAACCGTTCATATCCTCCGGCGACAGATTGCCCCTCGCATCATCGGTCGCAAAGACATGATTGCCCTCCTGGGCCGACAGCCCAGCCCCCCCACCCAGAGACAGCGCCACCCCCATGCAGACCAGAATATATTTAAGACCATGAAAAAACATGATGTTCATCGAAACCATGATGATCGGGGTAATGGCACTCCATCCAGACTACGGACAGGACACGCCCTCCATAACGTGGTTTCGGTTATTTCGTGTCAAACTTGAGGCAAAGCTGAATGCCTTGCCCTTGATGAGTGCGTGATCCCGGCCAGGAACACCGATCCCAAACCGGGTGCGGTTGAATGTATCTTTAGATCTGGAATTGGAATTAAAAAAACGGGAAGATCCTGGATATCCGCAGAAGAACGAAGCCATTCACGAACGAGTTTATCCATGGCGGTGCCAAACAGGGCGAGAAATGCCTGCTTTTTGCTTCGTTCCAAGTCAATCGCACCGCCGACCGAACCCATGAGGGGTCAAGAGTTTCCGATGACCATGAAACAATGCTGGAACATGATTGTTGCCATCTTCTTGGCCACCGCGGGGTTCGCGGGGTGGGGCCAGATGGCCAGTGAGGCTCTGGCGGAAGAAACCCACGTCGCGATTGCTTCCAACTTCACGGCAACGGCCAAAGAGATTGCAGCCGCCTTCGAACGCGAAACCGGGCACAAAGCGGTATTGAGCTTTGGTTCGACCGGCAAGTTATTCACTCAGATTGCCAACGGTGCGCCATTCCAGGTGTTCCTGGCCGCCGATACCAAACACCCCGAAAAGGCGGAAGCCGAAGGATTGGCGGTAACCGGTACCCGTTTCACATACGCCACCGGCAAAATCGTGCTTTACAGCAGCAACCCCGAATTGGTCGACAAAGCGGGAAAAGTGCTTGAAACTCCGGCAAAATTTGCGAAATTGGCCATCGCCAACCCAATGACCGCGCCCTACGGGACCGCTTCGATCAAGACCATGGAAGCGCTCGGTGTCTACGCCGGCGTGAAGGAAAAGATCGTGCAGGGCGACAATATCGCCCAGACCTACCAATTTGTTGCGACCGGCAATGCCCAGTTGGGATTCATCGCCCTCTCGCAGGTGGTTGCTGACACACGCGGCTCCAAATGGGTGGTACCGAGCAACCTCTACACGCCGATCAAACAGGACGCCGTGCTGCTCAAGACGGGCGCCGAAAGCAAACCGGCCAAGGCATTTCTCACCTTTCTCCGGGGCAGAACAGCCCTCGCCATGATCGAGAAATTCGGATACGGCATCCAATAGTTCTGCCTTGTCCCATGCATCAATCAGGAAGTGTTGACATTAAAAATATTATTGAGAAAAAAAAGGGTCTGGGGAATTGCCCCCATGACTCTGACTTTGAATTTGTTTTCCCATGCGCCCCTTGACCCGGATCGGTGAACGCATAATCATTTCCCCAAGTGCATGAATGTGACATCGAAGAAATAAGTGTATACCGCCGACCCAACTTGAACCCCAGAGCCAACCACCATGTGGGATCCGATCCTTCTCACCCTGAAACTCGCGACAATCACCACCCTTGTTCTACTGGTCGTTGGAACCCCCGTTGCCTGGTGGCTGGCCCGCTCCAAAGCCCGATGGAAGGAGGTGGTCGGGGCCGTCGTCGCCCTGCCACTGGTCTTACCGCCGACAGTACTCGGGTTCTACCTCCTGCTTCTCCTGGGGCCGTCGAGTCCGCTGGGACAAGCGGCGACGGCACTGTTCGGCCATGCCCTGCCATTTACCTTTGAGGGGCTCGTTGTTGGATCGGTCCTGTATTCCCTTCCGTTCATCGTGCAACCGGTCCGCAATGCCTTCGAGGCGATTGGGGACCGTCCACTGGAGGTAGCGGCAACACTACGCGCTTCTCCAGTGGATGCCTTTCTGACCGTGGCCCTGCCACTTGCCAGACCCGGCCTGCTGACGGGCGCAATCCTGGGATTTGCCCATACCGTAGGGGAATTCGGCGTGGTCTTGATGATCGGCGGCAACATACCCGGCGAAACCAAGGTACTATCCGTAGCAATCTATGATTTTGTCGAAGCGCTTGAATGGGACAAGGCCCATGTGCTCGCCGCCGGAATGCTGGTGTTCTCGTTTCTGATCATTCTGATCATGATGTTGGTCGAGAAGGGGATGAAAAACCGTTTGAAATAGGTGGGATCAAAGCCCCGTTCCACAATGGCTCCGGCCACTTCACGGGTTGCGGAATCAAGGTACGGCACGAGGTCAAACTGCGCTGCGCCAGAATTCGGAACCAAAACCTACCCCGGGAAGCATTCCCCGGATCTGTCATTTTCATATTGATTTTCTTTGTGCTTCCTCCAAAAACGCCGACATCCCGGAAGCGGAGGGAAAAAAAACGGATCGCGCACGAATTGCGGTTGACCGGAGGCAGTCCATCCCTGAAAATGCAAGTGGCGAAGGCGGCACCATTTTGAAGTCCTCTCCCGTGCTGGCAGTATGAGATGGTGTCGTCCTTTCGCCACTTATCGAAAGTTTAAATCAGTTGTTTCATTTCTCCAAGGATTTTTTTTGTTTCCTGCGGATTCCCCATCAAGAGTCTGGACGCCATGCAAGCCAACCGACGTCTGTTTTTGATCCTGACCCTCCTGATCGTTTGCGGTGCATTGGGTGCCTTGATCTGGACTTCATTTACCGGCTCCCTGGTTTATTTTCACACCCCCACTGAAATCAAGGAGGCGGGAGCGGATAAAACAGGTCAAAAGGTGCGCATCGGCGGAATGGTCCAGGAGGGATCCCTGGTCAAGGAAGCGGGAACACTCAAAATTCGTTTCATGGTTACCGATGGCAAAAATCAGGTTCCGGTCCGCTATGAAGGGATGACGCCCGATCTGTTCCGTGAAGGGCAGGGGGTCGTTGTTGAAGGGCCATGGCAACCGGGACAGGAGTTCATCGCCTCAAGCATCCTTGCCAAACACTCCGAGGATTATATTCCGGTCGAGATGACCCCGGAAGGGATCGCCCGGTCCAAGGAATCCATGTTGCGTTCCCTGCAATGATCCTGTATTGACTTTGTTCTTTTCCCGCAGGCACACGCTCCTCATCCATGGCAGACAGGATAGACCATGTGGATTGAAATTGCCCATTTCGCAACCATCGTTGCCCTTCTTCTGACCCTGCTTCAGACATCGGCGCCCGTAGTCGGTGTCAACATGCAGCGACCGGTCTGGATCCGAGTGGGACGCCAGGCATCCTTCATGGCGGCCGGTCTGCTGACCCTGGCGATCATGGGGGTCGTGATTTCCTTTCTGAATCACGATTTTTCCGTCAAATATGTCGCTGAACACGCCTCCCGCAGCCTGCCGATGTTCTACCTGACCACTGCACTTTGGGGAGGTCACGAGGGTTCACTGCTGTTTTGGGCCTGGTTGATGGCCCTGTTCACCGCCATCGCCGTCGGATGGCACTGGTCGACACATGCACGTTCCATCCCCTGGGTTCTGTCCATTCTGGGGGCGGTGACTTCCGGATTTTTGATTCTGGTATTGTTTCTTTCCAGCCCCTTTGAACGCCTCACCGATCCCCCATTCGATGGCCAGGATCTCAATCCATTGCTCCAGGATCCGGGGATGGTCTTTCATCCTCCTTTTCTCTACATGGGATACGTCGGTTTCGCCATCCCCTTCGCCTTTGCCGTCGCCGCACTGATCAATGGACGGATTACCGACGAATGGATCCTGGCCACCCGGCGCTGGACCCTTTTTTCATGGGCCATGCTCACCACCGGCATCATCTTCGGTGCCTATTGGGCCTACTACGAATTGGGCTGGGGTGGATATTGGGCCTGGGATCCCGTGGAAAACGCTTCATTCATGCCCTGGCTCATCGCCACTGCTTTCCTTCATTCGGTCATGGTCCAGGAACGGCGGCGCATGTTCAAGATATGGAACCTGTTTCTGATCATCACCACCTTTGCCCTGTCGCTTCTGGGAACCTTTCTGGTCCGCTCCGGAGTCCTCTCCTCCGTCCATGCCTTCGCCTCCGATCCCGGACGTGGCGTCTATATCCTGATGTTCATGGCGGTCGTCCTGCTCTTTTCCTTTGGATTGCTGGTGTTTCGCGCCGACCGGTTGCGAACCGAGGTCCGACTGGAAAGTCCGTTTTCCATGGAAGCTGCGTTCCTGTTCAACAACCTTTTTCTGGTCATCGCCGGATTGACGGTCCTTCTGGGGACCCTCTATCCCCTGGCAGTCGAAACCTTTGGCAGTTCCAAGGTTACCGTAGGGGCACCCTACTATAATAAGGTCTTCATTCCCATCATGTTGGGGATCCTGTTGCTCATGGGGGTGGGACCCTTGCTGGTCTGGCGCGGGGTCCAGATGAAATCGTTGCTCCAAAGTCTGACCAAACCGGCAATGGTCGGCTTGGCGGGTGCGGGCTTGAGCCTCCTTGTGGTCGTGAATCATCCGTATGGGGCGATCACGGTCGGCTTGGTCCTGTTCGTCATCCATGCCCACATGACCGATGTATGGCACGGTATCAAAAAAAGAATGTCCAATACCGGAGAAGGAATGACCGTCGCCCTCATGGGTCTCTTCACCCGCAACAAACGCCGCTATGGCGGATTCATCGTCCATTTTGGAATTTTGATGATGGCCATGGGATTTGTCGGCTCCGGCCTGTTCCAGGAGGAAAAAAATCTGGTCCTGGCCCAGGGGGATCATGTCGTCATCGGTCGATGGAAACTGGTGTTTGAAAAGATCATCGATGTCGAAGGCAAGAACTGGAAAGCCCAGGAGGCCGTGATCCAGGTCGAAGGTCCTGCTGGGGCATTCACGCTGCATCCACAAAAACGGGTGTATCAAGACCATCAGATGCCGACAACCGAGGCTGCCATTTTTTCGGGGATCCGTGAGGACCTTTATGTGGTTCTCGGAGACGCCGTCACGGAGACGACCTGGGCCTTTCGCATCTATCGAAACCCATTGGTATCCTGGATTTGGAACGGATCGGGCATCATGGCCCTTGGGATCCTTTTCGCCCTGCTTCAAGGGCGGCGCCTAAGCAGAAAAATTGCCGAAAAGGGAACGGTTGAGCTGGAGCGGGGAACATGAAAAATTTGTGGAAGGTGATTCTTCTTTCGGTGGTGGTGATCATCCTGGTGCTGTTCGCCCTGGGCCTGGAAAATGATCCCCGCAACATTCCTTCACCCTTGGTTGGCCGACCGGCACCCCTGTTTTCCGCGCCCGCATTGGATGATGGTCCACCCATTGTCATGGAATCGTTTAGAGGACGGTGGCTTCTGGTCAATTTTTGGGGTTCGTGGTGCGGTTCGTGCGTGCGCGAACACAGTTATCTGATTGAACTGGCCCGCAAGACTGCAAAGCGCAACGACTTTGTCATGATCGGTGTCGATTTCAAGGATACCAAAGAGGGTGGCCGCAGTTTCCTGGCCAGCCTTGGAAATCCGGGATACCGGCATGTCTTTGATCCCGACCAGAAAGTTGCCATCGATTGGGGCGTATACGGTGCGCCGGAAACCTACCTGGTGGACCCCACGGGTATTGTTCGCTACAAACAGGTCGGGCCGCTTTATGACGGTTGGTTTGAACAGATTGCACTCCCCATCATGGAAAAAAAGCCATGAACATCAAGAAACCCTCTTTTGCATTATTGATGTTGCTCGTGGTTGGCCTCTGGGCCGTTCCAAGCATTGCCACCGAGCAACACGAAGATCCCACCGAGGCTTTGGTCCGTGAGATTGCCAAAACGTTGCGTTGTGCCGTGTGTCAAAACCAATCGATCTATGAATCCAACTCCGATCTGGCCAAGGACATGTTGTCAGTGATCCGCACCAAGGTGGCGGCTGGTGAGCCGGAAAGTGCCATTCGCGACTATTTTTTCCAACGCTATGGCGATTACATCTATCTCGAACCCACCGCCCAGGGGGGGAATCGCCTGTTGTGGATCGGTCCATTCATCGCCTTGATTCTGGGTGCCCTGGCGCTGTTTTCCGCCTTGAAAAAATGGCAACCTTCCCAATCCCGACCGCCGGAGGTCGACAAGGATGCATTTCGCAATCGCCTGAAAAGCGAAATGGATAAGATTGATTGACATTCGTCTCAGGAACAAACAATGCTCGCAGACAGTCATTGTCATTTGAATTTCCCAGACTTTGCAAAAGATTTGGAACAGATCCTACAACGCGCCAAACAAGCGGGGGTCGTCTATCTCACGACGATTTCCACCCGTTTGACCGAAATCGATGATCTGATCCGATTGGCCGAGCCGCATGAGAATATATCGATCACCGCGGGTATTCATCCCCATTATGCCCAGGAAGCGGGTTCGGATTGCCGAATCGAATTATTCAATGCCTTGGCGCATCCCAGAATGATCGCGGTCGGGGAGACCGGGCTTGATTTTCATTACAATCATTCATCACGCGAGGCCCAGGAACGGGTGTTCCGGGAACATATCCGGGTGGCGATTGCGCGGAATCTGCCATTGGTCATCCATACCCGCGAAGCGGAACGCGATACCATCCGTATTTTGGAGGAGGAGGGGGCAAAGGCATGTGGTGGCGTCATCCACTGTTTCAGTGGTTCGCCAGACTTGGCGCAGTGGGCCTTGAATGCTGGATTCTACCTTAGTTTCTCTGGAATTTTGACGTTCCGTGGCGCGGAATCGTTACGACAGATTGCGGCAGAGGCGCCACTGGATCGCTTACTGGTGGAGACCGACGCACCGTATCTCGCACCGACACCCTACCGCAGCAAAAGAAATGAACCTGCCTGGGTCGTGGAAGTGGCGCGCATGCTGGCCAAAGTCAAAGGGATTTCCCTGGAAGAAGTATCACAGGTCACGACCGCCAACTATTTGAGGCTGTTCGGGCTGGAAACCAAGGCCCCGGCACGGGAAACCTTGGTCTATGCCATTGGTCGCGGGCTGTATGTCAATCTAACCCGTGGTTGTACCTTGAAATGTTCCTTTTGTCCCAAGTGGGAACATCCCATGGTGCATCAATATGATCTGACGTTGCATCACAACCCCAAGGTCCAAGAACTCATTGCCGCCATTGGTGATCCATCTTCTTATGATGAATTGGTTTTTTGTGGTTATGGCGAACCGACGTTGCGATTGCCGGTTTTATTGGAAGTGGCCCGTTGGGCAAAAAGTCGTGGTTGTCCCCGAATCCGGATCAATACGGACGGTTTGGCCAACCGGGTTCATGGCCGGGATGTCACCCCCTTGTTTGCAGGCGTCATCGACGCCGTTTCGGTTTCCTTGAATGCCCAGGATGAGACCGTCTACCAGCAACACTGCAAACCCACGCTGGAGGGGGCCTATGCTGCAGTCAAGGAATTTTGCCACGCGGTAAAACTTCATGTGCCTGAGGTGCAGGTAACGGCCATTGAGGGACTGGAAGGGGTCGATGTCGCAGCATGCCAACGAGTGGCACACGATGAATTGGGGGTGACGTTCAGGAAACGGATCCTGAACCGGGTAGGGTAGGGCAAAGATTCAATAATTGTAACTATTCAGCACCCCCTTTGCATTGAAATTATTAAGAAAAAAAAGGGGTCTGGGGGATTGCCCCATATGCGTTAATTTTCTATAAACCGTTTATTGAATGCCAGGAAATGTGTCAGAATGTGCGCATTATGGCTAATTCAATCAAACTGAC
>PEAN01000105.1 GCA_002753735.1 Magnetococcales bacterium DCbin4
GGACGACCCGCCCCGAGGAGGAAACCAGAATGATGTCTCAATTCGCACAGGAAATCCTCTCAAAAAATCCTCCTGCCTGGGTCGTGGACTCGGTTCGGCAGGAAGGCAGGCAGGAAGGCAGGCAGGAAGGCAGAAGAGAAGAAGCGGCGGCGATCCTGCTCCGCCAACTGCATCGCCGGTTTGGAACGTGCTCGGATCTGGTAACCGCCATGATCAACGCCGCCGACACCCAACTCCTTGAACTCTGGTCGGATCGCATCCTGGACGCCAAATCCGTGAAGGACGTTTTTTCCGATTGAGTGCCCGGAAAAAATTGGAACCGTTTCAGGAAACCCTGCGCGTTTGATCAAGCGTGTCGTGGTGTCCTGCCATGTTTCAAAAGAAAAAGGGTGGACAATACATACCCCGAGGAAACCGCTGCACAGACGAGGGACACATCGAGCACCCCGAATCCGTTCCATGCCAGGAGGACCAGGATGGCGTTGACCAATGCCTGAATGGCGTGAGCGACGAAACACAGGTCTGCCCGGTTCAGTGCCATGAGGGTATAATAAGCGGGAGCACCCAGCAGATTGGCCCAGATCCCCGGGAGCAGGATGCCGAACGCCCCAGGAAGGTCGGGGGAATACCCTTGCCGCAACCACAGTGCAAACCCATCTTCCGCAAACCACCATAACACCGCAAACAACGGGATCAAGGCAAGGATCAACCGGTTCAAACGCCCCTGGAGACGACCGATCCGTTCCCGGTCGCCCCCTTCGCCCGCCATCCTGCTCAATTCGGGCAGCAATGGACGCATGGCTTCAGCGACCACGGACCGCAATTGGTTGGCGACCCGATAGACAATGTCGTATACCGGGATGGCGGATACGCCAACGTAACGTGTGATCATCATCCGGTTGAACGGATCCAGCAGCATGGAAATCAAGGCACCACCAAAGACCATGGAACTGAAACCAATCATGGCGCGAAACCTGGCCCGACCGAGATTGGCGCGACGGAAAATGCGCAAGCTGGAAAGACGCCGGATCACCAGGATGGAGGCCAGATGTTGTCCGCAATGCGACAACAATGAAGCCAACAACAGACTTTCAAGCTTCCACCCCAGAAAAAACAAGGCAATGGAAAGGATAATGGTGACGACCCGCCCCCCCGTTTCGATATAGTTGGCCAGATCCATCCGTCCCAATCCGGCAACGATGGCTTTGAACGCCTGAACGATCAGGACATAGACTGAAAGCAGTCCAATCCAGGGAAGAAGCCATTGGGCAGTGGCGATCAGTTCATCGGGAAAGCGGAACCATCGAATAATGTGGGTTTGCAATCCAAGGATCAACAACAGGATGAAGCTGCCCGAAACGGTCAACAGCAACAGCGCCATGAGGACATATTGCCCCATCGCCGCCACATCTTTTTGGCCCTGGGCCTCGGCCACCAGTTTAACGATGGTGGTACGGATCCCCAGATCCCCCAATTGGGCAAAAACCAACACCACGCCCAACGAAAGCCAAACCCCATAGAGTTCATAGCCGAGGAAATGGAGGTAGACTGGATAGGCAAGGGCCAACACGATGACATTGAGGCCATTGGTCACCAGGGTGGAGATCATGTTGATGCGCAACCGCGATCCCAACAGGCGTCGCCACCACCGACGTAGCTTATTCATGTTTTCCAAGAAATAAGAATCAACGGTAAAGCAATACGATATCAATTCCCGAGGTCTGAATGGCAAGGCGATACTTCATCAATGATTTTGTCCGCTTCAACCTTCTGCCCCACCCGGGGATGTCCACCATCTCGCTTTTCCAACCGATCAAGCCTGCTGCCACCAGGTGTGAACCGCGGCCATTCCACGATATTCCTGTTCCTCATCCAGGCCATACCCCACCAGGCGCACATCGGGAACCTCGAATCCCAGATAAAAGACCGGGACCAATACCGAGGGGTCCACCGTTTTGTGCAAAAGAATTGCGAAACGAACCGAAGCAGCATGGTGTTGCATGAGCCAGGCATGCAATCTTTTCTGGCTTCCACCCGAATCCATCAGGGCATCGACCACAATGACATCCCGCCCTCGAATCAGGGTTTCCCCTTCGATGACCATCGGAATGCCATCCTGTCTGGGCCAGGCAAAAACCACCGGCCAGGGTTGATTGAGTGCCTTGAGCAGATCGGCGGCAAACATGAATCCCGATTTCATCGCCACGACGATGACCGGGGAATGTCCGGAATGATGGCCATTGGCAAAGTCACTCAGGATCATCCGTGCAATCTCAGTAATGCATGATTGCAAGTGCTCCTGATCGATGAGGGGACGCATCTCCGCCAAGGGTTCACTCTGTTTGATCCTGACCATCATCCCCCTCCCTTCCCCATTGACGGCATGCGATGGAAGCACTTTGCCATGTCAAGATTTTTGCAAATGCCGAACCCCCGCCTCAATGGCGAGACGATATCCCAAGGCACCAAATCCGGAAATCTGCCCCAGGGCGATATCGGCCACATGGGAATGATGCCGGAACGGTTCACGACGATAAATATTGGACAGATGGACCTCGATCACTGGCAGACCTACCGCCAACAAAGCATCGCGTATGGCAACGGAGGTGTGCGTCAACGCGGCAGGATTGATGATGATCAAATCGACATGACCCAGGGCGGCACCGATCCGATCCACCAGAACCCCTTCATGATTGCTTTGGAAAAAATCAAGATCCGCCCCCCATTCCGCCGCAACCACCCGACAATCGCGTTCGATTTCATCCAGAGTCGTCGCACCGTAGACCGCAGGTTCACGCCGTCCCAACAGATTGAGGTTAGGTCCGTTGAGCATCAAAATGCGCCAGGGTTTACCCGACATGTCGTCTCCCCTTTTTTGTCCCATCCAGGCTCCCCCCGAAAGAGGTTAAACGCTCGGCCAGACGGTGACGAACCGAGGGATGAGGCGTCACGCTACGATCCTTCATGCGCCGACGCAATCCATCCAGACGTTGTTCGATCCGACGAACCGGATCCATCTGCGCCAACTTGGCCTGCTGCATCCGTTCAAGGAAACGCATGAGCGGCTCCACCCCCTGGTCCGATCCCTCTGGATGAACCCTTGCCGCCCCATCACGACTTTGCCGGATGGCTTTCAAAAATCCATCCAGACGCGCAATGGCCGAATCCTTTGCGTGATCGATGGCAACCGTATCTGGAACATGGGACTCCAACTCCCTGAGGATCACATCGAAGGCATGCGTGGCAACCCGGCTGACCTCTCCCAGCGCCCCCCGAACCTCCTTGCCAAAGGATGCGTTCCCCCGGGCGATGAATTTGGAAAACAGATACCACTGAGCCACCTGTTCCGGATCGCTCACCAACATGGTGTCCAAAAACTCCCAGGCATCATTGAATCGATTGTCCCGGATGAGTGCCATGACCGTTTTCAGGTGATCCAGTTCTGTCGTCATGCGTCCTCCGAGGTGTTCACGTTGCGTTTCATCCAATCCCCAAGAATGGCGCTGATACTGCCAAATAATGAAATCAAGAGCAACGGTTATGTCGTTTTGATCAACCCGGGATGACTTACGGGAGGGCTGAAAATAACATGGAAAATTTGGTAAAAATTTTCTAACAATCTATTTTCTTTTGATATTTTCTGCCAGGATGGTCGCCAGGGCCAGCGCCTGGTGATAGGAACGATGATCAGCAATCCCCTTGCCCGCGATATCATAGGCAGTACCATGATCCACGCTGGTACGTACGAACGGCAGTCCCAACGTCACATTGACCGCTTCACCAAACGCCAACATTTTCAAAGGAATCAATGCCTGATCATGATACATCAAAATGACGGCATCATAGGCGGCACGCGCCCGGTCGTGGAAGAGGGTATCGGCAGGCAGCGGTCCCACCAGTCCCGGTCCCAGGGTAGAACGGAGATCATCACAAACCGGAATGATCAGATCCTGTTCTTCCCGTCCGAACCCCCCCCCCTCCCCGGCATGGGGATTAAGGCCCGCCACGGTCACCCGCGGAGTCGGGATGGCGAAATCACGTACCAGGGAGCGCCAGGTGATCATGATACATTGTTCCAACCGTTCCCGGGTCAAGGTAGAAGCGACGCTGGCCAGGGATTGATGGATCGTGACCGGGACCACCCTGAGCCCCCGGCCCACCAACATCATCACGGGATGCGCCACCTGGGCACAGGAACCGATCAGTTCGGTATGCCCGGGGAACGTATATCCCGCCGCATGTAAAACCCCTTTATTGATGGGAGGCGTCACCATGGCCGAAACCCGGCCCGATTGCGCCAGTCGACAACACTCAAGAATGCTGTTGACCGTGACTGTGGCAAATCGTGGATCAGGATGGCCAAAAGAAAGATGACCTGCGCCCACGCCACCAACGACCGGAAGGACTGCAAAATCGCCTTCCGGTAATCGGTACGCCGCCTCAGGGGAATCCACTTCCCGAATGTTGCACTCAAGATTGAAATGACGCGCAGTAGCCCGGAATACTTCAGGATCCCCCACATGAACCCGGCGGGGGGATGCGGAAAAGCCCCGCAATACCAATTCCGGCCCTACACCCGCCGGATCCCCCATGGAGACCGCGATCAAGGATATTCCACAAAGGCACGCAAGCGCAGATCCCGCAACCATTGTTTATAGCGATCCTTGGCCTTGGTTGCGAGCAGCCGTTGTTCCAACACCGGTTTTTGCGCCTCAAATGAATTTGGACTCAAGGATTCCTTGTCTTCCAGTTTGATCAGATGCCAACCAAAAGGGGTACGTACCGGTGCACTGATCTTCCCTTTGCTCAACTCTTTGACCGCAGCGTCAAATGGCTCGACCATGGCGCCTTGCTCAAACCATCCCAGATTGCCCCCCTCCTTGGCAGAATTGGCATCTTCCGACGCTTTGGTTGCCAATTCTTCAAACGGAGTGCCATCCTTGATTTTTTCCTCGATTTCCTTGATCCGGGCCAATGCCGCCTCTTCACTGCGATTGGCATCGACCTTGATCAAAATATGGCGCGCCTTGAAACGATAGCTCGCCGTTTGTCCCTCCTGGGCCACATCCTTGGTTCTGCGTTCGATCATTTTGAAAATGTGGAATCCCTGGGGGGAACGCAAGGGATCGGAGACCTGATCCTTCTCCATGTGGAACACCACATTCTCAAGATGTTCCGGCAAGTCCCCCTTTTTGAACCATCCCATGTCACCCCCGCTCAACCCGGACGAATCGCTCGAATATTGACTGGCCAGGGAGGCCAGGCTTTTACCCTCGCGCAAGGATCCGACCAGATTGATGGCTTTTTCACGCAACCGATCGACCTCGTCCGAGGAAGCACCCGCCGGCAATTCAAGTAAAATCTGACCCAGATGAATTTCCTCTTCCTGAGTTTGGTCCTTGGCCATTTGATCGAACAAAATCCGCATTTCTTCATCGGTGACGGCAATCAAGGGGTAGATGACCCGTTTCATCAACCGGCTTTCCAAAACTTGATCGCTCAATTGTTTGCGGTAGCGATCGAAGTCGATGCCCTCCCGCCGCAACGCATCGGGAAGGCCACCGGCCGGCAATTTGTTTTTGCGTTCCACCTGACCGATGATCTCATCGATATCCGCATCGACCACCGTCACCCCCAACTGAGCCGCTTTCTGGTCACGCAGTTTTCTGATGATCAATTCATCCAAACCCCGTTTGCGCAACGCCTCCAGATCGAATTCCTCACCTTTACTGCGCAATTTGGCGACAGCCGGTTCAATCAACTCATCCACTTCGGATTGGGTGATGATCTGTGGTTGCACCGGTTGATCGCTGATGATCTGGGCCTCCACGATGGCCACAATCCGATCCAATCCTCCCTGCATGGCCGAATTGATCGATTTGGCCTCGTTCAACCGTGGCAGGTCGAGTCCCTCCTGAGGGATCAACTTATCAGAGGTTTCCCTGGGGCGGACCGCTTTCGGCACGGATGATTTGCCAGGAGACCCCGCCCTGAGTACCGTTGATTTGGCAGGTTTTGTTTCCTTGGCCCGCGTCTCGGGCGTCTGGGCCGATGCCGGTCCCACACACAACCCCAACCCCAGAATCAGGGGCATCAGGGTTCCGATCCATCGACCGACCCTTTTCGATCCACGAGGGGTCTTTGGAAGTATGCAAACCTCAAACGCCATAGTCGCCGATCCCTTTCAGCCCCAGGAACAAACCGATGAATCCACCGCCATGGTTATCGGTATCGTGGGCCAGGTTGCGCCCTCCTTCAAGACTCAACTTCCAACATTGATGCTCGTAGGCCAACCCCGTTCTCCAGCTTTTGATGGTATTCTGGTTCAGGGAATAGCTGGCCTCCTGACTCCAGGACCATTGTTCGTTCAGGCCCAGATGGGTATCGATCACGGCGTCTTCCAACAGAGCGCCATTGTTTTCCATCAACCCTCCCGCCGGAGAGGGTTGGTTGTAGTGATAGCCCAGCGCAATGCTGTCCTGCCTGGAAGGGGAAACAGACAGACGTACCGAGGTATTTTCCAGTTCCTGTTCGTCAGGGTCATACCGGTTGGCGGCATCGATCTCCCATCCCCCGCGCAAATGGATCCCCAGGGCGGAGACCACCTGGGAGAAATCCTGTCCCTGTTGGTATTCCCGTGACCCTTCGGGCGCCCAGCGTTGACCGATGCTCCATTCGATATTCTGCCACAAGGCGGACGCATCGCCATGGTTGAGCAGACGTGACGTCAGGGCATAACCGACACGATGGCCGATGCTGATCCGGTCCAACCCTGAATACAAGGAATCGCCAAAAAGGTTGGAATAGGCGAAATACCTTTGGGTAGCGTCATAGTTGGGCAACAGACCCTGGTCGGTCGAGGCACTGTGGACGTATTCGATTCTGGGTTCCAGGGTGTGGGTGGCGAAGCCGGGGTAGGATTTGAACAGTTGGGTTCCCAAGCCGGCACTCACGGTCGAGGATTCACGATGTTGGGTACTGTCGAGATTCATCCCTGTTTGTGAGGGATCCCCCTGGATCATGTAGGCGGTTTCACGCAATTGCCCACGGACTTTCAAGCGGAGCACCCCCAAGGGACGGGCATATTCGACCGCCGGAGCGGCATCAAACCGTTGAACGGCGTCTCCGGAGGTCTGGTAGAAGTGATCCAGGTGGAATTCACGCTGCAAACGCCAGCGATTGCCATCCAGGTGATCGAAGATCCAACCATCAGGGAGGGCATTCATGGGTTGGCTGTCGCTGTAGACGGCAAAGGGGAGGCTTTGCACCGTGAATTGATCGTCAACCGCCTCCAGATCCTGATTCCACCGGGCACCGAACCGGAGATCGGAGTAGCCATCATCGCGAATGTCATGGCGGGCGGCGGTTACATGGGATTCCAGACGCCGCGCCGTCGACTCGACGAGGTTTTGATGATAGTCGTTGATATAATCCCGGGTTTGACTATGTTCGCCCCGGGCGACCAGATCCCATCCCCACAACCGCCCCTTGTGATCGAACGTGGAGAGGCCCCGCCAAGTGTCTTTGAGATCATCCTGGATCTGCTGGGTTTGGATCTTTCCTTCGTATCCCATCCCCATGTAGCGGTATTGCATTTTCCCCATGACCCCGCGCCGGGTGATGGGACGGACCGCCACAGTCATATCCCGTTCGGGTGCCAAATTGAAATAATAGGGAATTTCAACCTCGAAACCGTTACTGTCCCCCGTGCGGATGTCGGGGGTCAGGAATCCACTTTTTCTTTGTTTGTTGACGGGTTGTTCCCACCATGGCAACCAGGCGACTGGAACCTGGCCCACATGAAATTTGACGTCGCGGGCAATCAGGGAGTTTTCCTTGCGGTCGATGTCGATTTCATTGGCGGAGATTTTCCATGGCGGCGGGTCGCACTCACACTGGGTATACCAGGCATCCTCCATGCGCAGGGTATCCGGACCGAGGAGATCGATCCCTTTGGCCCCACCGCGCCCCCCTTCGCCAACCGCATCCATGGTCACCTGGTCCAGATGACCGACCCGGGTCTGGGTATTGTAGACCACCCGGTCGCCTGAGAAACGGCTCCCCTGATGGACCAGACGGACATTTCCCTCGGCGTGGACTTCCCGGGTTTTCCCGGAGTAACCTGCCTCATCCGCCTTGAGTTCCATATCGGAACCTTGGATGAGCTGAACATTTCCCTTGGCAACGATGCCTTGGTTTTCCCGATCCATTTCCAGGGTGTCGGCATGGACATCCATGGGTTTATCCTCGCCCCTGACGGGAGCGGGCAACAAGGACATCAACGCCGCCAGGCACAGCATCCATGCGGGAGCGTTCATCCGGGACGAGACCATTTCATTGGCGTTGATTTTATTGGCGTCAACCACGCAACAACGATGTACAACCATGAAGGAAGCCTTTTGAAGTATGGGCCTTTAAGAAGAGTGACCGCCCGATTCGCACGACCGGCGAGAGTCTAACAGGGAATGAGCCCGTCCCACCAGATATAACGAACCTGAGACCAATATTTGCCCCCCCGGGGGGGTGATGTCTGACGCCCGGGACCATGCCTCCTGGAAGTCGATGGTTTCCCAGACCTTCTTTCCCCGATCCCGCCACAAGGAACCCAGTACCTCGGTCGCACAGGCCCGCGCCCCCCCCACCGACACGACCACGACCTGCCCGACCCGGGGTGCGAGAAGCGCGACCATGGCATGCAGATCCTTGTCATTCAAGGCCGAGAAGATCAGGGTACGGGAGGCGGGATCCCGGTGACTTTCTGCCAGAAAACGGGCCAGAGCGGTCATCCCCAGGGGGTTATGGGCCCCATCGAGGAGGACTTCGGGCGTACCGCTCAAGAATTCCAGACGCCCTGGCCAGGAGACCCGGGCAAGCCCTGCGTCGATGGCCGCCTTGGAGACAGGCCATCCACATTCCGCCAACGCACGCGCCCCCGCAACCGCAAGCGCCGCATTTTCGTATTGATGCCGCCCTGCCAGCCCCGGTGCAGGGAGGATCAAGCGTCCAGCGGCATCTTCAAACACCCAATCGGAACTCGTTTCTGCGATCTCGAACCGATAGTCCACCCCTGGAAGCAACAGCGGAGCACCGATCACCGCTGCCCGGGCGCTGATCACCTCCCGGGCGGGACCCGGGCCACAACTGGTGATTGCCGGGACTCCCGGTTTCAGGATCCCGGCCTTTTCCCGGGCGACGGCCTCGATGTTGGATCCCAGATATTCGGTATGATCCAAACCGATGGCGGTAATGAGCGTCAGAAGTGGATCAACCACATTGGTGGCATCCAACCGTCCCCCCATCCCCGTCTCCAACAATACCACACCCTGGTTTGCACCGGAGATGCCCAAGCCTTGTTGTACCAACAGCCAGAATGTGGCCACGGTGATTTTTTCAAACCAGGTTGCCGCGATCCCGTCACCCAGGCGCATTACCTGTTCCAGGGCTTCGACCAACGGTTCATCCGCCACTTCCCGCCCCTGGATATGGATGCGTTCATTGAATCGAACGAGGTGGGGCGAGGTATATCTGGCCACGGAGTATCCCTGAGCCAACAGGATTGCCTCAAGAAAGGCGATCACCGAACCTTTGCCGTTGGTCCCCGCGACATGGATGGTTTGGAGTTGTCGTTGGGGATGACCCATGCGTTCCAGCAATGTCACCACCCGGTCCAATCCGAGATGGATGCCCGGGGGGGTCGCCAAAGCCATCCGATCGAGGAGCCGGGACAGGGGTGTCGTCGTCATCATGATGTTCCGAGGGGATTGAAAGAACAAACTGCCATCGAACCATCATGCACGATACACGCCAGCCACACCGGTCACGGCCCCCCCAATGTCACCCAACGCACGGTATGCCCCATCACCCACAGGCCGTCCCATACCGGTTCGAACAGCGTCATCCGCCCGATTTCGGGCAGGCGTCCAACCCCCCTGCGGGCCGCCTCGCGGGCATAGAGCAAACGCCGCTCACCATCCAGGGCCAGGCCAACGGTCTGAATTTCTTCGCTGGCCAGGGTCACGGTTTGCATGATATCGGGCACGCCACGCACCGTCACCACCCGGGAATAACACGGCGCCGCCAAGGCCATTTCCTCGTCATACAGCACCGTCCAACCGCTGTCCCTGGAGTGCCACACCTCATGGAACAGATCATGTTGGATCCGTCGCAAACCGATTTCCATGACCGTCCCGGCGTCGGGGGGCATTTTGGGAATTCGCTCCAGGGTACGGGCCATCTCCCCCCCCAGACGTTCGGCAAACACCTTTGGGGGCACCGGCCCCCCCTGTTCGACAAAGACGGTGTGTGGCGACGAACAGGCATATTGATCGAATACCGAACAGTCGGTCGCGGCCCGGCGCAATAATTTTTTCAGGCCCCGGCCTTCGACCAGTTGTTCCCGTCCGATGGCCATGTACGACAGTTTGGGACCGAAGAACACGTCACGCACATCATAACGGCGTGGCCAGCGGGCCAGGGTTTCCACCGCGTCGCGTCCCCCCCAGGCAATCCGGACATCCGCCAGAGCCGACAGTTGGGCCCCCAGGGGATGATCATTGGGAAAATGAACCACCGCCACCGTTTCCAGCAGGTCCGCCCCCCGCACGCATACCCCTCCCGGCATTTGCACCTCAAGGGTGCGCAAGGGGGCGAGCAGATGGGCCATAATCTGGCGTTCCGCCGACGGGGCACGTACCAGGTTGACGTTTTTGGTCACCATCGATTGGACCAGAACGAACAATCCGATCAATGGGACATTGCCCGCAACCCAGTGCAGGGCAAGCCCCTTGGGCAGCGCCATGGCCTTGCGGCGGGTACTGTCCTGCAAGGGATGAAAATCATCCAGGAATCCCGCATGTCCCCCAAGACTTGCGGCGGCGATGCGGCGCAAGGAATCGGCGGAACACCAATCGCACAGGAACGCCAGTCCCCGCTTGTCCAAATCAGCGTACAACGTTGACTGCCGCCACTCCCGGGCCAACCGATCCAACAGGATGATGACCGCCTCGACCGGGACCCGGGCCAACCAATCCCTTCGCGCTTGCAGGGAGTGCAACACGGACTCCAGATCGTTGGCAAACCCTCGATATTCACCCTGTACCAACAACAATTCCACAGCGCCATCCTTGGCGGAGCGTGTCCCCATGCGTTCGGAAACCGGGGTTGCCACCCGTTCCGCCATGACATCGCCACAGCCGCGCACCTCCGCCTTGGCCAACCTTCCGGTCACCACGAAACGGACCCCCTCACGGCCGCAAGGACAGCGATCCCGGCCCAGGATGCGGCCCAGATCGTCGGTCAACACCGAATTGCCCGGATAGGAATGCGGAATCGGGGTCAAGAATTGCAACACCCCCTCCACCCCATCCGCTACCGGCTCCAGGGAATGGGGATCGCGCACAATCACCTGGGCCACCGCCGGCAGATGCTTCACCCCCGCCACGCAGTCGGGATAATTGACCCCCATCTGTTCGGTAAAGCCGTAGACATCCACCACCGCACCGGGGGCAACCCCAAGGACTTCCTGGATCATCTCCTTGAACCGTTCCGGTCCAACCGCCAGATCCCGCAATTTTTTCCAGCCACCGATGTGCAGGATCTGGCTCCCCTCGGGCAGAAGAAACCGCCGACCCGCCCGATGCAACGGTGCGATGACCGATTGATGGAGCATATAGGTGAACCCGAAGATCACCGGTGGCGTCGCCGCATCCCGCCATCGTTGGATCGCAGCCAGGAACCGTTCCTCATTCAAGGTGAAACCGACCTCGCCCTCCCCCTCCACGGGATCGAGGCCAAAGATCGCCTCGGAGGCATGGTTCAAATAACCCAATACCGCCGCCCCACGGGCCTTGAGATGGATCAGGTGCATTTTGGGATCGACATCCATGAAAAAGAACGGACGTCTTCGGTTGCCGATCACCTCACCGATGGACAGGCTCATCGCCCGGGTTTGTCTTTTGGCGGTCAACCGGTCGATCATGACCGTGCTGGCGATGCCGGAAGTCCCCGAGGATTGCAACTTGACCCGCACCTCTTCGCCAGGCACCGATAACAACTGACCTCCCAACCGCTTGAAGGCATGCACCGGCAACCAGGGGAAGGAGGCGGGATCGATCACGGATTGATCAAAATCGATCCCACGCCGCCGACAATAACGCTGAAACGGGAGACAATGTTGCACATGGTGCTGCATCTCCACCCGCATGGCTTCCAGAAACAGGGGACGCCGCTCCTCTTCCCCCCAGGCACCGGGCGGCTTGGATAACAGCGTTTGCAGGGGAATATTCGTTTCTTTCATGCAACCGAGACCCCTTTTTCCTGATCATTGAAAAGAAAAAGGGGTCTGGGGGATTGCCCCCAGGGTTTTGACTTTGTTTTTACATCTCCCACAGGGGGGTCGGGGGACAAAGTCCCC
>PEAN01000106.1 GCA_002753735.1 Magnetococcales bacterium DCbin4
TTCGGGTAATGGGGCGCGTAAAAAACAAAATCAAAATCAACACCAAAATCAACACCCTGGGGGCAATCCCCCAGACCCCTTTTTTCTTTCAGGAATCCCCCCCTGCCCGGTTGATGAGACCGGCGACATAACCGGCGCCGAAGCCATTGTCGATGTTGACGGTCGTGACATTGGCGGCGCAACTGTTGAGCATTCCCAGCAAGGCGGAGACCCCACCGAAGGAAGCGCCGTATCCCTGGGAGGTGGGGACGGCGATCACCGGTTTATCGACCAACCCCCCGATCACCGAAGGGAGCGCCCCCTCCATGCCGGCGACGACGATGAACACCCTGGCCTTGGCCAGAAGATCGCCAGCGGATAAAAGACGATGCAACCCGGCAACCCCGCTGTCGAAGTGGGTCATCACCCTGGCCCCCAGGAGACGGGCGGTCAGGGCCGCTTCCATGGCAACCCCCATATCGGCGGTCCCAGCGGAAAAAACAGCGACCAAACCCGATGCCGCCACATTCGAAGTCTCCTCCCGATAGAGACAACGGGCATGACGTTCCTCCTTCAAATCGGGAAAACGCTCCAGCAGGCGATGCCGTTTTTTTTTCGATACCCGGGTGATCAATACCGATCCCGGACGGGCCAGGAGGTGGGCGACGATCTGTTGCAAGGATTGCCAGGACTTGCCCTGGGCCAGGACCACTTCGGGGAAACCATGACGGACATGCCGATGGGTATCGAGACGGGCCACCACCTGTTCATGATCCCGCACCTCTTCCATGGGAAAGCGGGCCAGGCGTTGCATCGCCGTATCCACATCCAGCGTACCTTGGTAGACCTCCTCAATGAGGGAACGCAAACGATGGGGGGTCATGATGCGGGTGTCCCGGGGTCTTCGGCAGCGGATACGGTCATACAGGCGGCAACCCGAGCCGCGGTTTCGGGCAGCGACCAGTTCATGATGTTGGCCACACGGCACAGATCGTCATATTCCGGCTTGCGCACCCCCCCCGCATCCTTGACGCGAATCGCCCCCCAGGGGGTCATCACGGTGCCAGCAGTCCGGGGAAGCACCCACCGGTCACAGGGTTGCACCCGTACCCCCAGAGAAGTGGAATGATGCAAAATCACCCGGGCCAGGGTGGAAGCGGCCGCCACAGGGGCCATGCATTCCAAACGAACCCCCGGTCGCCCTTTTTTCATGGTGACGGGGGAAAGGGTGACATCCAAAGCCCCCGCCGCGAACAGATGGTCCCAAAGGGGGCCATACCATTCCGGATTCATGTCGTCGATGTGGGTGGTGAGAAGCGTCACCCGATCCCGTCCCATCGCTTCACCACGGGATGCCGCATCCTGCACCAGAATGCGCAACCCATTGCTCCGCCCGGGGATCTCCCGGGTCCCCAGTCCCAGACCGATCCGGTCAACGATGGTCAGGGGACACGGCCCGAAACGCCGGCAATAATGGACCAGAATGGCAGCCCCGGTGGGCGTCGTCAATTCGCCGACCGGCGCACCCGTTTCCGGTTGCATCGGAACCCGATGACGGCAAAACAGTTCCGCCACCGCGGGAACGGGAACCGACATCAACCCATGCGCACAACGCACCGTCCCCGATCCCACCGCGGGTGGCGACGAAGAAAATTCAGTCACCCCCAACCTCCAGACCGCAAAGGCGGCACCACAGATGTCAAGGATGGCATCCAAAGCACCCACTTCATGGAAATGAACCCGGGCGGGAGCAACCCCATGAACCTTCCCCTCCGCTTCCGCCAGAAGGGTGAAGATTGAGGATGCGTCCCGTTTGACCGGCTCCGGCAACCGGGATTGAGCAATGAGGGAAAGAATGTCCGAAAGATGCCGATGATGATGATGATCATGATCATCATGGTCCATCTCGGGAACCTTGAAGAGCACATGGGTTCCCTGCATCCCGCCCCGGCATTGCCGGCTGACCTCAAGCTGCCACGGATCCAGGTCCAGCGTGGACAAGGCACTGGACAACGCCTCCTGGTCCAGACCGAGATCCAGGCAGGCAGCGACAAACATGTCGCCGGCAATTCCAGAAAAGCAGTCCAGGTACATATGCATGATCGGATGCCATTTTGTTCAATGAATGAAGAAATAAAGGGTCTGGTGGATCGCCCCCGGGGTTTGATTCATTCCTTGATCCACAGGGGCACGGGGAGTCCGGGGGAGGGTTTTGATGTTTTCAACATGATGCAATGGTTCGGTGAACAACAAGAAAATCAAAACCCTTCAAGGCCATCCCCCAACCCCCTTGTATTCCTGAATCATCTAAAGCAGGTTGGCCAGACGGCGATGTTCCACCATGAGGCAGTGATCCTGAACCGACCACAACCCGGCAGCAGCGGTGATGGCCATGGCCTCGTCGTTGATGATCCCGCTTTGCAGCCAAAACCCCCGAGCCCCGATGGCGACGGCTTCCCGGGCAATGGGCAGGGTCTCCTCGGCCCGGCGGAACACGTCCACCAAATCGATGCGCAGACCCGCAGGGAGGTCGGAAAGCGTGGCGAAACAAGGTTCCCCAAGAATCGTCCCCGACCCCGGACGGATGGGAATGATCCGATATCCCACCCGCTGCATGTAGGCGGCAACCCGGTGGGATGCCCGGTCCGGTTTGGGAGAAAGACCGATTACGGCAATGGTCTTGCATTCCTTGAGGATGGATCGAATCGTCTCTTCATGGTTGATGGCGGTCATGGTCTGATCAGGTCAATGAGGCGTTGTTGACGATGTCCCCGGCCAAAACGAGGACGGAGTAACGGGCAATGGAGGCTACCCTGGTAAAAAAATAACGGTTTTTGATCCTCCTGGCACCAGCGACCGTGGTATCCCACGGTGAAAAGGTTATTATGGAACAAATGGGACGACATGTCCTGGAATTTCCCGCAACAAGGATCAAGTTTCATGTTGGATACGGCGCGTCGAACGCTCTCACTGGAGGCCCGGGCCATCGATACCATGGCGGCCCGATTGGATGAACGTTTCGTCCGGGCGGTGGAATCGCTGCATGATTGTCGTGGCCGGGTCGTCGTGACGGGGATGGGCAAATCGGGTCTGATCGGCCAAAAAATTGCCGCAACCCTGTCAAGTACCGGAACCCCCTCCTTTTATCTCCATCCCGCTGAAGGGAGCCACGGCGATCTGGGCATGCTGACCCGGCAGGATTGCGTCATCGCCCTCTCCAACAGCGGCGAAACCGTTGAACTCATCGCCATCATGCCGGTGATCAAACGTCTGGGCATCACCCTGATCGGCCTGTTGGGACGGATGGATTCCACCCTGGCCCGGATGAGTGATCTCGTGCTGGATGTTTCAGTCGAACGCGAAGCCTGTCCCCTGGGATTGGCCCCCACCAGCTCCACGACGGCAGCATTGGCCATGGGCGATGCCCTGGCGGTCTCCCTGCTGGAAAAACGGGGATTCAATGCGGAACAGTTCGCCCTGTTCCATCCCGGAGGCAACCTGGGGAAACGGTTGCTTTTGACCGTGAAGGACCTCATGCATACCGGATCGCGCATCCCGTTGGTGGCGGAACATGAAAATGGTCGGGAAGCGATCCTGGAAATGACCGAGAAACGGTTTGGCATGACCGGGGTCATCAACAGCAAGCGTCAACTGGTGGGGATCATCACCGACGGCGACCTGCGCCGTCACCTGGAACGCGGCAATGCCCTGCTGACACAACAAGCAGGCGAATTGATGACCCCTCAACCCAAAACCATTGCTCCCGACGCCCTGGCAGTCGAAGCGTTGCGTAAGATGGAAGAAAAAAAAATCACCTCCCTGTTCGTCCGCCCCGAACGGGATCACCGGAATCCCGACCCGATCGATTGTGATACCGTGGTTGGGGTGATTCATCTCCATGACCTCCTGCAAGCGGGGCTGATGTGATTTTTCCATGGCATTTGGGACGTAATATCCGCATCCTGGCCCTGGATGTGGACGGAGTGCTGACGGACGGCGTCATCCATCTTGACGCCGACGGCCATGAGCACAAACGGTTTCATGTCACCGACGGCCTGGGAATCCGCCTTTTGCTTGAAGCAGGCATCAAGGTGGGATTGATTACGGCACGCAATTCACGGGCAGTCGCCAGGAGGGCTGAAGAATTGTCGCTCTCCTTCGTGCATCAGGGAATACGCAGCGACAAATGGACGTGTCTCAAGGAAGAACTCTCCCGGTCGGGATTCGAACCCGCCCAGTGTGCCTGCATGGGCGATGACCTGATCGATCTGCCCATTCTGTGCCGGGTCGGACTGGCAACCGCCCCCTTCGACGCCCGTCCAGAGGTCCGGCAGAGGGTTCATTGGGTGGCCAATGCGCCAGGTGGACGCGGGGCGGTCCGGGAACTGGCGGAAGGATTGTTGATGGCACAGGGACGATGGGAAAATCTGGTCGCGGGCTACGTTCCAAAAGAATGATGCCCGTCGATGACTCCTGACATGGATCACACATGAACTCCTTGTCGGCCCGCCTGACGGGTCATCTCAAATACCTGTTTCTAACCCTTGCCATGCTGATTCTGCTGGGGTTGGCATGGTATTTGTTGCGTCCTTTGGGATCAGGGATGGAACAGATGCTGTTTCTCCAGACGGGACCGGAAGGAACCATGGTGACCGATCCCAGCATGGTGCAGTTCGAAGGACGGGAAACGCGCTGGACGTTGAACGCCAAAAGCGCCATCCGCGCCAAGGATGACAATGTGATCATCGAACAACCCCATCTGGAGGTGTTCCATACGGATGGCAGAAAAATGGAGGTCACCTCCAGACAGGGCGCAGTCAACAATGAAACCCGGGCCGTTATTTTTCATGGCGGTGTCGAAGCCATGGATGGTCCACTCAACCGCCTGACGACCGATTGGTTGCGCTTTGATCCCAATGCGCGAATATTGTATACCGATCAGGCGTTCCGTCTGGAAGGCGAAGAGATTCAACTGGAAGGTGTCGGGTTCACCCTCAATCAGGAAACCCGCATCCTTCGAGTGCAAAGCAAGGTCAAGGTGATGTTCAACAAGGAACGCGTCAAGGAGAACGGGGCGTGGGGGTCCTGATCCAATCATGGGTTGATCTGTTACTGAAATCCGGTCCAAAAGGATGGATTCTCCTGTTGTCACTCGCCTTGATTACGTTGGGATCCGAAACTTTGGATGCGGCGGGCAACAACAGTCTGGTGGTCACCGCCGATTCCCTGGAAATGGACCAAAAGCAGCAGACTGCCGTTTTTTCAGGCAATGTGGTTGCGGAAGATGGCAACATGCGCATCACCTCCGACCGAATGCGCGTCAATTACGTCATGAAATCCCAGACCGGAAGAGGACGGGGCAGCGTTCGTGAAGTCAAGGCGGAAGGACATGTGGCCATCGATCAAGGTGAAAATCGCGGCGAAGCGCAATCGGCGATCTACAACGTGGCCCAACGCACCCTGGAACTGATCGGCGGTGACATGCATGCCTCCATCCAACGCGGAAAGGATCACCTGGAAGGAAAACGAATTCTCCTGACATTGGGAACCGATATGAAAATCGACAAGGTATCGGTTCAGGGCGATGGCGGAAAGAAACGGGTCTCAGCCCGGATCACCCCCTCGGGACGGGTGGAAGGCGATGGCGCGGTCGGGACGCTTCCCGACCTGGTCGGCATGGAACGGACTTCCAGCCCCAAATCCCCGCCCCCGCGGCCCACGGAAGCCCCCAAGCGCGCCGCGCCCAAGGAAGCCGCGGTGACCGACCAAGAGGATCCCAATCGGCCTTCCCATCCACAAACCCGGCCCTTGCAACGGCCTGCTCAGGAGCTGGGCAATTGACATGGGACGAGAACGCGAGTCCATTCTGGAACGTGGTTCGGTCATGGCCCTCGGCCTGGGGAAGAGTTACCGTGGACGGCAGGTGGTGGATGATGTCGGGCTGAAACTTGCCGCCGGCGAAGTCGTCGGTCTCCTCGGTCCCAATGGTGCCGGAAAAACGACCACATTCTACATGATCGTCGGCCTGGTCGCCCCGGACAAGGGTTCCATATGGCTCGATGGGCGCGATATCACCAATGATGCCATGTATCTCAGGGCACGCCGCGGCATTTCCTATCTGCCTCAGGAGCCCTCGGTGTTTCGCAAACTGTCGGTTCGGGACAATATTCTGGCCATTCTTGAAACATTGCCGTTGACACGGGAGCAAAGACTGGAAAGACTGGAAGAACTGCTCGTCGAACTGGGGGTCTCCCATCTCTCCAGGGCCATGGGCTATACCCTGTCGGGCGGAGAACGCCGACGGGTCGAAGTGGCACGGGCATTGGCGATCGAACCCCGATTCATTCTTCTGGATGAACCATTTGCCGGAGTCGATCCCCTGGCCATCGAAGATATCCGTGCCATCATCCTGCACTTGAAACAACGAGGGATCGGCATACTGATCACGGATCATAATGTTCGTGAGACCTTGGGAATTTGTGACAGAGCCTATATCCTTTCTCAAGGACGGGTACTGGCTCGGGGTCTCCCCGAAGCGGTCGTAAAGGATGACCAGGTCCGACAAATGTATCTTGGAGAGACGTTCAAGCTCGATTAGACACAAGGGAAGTCATGGCTTTAGGTTTGGAACTCAAACTTCGGATGGGTATGCAGTTGGTGATGACGCCCCAACTGCAAATGGCCATCAAACTGTTACAGATGTCCAGCCTGGATCTGGCGGACTATCTACAGGAAGAACTTGAAAAAAATCCGCTTCTGGAACGGGAAGACGGCGCAGGGGAGGGAGGGGAATCATCCGAACCGCAAAAAATGGATGAATCCCGGGAACACTATGGCGCGGAAGGGGAGGAATCCTTCCCCATGCGGCCTGAAAGTACCGACATCGTCAAGGAACGGGAAAAACTGGATCGCGACAATCCCGAATCGGGCCTCAACGAAGATCTTCAGGTCGATGCCTCATGGGATGATGTCTACGGTGACAGCTACTCGGCGCTCCCCTTTGAAAATTCGACGAGTACCGAAGCCCCACCCTTGGAAAACACCCTGACGGGGAGCCAGACGTTACAGGATCATCTGGTCTGGCAACTGGGGGTCTCCGCCCTGAACGAAAAAGAACGATCCCTTGGACTGGCATTGATCGATGCCATCGACGAAAACGGATACCTCACCACCGATCTGAACGCCATCGCCGAAATGATCGGCACTTCGGAAGAAGATCTGGAAGATGCGTTGATCCTGATTCAATCCTTCGACCCTGCAGGGGTCGGGGCACGCAACCTGGCGGAATGTCTGTACCTGCAATTGAAGAACGAGGGGATGGCGCATCCCCCCTATACCCTCCTGTTGGAAAACCTGGAAGATCTGGCACGGAGGGATTTTCGCAAGCTCAAACGAATCCTCAAACTGGATGAGGAGGAATTGAGTGAAGCCGTCGCCGTCATTCAATCGCTCAATCCCAAACCAGGTCTGGCCTATGGCAGCGACCAGACGAACTATGTCGTCCCCGATGTGTTCGTCAAAAAGATCGAAGGCGAATGGGTCGTCGAGATCAATCCGGAAACCCAACCGCGACTGCGCATCAACCGGGCCTACGAAGCAGCGCTGGGCAGCAACATTTCATCGCAGGACAAACGGTTCCTCGCCGACAATGCCCGTTCCGCCCAATGGTTGATCAAAAGTCTGGAACAACGTTCCAGCACCATATTCCGGGTAGCGGAAAGCATCGTCCGGTTTCAGAAAGATTTTCTCGATCACGGCCAGGAATATCTGAAACCCTTGATTCTCAAGGATGTTGCCGATGACATCGGCGTCCATGAATCGACCACCTCCCGTGTGACCAGCAATAAATACATGCACACGCCACGGGGCATCTTTGAACTCAAATTTTTCTTTTCCTCCTCCCTGGGATCCCAGACCGGTGGCGAAAATCATTCCTCCGAGGCGGTCAAATACAAAATTCGCAAGCTTGTGGACAGCGAACCCGCCAACCGACCCTTTTCGGATGAAAAACTGGCCAAACTGCTTCAGGAACAGGGCATCGACGTTGCCCGGCGGACCGTGGCCAAATATCGTGATGCATTGAATATCCCCTCCTCCTCACGCCGAAAACAATTGGCGCCAAAGGGTGACGATTGACAAGGAGTTGGGCCATGCGCTGTTCCCAATCAACCAGGGAATCCCGATTCAGACCGGAACTTCAGGATACGGTTCAAAGAAGAATGTACAGCCGCATCGCCTGCGGCGTACCATATGCCCCCCCGATCCATGGTTGGGTGGACATGTTGACAGCGCCCGGGTGCCCTGGGATTGATTGGGAACCCCGGTCGGTCCTTTCCGCTTTGCCTGCCCGTCATGCCATCGTCTACGACAGGCGGTTACCGTCGGACCGTCATGTGATGCACCCAGGGGTGCCCAACTTGGAGTGGAACGAGTGAATTCACCGGAAAAATTGGATCATCTGATCCTTCTGACCGGATGTTCTGGGGCAGGGATTTCAAGTTCGCTCAAGCATTTGCAGGATATGGGTTATGCCTGGATGGACAATCCCCCCCCTGGAGGGATCATTGCGCTGGCCCAACATTATCGCCCGCAGCAAAACGCAACCCGGGGATTGGTCATCGGTCTGCACTGGCGTGAAGAAAATGCCATCGAACAATTGCCCCTCATGCTTGACGCACTTTCGGGTATGGCACAGCGCATGGAGTTGGTCTTTCTGGAAGCGGATCCGGAAGTACTGGTTTCACGCTATCGCGAAACCCGCAGGCGGCATCCGCTGGCAAACGACCGTACCGTAACCGAAGCGGTCCTGGTGGAAATCAAGGCGCTGCAACCACTCCGGGCCATGGCCAACAGGATTCTGGATACCTCCCTGACCACCTTGCCGGAACACAAGGAGCGTTTGCAGCGTCTGTTCCAACCTTTGCCCTCGGCAAATCTGATCATCGTCCTGAGATCCTTCGGCTTCAAATTCGGACTGAATACCGATGCCGACATGGTCTTGGACGCCCGTTTCCTCCCCAATCCCTTTTATGTCCCCGAACTGAAAAATGCCACCGGATTGGAAGCCCCGGTTCAGGAATATCTGGGCCGGGATGGCGATGTCCAGGAGTTCCTGGATCGCCTGGTTGAATTGTTCAGCTATCTGCTGCCACGTTACGAAAAAGAGAAAAAACATTATTTCACAGTCGATATCGGCTGTACCGGCGGTCATCACCGCTCGGTGTTTCTGGTGCAGCAATTGGCCCAACGGCTGGGTCCCATGGGATATCAGGTTTTGGTACGCCATCGGGAATTGGAACGGTAATTGAATGGAACTTTGGCCGGAATCCCGTGCCAAAAGGGGATAATGTCCTGTCATATGCCATGACAATCTGACCAATTTTGGATAGAGTGGAACGTATTTCCAGACCAAATCAAAACCCATGGGAGCAATCCCCCATCATTCCCGCAAAGGCGAATACTCTTTTTTTCTTGAGAATTTTTTTGAATGTCAGTAGGTATCTTCTGGTGGGATCATTCATGATCCTCGGTTATCAGCTTTGATGGAGACTCATGGAATGAGCAGGAACTATCTTTTCACCTCTGAATCGGTTTCGGAGGGGCATCCGGATAAAGTGGCCGACAGGATTTCCGATGGTATCCTGGATGCCCTTTTGGAACAGGATCCCAAAAGCAGGGTCGCCTGCGAAACCATGATCACGACCGGAATGGCCATCATTGCCGGTGAAATCACCACCCGGGCGGTCATCGACTATCCGGGAACGGTACGAGAAGCGATCAAGGAGATCGGTTACAACTCCACCGAAAAGATGGGGTTCGATTATGCCTCATGCGCTGTATTGGTCAGTCTGGACCGGCAATCACCCGATATCGCTCAGGGGGTGAACGAGGGCGAAGGGTTGGATCTGGATCAGGGAGCAGGCGATCAAGGATTGATGTTTGGTTTCGCCTGCAACGAAACCCCGCAACTCATGCCCGCCCCCATTCATTACGCCCACCGGATCATGGAACGACAGGCACGGCTTCGCAAAGAAGGGAAACTCCCCTGGTTGCGTCCCGATGCCAAATCCCAGGTGACCATCCGCTATGAAGATGGCAAACCGGTGGCCATCGACACCGTGGTGGTTTCAACCCAGCACGACCCCGACATTGCCTACAATCATTTGCGTGAAGCGGTGATTGAGGAAATCATCAAACCCGAGCTGCCCGCCGCTCTGATGAAAGCAACGCCCACCTATCATGTCAATCCCACGGGCCGGTTCGTCATTGGTGGGCCGGTCGGCGATTGCGGCCTGACCGGACGCAAGATCATCGTGGACACCTATGGCGGGGCCGGTTATCACGGCGGCGGCGCCTTTTCGGGCAAAGATCCTTCCAAGGTGGATCGTTCTTCCGCCTACATGGGACGCTATATCGCCAAGAACATCGTCGCCTCCGGCGTGGCGGACCGTTGCGAAGTCCAGGTGGCCTATGCCATCGGGGTTGCCAAACCGGTCTCCATGATGGTCAATACCTTCGGCACCGGCAAGATTTCAGACGAAAAAATCGAAGTATTGATCCGGGAACATTTTGATTTACGCCCCAAGGCCATCATTCAAACCTTGAATCTGTTGCGGCCCATCTATCGTAAAACCGCCGCCTATGGCCACTTTGGCCGGGAATTGCCTGAGTTTTATTGGGAAAAAACCGACAAAGCCCAAGCCATCCGCCAATCGGCGGGCATCTGATTGATCTCATGGGGCCGGGGGGAGTCCCCCCCGGCGGAGGCTTGGTGGTAGCGCCTCCAAGGTGTTGATCTCAAATCAAGACCTTGGAGGCGTTGCCTTCAAGCCTTCACGGATTGGCAGTGCGTTCCCTTCCCAATCCCATCCATTGGACTGCAACCCCAATACATTCCTGGAGAAACATACCTTTATGTCAGCCCAACCCAAATTAAAGACCGTCGCCACACACGATTACAAAGTCGCCGACATTTCCCTTGCGGGATGGGGACGCAAGGAAATCAGCATTGCCGAAACCGAAATGCCAGGGCTTATGGCCCTGCGCGAAGAATATGCCGGTCGCTCACCCCTTGCCGGGGCACGCATCGCCGGATGTCTCCACATGACCATCCAAACCGCCGTTCTGATCGAAACCCTGGTCGCCCTGGGTGCAGAAGTGCGTTGGTCCTCCTGCAACATTTTTTCCACCCAGGACCAGGCTGCTGCTGCCATTGCCCAGGCAGGAATCCCGGTATTTGCCTGGAAGGGGGAAAACGAAGAAGAATTTTGGTGGTGCATTGAACAAACCATCCGTGGTCCCAACGGATGGACCCCCAACATGATCCTTGATGACGGTGGCGACCTGACCATCGTCATGCACCGCCCTGAATATGCCGATCTGATGGCCCGGGTGCGTGGCATCTCCGAAGAGACCACCACCGGTGTCCACCGCTTGAACGAAATGGCGGCAAAAGGGTTGTTGAAGGTTCCAGCATTCAATGTCAACGATTCGGTCACCAAGTCCAAGTTTGATAATCTGTATGGCTGTCGGGAATCGTTGGTGGATGGCATCAAACGGGCAACCGATGTCATGATCGCGGGCAAGATTGCGGTGGTCTGTGGATATGGTGATGTTGGAAAAGGGTGCGCCCAATCGTTCCGTGGCCTGGGAGCCACCGTCTGGATCACCGAGATCGATCCCATCTGCGCCCTGCAAGCCGCCATGGAGGGTTACCGGGTCGTCACCATGGATGAAGCCGCCCCCTTGGCCAATATTTTTGTCACCGCCACCGGCAACGTCAACGTCATCACCCGCAGCCACATGGATGCGATGAAAGATCAATCCATTGTCTGCAACATCGGCCATTTTGATTCGGAAATCGACATTGCCGGCATTCGCAACCTGACCTGGGAGAACATCAAGCCCCAGGTGGACCACGTCATCTTCCCCGATGGCAAACGGTTGATCGTCCTGGCGGAAGGACGGCTGGTCAACCTGGGTTGCGCCACCGGCCATCCCAGCTTCGTGATGTCCAATTCATTCACCAACCAGGTCATGGCCCAACTGGAACTGTGGAACAACCCTGGCAAATACCCCATTGGCGTCTATGTCCTGCCCAAGGCATTGGATGAAAAGGTCGCCCGTCTGCATCTTGGCAAGCTGGGTGCTAAACTGACCCAGTTGACCGAAAAGCAGGCCCAATATATCGGTGTTCCCGTCCAGGGACCGTTCAAACCGGAACATTATCGGTATTGATCGAAACCCACCCTGGCCTTCCGGCGGAAGGTCAGGGTAAACAATGATCAAGAAAAAAAAGGTCTGGGGGATTGCCCCCAGACCTTTTTTTTGCTCTTCTAGCGTTAAATATGGGTAAACACATCGTTTTACTGCAATATGATGATTATAAATTAATTATTGAAAGAAAAAAGGGGTCTGGGGGATT